>CANQLY010000021.1 GCA_947624795.1 uncultured Marinospirillum sp.
ACTTCAACGGCAAGTTGGCGTGCCCCTTCTAGGGTTAAGGGTCTTGAACGGCCTTCGTGGCGGGTAAAAAAACGCCGCCCCCGTTTTTCTAGCTGTTCGCCATGCAAATAGGCGACTAGGCGCTGACAAACGGCAATTTTTTGTTCATCGGCCAGTGAAACTATGCGTTCAATAATGCGTAAACCGCTGCGGCCAGGGCCTAATCTAAGCTGGTTAGCTTCATCGCCAAAGTGGGCTGCAAGTTTATTCCAGCTTTTAGAGGCATCAATTAAGGTGGCATGGGCACGGCCTAATTGCTGATAACCCTGACGTGCTGCCTTATATAAAACCAATGATTTAGATAAAACGCCTACTTTACTACGTAATTCGATGGTGTTGGCAAGTTTTCCTTGGTTTGATAGCTCAACTAGCTTGAGTATATCGGCGGCAATCTGATCTAAAATGCTTTCGATACTACCAATTAATTCATGGGCCGAGGTGCCATAAGGCAATTGTTCGTGAATGGCTTCATCGGTTTCAACTAAAAAACCGGCCAAGGCACGAATACGGTTACTGCCACTGGCTTGGGCAATGCGGTAATGGCTGCGTTTTTCTTCTAGGTCATCTAAGGCTCGGGCTAGCTTCCATTTGCCTGAATAGCTGAAGATTAACATGGGGATTTCACGGCCATTGACCAGCTCAAAGGCTAGAATCAGCATTTCTTCTACGTCTTGCAGGGTCATTAATAGCAGGTTGTCTTCTTCAATGGCGGCCAATACACGCTCAATAAAGTATTCGTCCCTTGGTACCCCTTTTTCTAATTGGGGCGCTTCGCCTTGAAAGCGTTCACGTAAAACCCCAGCCGCTTCAGGTGAGGCTTCGTTAAGCCATTGCAGCGCTGTTTCTATGCGTTCACGGTGTTGGCGGTTAAGGTCACGAACACGGGAATATAAACCTGCACGGCGATAGGTTTCTATGCGCCCTAAAATTTTTGCAAGCTCACTGTCGCCGGTTAATTCTTGGGCAGCAAAGGCTACGCCATCAGGGGTCAGTTCAATTCTTCGTAACAGTTGCAAAGCGGCTTCACGGGGACGCACTTCTTCTTCGTGGCTACCAACAATTAAATCACGCACCGCAAGAATTAAATCAGCCAATTTGTCGATCACTTCGGTTACATCTTGCTGCGCTTGTTCTGCGACATGGCCACGGGTCATGTCATAAACCACCTTAGCAAGAAAAGCAATTAAGCCTGATAAGACAGTAAAGGTAAAAAAGTATAAGAGTGTTTGTGCCGGTGGCACCTTACCATAAGCTAGGTAAAAACCACCCAGTAGCCCCAGCATAGTGACAGGCCCTGCTGTCCAAATAATGCCAAGAATGGTGCGTGTCCAATGAATTTTATGCACAACTTGGCTAATGCGTTCTATCTGTGCGTTACCTTCACGCTCAAGCGATACCCTTGCTCTGGTTTTTAAATCGCCAGCATCGTTTTTATGGCGTGAACCAAACAATCGATTGATCATGGATTAACCACTTTAGTTTCTTTTTTTTCAGGCCGCAGGGCTTGAGACGGTGTGATGGGGAATTTTTGCATAATAACCCACAAAAGTGGCAAACCTGCCAGCGCAATGACGGCGGTTAAAATAAAAAACAGTGTCCAATCGCCGTCCAGTTTATCTACCATCCAGCCACTTGAAGCCGATAACCAAATTCTAGCCAAATTACCCAAAGACGCTAAAAGTGCATATTGAGTGGCAGTATAAGCTGCGTTGCAGAGGCTTGAAAGGTAGGCAACAAAGGCGACAGTCACAAGCCCCGTGGTGAAGTTATCGGCCACTAAAGCCACCACAAACACGGCATAAGATTGGCCGGATGCGGCAAGCCAAGCATAGGTTAGGTTAGTGGTTGCGGTGGCCAAACCAGAAATAAACAGGGCTTTTAATAAGCCAACCCGCGCAACAAGCAAGCCCCCTAAAAGAATGCCAACAATGTTGCCACCAAAACCATAAAGCTTTGAGACTTCGGCAATTTGTAGTAATGAAAAGCCCAGTTCACGGTAAAAAACCCCCGACATGCGCCCAAGTAAAGCATCGCCAAGTTTAAAAATAAAAATAAAAGCTAAAATCCACAGCCAGCCTTTGCGGCGAGTAAATTCTGCAAAAGGGGCTAAAAAGCTAACATAAATCCAGCCCATGGCTTGGCGAAAATGTTTGGGTAATTCTTTAAAGCCCTCTAAGTGGTTTAGCACCCGTGACTCTTCTGCAAGCGTTGCTGCTGAAACGACGGGCTTGGGTTCAGGGCTGGCTAAAACGGCAATCATTCCAATAAAAATGCCTGCTGCTAATACTAGGTAGGCGGTGTTCCAGCCATAATATTCGGCTAGGTATAAACCACCAGCAGCCCCCACAAGCGTACCGCCTAAATGCCAGCCCCAAATGGCTGCCGCAGAACCAGCGCCGTATAAATGTGGCTCTAGCAGTTCAATGCGATAAGCATCAATTACTATGTCTTGGGTGGCCGACATGAAAGTGACAAACAGCACCGCTAAAGCAACCAATGGCAGGTTTTCTGTTGGGTTGGTTAGCGACAGCAATACTATGGCTAAAATTAATAAGCTTTGGGTGAATAAAGCCCAGCCTCGCCTGCGCCCAAAGCGAGCCGAAAGCCAAGGCAGCCTTAACCTATCAACCAAAGGCGCCCATAAAAAATTAATAGCATAGGGCGTGGCGGCCAAAGCAAATAAGCCAATGTCGGTACGGCTTACCCCTAAGTCGCTTAGCCAAATAGACAGGTTAGAAAAAACCAAAGGCGCAGGTAAGCCGCTAGAAAATCCCAGCATTAAAAGGGTTAACATGCGCCTATCACGGTAAGGCGCAAAAGTGTTAGTTAACCGCTGCAGCAGCAAGGTTAAATAGGACTGGCTTAGCATGAAGCCCGGGTCGTCAGCATAATTGCTTTCATTTCTTTTATGGCTTCGGTTAAACCGGTAAACACGGCACGGGCAATAATGGCGTGGCCAATATTTAGCTCGTTAATGCCTGGAATGGCAGCGATGGCTTGAACGTTATGGTAGTGCAAGCCATGCCCAGCATTGACAATTAAGCCTTTACTAAGCGCATAGGCCGTGCCTTCTTGAATGCGCTTAAGCTCTTTTGCTAGCTGTTCGGCTTCTTTGGCTTCTGCATAAGCGCCCGTGTGCAATTCAATGGCAGGCGCACCGGCTGCAACAGCCGCATCGACTTGCTTAAAATCGGCATCAATAAACAACGATACTTCACTGCCTACTGCTGCTAGGCGTTGGCAAGCGGCGGTAATTTTTTTAAGTTGCCCAGCCACGTCTAAACCGCCTTCAGTGGTGAGTTCTTCACGGCGTTCAGGTACTAGGCAAACGTGTTCTGCTCGTAGTTTTTCTGCATAGTCCAGCATAAATTCAGTGACGGCCATTTCAAAGTTCATGGGCGTGTGCATCACTTGTTTAATCAGTTCTATGTCCCTTTCTTGAATGTGGCGGCGGTCTTCACGCAGGTGCAAAGTAATGCCATCTGCACCGGCTTGTTCTGCTAGTTGGGCTGCTAAAACAGGGTCTGGGTAACGCGTACCCCTTGCTTGGCGCAGGGTAGCAATGTGGTCAATGTTCACACCAAGTAATAAACGCTGATTCATTTTAAGCTCCATTATTTTACGTTTTATTCAAGCGTAGGTTGTTTGAAATTGGTTTTTTCATTTGTAAAAAAAGCTGTCGACTATGCAAGGGTTTAGATCCTAACAGGGGGGCTATGAGTTGGCGGGTTAATCTTTTAGCTAGCTTGCGTGTTTGCTTGTCTTGCCAATCATCATCGGCCATTGCTAACAAATTTGCACCGCTATAAACCTGAACGCTAGGCTCCGCTAGGCCTTGTATGGCTAAAAAACCTTGCTCTGGCAGCCAGCGATACAAGTTTTGGGCAATCAGAGGCTGGCCTTGGGTATCTGTAAAGACTAGAGGGTAACCTAGGTGTTCTAGCAGGCTTAATTCAAACCGGCGCAAAGCCGGTTCACGCTGTTCAGGAATGCTAACCAGTTGCAAGAGCAGTGAATAGTCACGAAACAATGCAGGGCAAGCTTGGCCGGTTAGCAGCAAACGGCTAAGTAACTCATTGGCATAAAGCCCACAAATTAATGCCTCGCCTTGTAACCAATGCGGTGCAGCAGTGGCTTCTAATCCGGCTAGCTTTTTTAGTTCTTGGCGGCCTTCCACTCTAATTAATAAGGGAGTAAAAGGCTGCAAAAGGGCACGGTAACGGCTTTTTTTAGTTCGTACCCCCCGCACTACAGCATTAACACGGCCTTCTTCCAGCGTTAACAGCCAAGCCAAAGCGCTCGTTTCTAAATAAGGGCGAGCGTGCAACAACCAAGCGGGTTGGTAATCACTGGCCTGTGGCATGGCGTTTAGTTTAGCCCAGTGTAGCCCAAGCTTTTTAAGGCGCGCGCATCATCAGACCAGTTGCTTTTCACCTTAACCCACAGGTTAAGCATTATTTTGCTTTCAAAGGCTTTTTCCATGTCTAAGCGGGCATCACGGCCAATCAGTTTAAGCTGGTTGCCTTTATCGCCAATAATAATTTTTCTTTGGCCTTCGCGCTCAACTAAAATTAACGCATGGATGTGTAAAATGCGGCCTTCTTGTTTGAATTGCTCTATTTCAACGGTGGCTGAATAGGGTAATTCTTCACCTAGCTGGCGCATAATTTTTTCACGAATAAGTTCGGAAGCCAAAAAGCGTAAACTGCGATCGGTAACCTGATCTTCAGGATAAAAATGCTCACCTTCAGGTAAACGCTTTTCTATTTGAGCCACCAAAGTATTCACTTTTTTGCCACTTAAAGCAGAAATAGGAATGATGGCATCAAAGTTGCGTTTTTTACTCACTTCTTCAATAAAAGGCAAGAGTGTGCTTTTATCTTCTAGCCAATCGACCTTGTTAATTGCAAGAATAACTGGGCATTCTAAATAAGTTAGGCGCTCTAGCACTAAATCATCTTCAACTGTCCACTTAGTACGGTCGACTAAAAAAACCACCACATCCACATCACGCAAGGCTTGCTTGGCAGCATCATTCATATAGTGGTTAATGGCTTTGTCACGGGTGCCATCGGCAATGTGCATACCGGGTGTATCAACGTAAATGGTTTGCACTTCACCTTCAGTATGAATACCCATAATTTGGTGACGGGTAGTTTGGGGCTTTTTACAGGTAATGCTTATTTTTTGGCCTAAAATACGGTTCAGTAATGTAGATTTACCCACGTTTGGGCGACCCACTAGGGCGACATAACCACAACGACTATTACTCATTTAACCTTAATCTCCAATGCCTGCAAAACCTTTTCAGCGGCTTCTTGCTCGGCAAAACGACGACTAGAACCTATGCCTAGTGGCCGATAATCTAACTGTTCAATCACGCATTCAACTGTAAATAGTTGGGCGTGGGCTTCGCCTTCCACATGAATAACATCGTATTGCGGCAGTGGCTGCTGACGTGATTGAAGGTATTCTTGGAGGCGGGTTTTTGGGTCTTTTTGGGTATCACTTAAGCTCATGGCATCTAAGCGCTGTGCAAACCAATTTAAAATGTGCTTTTTAACAACTTCCATGCCGGCATCTAGGTAAATAGCACCTATAACGGCCTCTAGTGCATCGGCAAGGATGGATTCACGACGAAAACCGCCACTTTTAAGCTCACCAGAACCTAGCCTTAGGTAATCACCTAGGTTAAATTCTCGGGCAACTTCAGCTAGGGTAGTGCCCTTAACTTGGCGTGCTCGCAAGCGTGATAGTTGACCTTCACGGGCTTGAGGAAAGCGCCGATACAAGTCTTCGGCAATAACAAAGTTCACAATGGAATCCCCTAAAAACTCTAGGCGTTCATTGTTATTATTACCAAAGCTGCGGTGTGTTAATGCCAAAATAAGTAAATTTTGATCGTTAAACGTGTGGCCTATTGCCCTGATTAGTGGTTTTAAATTTTCTTTCACTCGGGTCACTCTATTGTGCGAATATCACTAAATTTCGGCAAGCTCAACAGTTTTGGCCAATGCATCCACACGGCAAAAGCGCGACCTACAAGGTTTTCTTCAGCTACAAAGCCCATCACTAGTGGCGCACCACGGTTGTTAGCATAACCTGGAATAATTAAGCAGCCCGTTTCATTTTGTGGTGTTGCTTGGCACCAAAAACGGCTGTCATTACTGTGGTCTCGGTTATCACCCATCATAAAGTAATAGCCTTCAGGTACGGTTATTTCTGGAAAGTTATAGGTGGGCGTTGGGTAGTTATAAACGGAATAACGGCTATCACCCAAGGTTTCTTGCCATAACTCTTCTTTGGGCGATTCAGTGGGATTTTTTTCTAACAGTTGGCGGTCTAAAGGCGCACCATTGATGTGCAGCACACTGTTTTGATAGCTGATTTTATCACCTGCTACGCCTATTACCCGTTTAATGTAGTTTAAACGCTGATCAAGCGGGTAGCGAAAAACGGCCACATCCCCTGCTTTGGGGTTATTAACAGGAATAACCCGCTTATTAATGACTGGTAAACGCACCCCGTAGGTGAATTTATTCACTAAAATAAAGTCACCTATTTTTAATGTAGGCAGCATAGAGCCTGAGGGTATTTGAAACGGTTCAAATAAAAATGAACGCAATATCAACACTAAAGCCAAGACGGGGAAAAAAGAGTTGGAGTATTCCACCACTAATCCTGGCTTGTTTTCTTTAAGCGGATCTACTGATCGGCGTTTTTTAAAAATCAGTTTGTCTAGCAGCCAGACCAACCCTGTTGCCAGGGTTGTCACGACTAGGATAAGTGAGAAATCCAGATGCATAAGTGATTAATTTCCTAGTTATCAACTTGCAAGACAGCAAGGAACGCTTCTTGTGGAATTTCCACTCGGCCTACCTGCTTCATGCGTTTTTTACCGGCTTTTTGCTTCTCTAATAGCTTTTTCTTACGGCTAGCATCGCCACCGTAACATTTAGCGAGTACGTTTTTACGCATGGCTTTAACCGTTGAACGTGCTACCACTTGCCCACCTAAAGCGGCTTGAATAGCAACATCAAACATTTGCCTTGGGATCAACTCTTGCATTTTTTCTACTAGGCCACGGCCTTTGCTAACGGCCAAATCGCTGTGCACAATTAACGCTAAAGCATCCACTTTTTCACCATTAATGAGCACATCTAAACGGGCAAGCTTGGCTGGCTCAAAACGGTTAAAGCTGTATTCAAGTGAGGCAAAACCCCGTGATGCTGATTTTAAGCGGTCAAAGAAATCAAGCACAACTTCGGCTAGTGGAATGTCATAAATTAGCTGAACTTGGCTGCCTAAATAGAGCATTTCTACCTGCATACCACGTTTGTCAGTGCACAAAGTAATGCAGGCGCCAACCATTTCTTGGGGTGTAAGAATGGTGCAGCGTGCAATGGGTTCACGCATTTCTGCAATACCAGCAGGGTCTGGCATGTGGGTTGGGTTGTCTACTTTAAGCACATCGCCATTTTTCATTACCACTTCATAGCCCACGGTTGGCGCCGTGGTTAGTAGGTCAAGGTTGTATTCTCGCTCTAGGCGCTCTTGAATGATTTCCATGTGCAGCATGCCAAGGAAACCACAACGAAAACCAAAGCCTAAGGCTTCTGAGCTGTCGGGTTCAAAGAATAGCGAGGCATCGTTTAAAGAGAGCTTATCGAGTGCATCACGAAATTCCTCAAAATCTTCTGCCGAAACAGGAAATAAGCCAGCATAAACCTGTGGCGAAACCTTTCTAAAGCCCGGTAAGTTTTCAACATCAGGCGTTTTGGCATGAGTAATGGTATCGCCTACGGGTGCACCGTGAATTTCTTTAATACCAGAAACCAAATAACCCACTTCACCGGCTTTTAGGCTGCCTGTTTCAACACGCTTGGGTGTAAAAATACCCACGCCCGTAGCATCCCAAGTTCTGCCTGTGGATTTAATTAAAATCTTGTCGCCTTTTTTCAGCGTACCATTTTTAATACGTAATAAAGAAACGACACCTAGGTAGTTATCAAACCAAGAGTCAACAATTAATGCTTGTAAGGGCGCATCAATATCACCTTCAGGTGCCGGGATTTGCGTTATTAAGCGCTCAACTACCTCTTGAATGCCTAGGCCACTTTTAGCCGAACAGCGCACCGCATCAGTGGCATCTATACCAATAACGTCTTCAATTTCTTGCGCTACACGGTCGGGGTCGGCTTGGGGTAAATCCATTTTATTTAAAATGGGCACCACTTCTAAGCCTTGCTCTATGGCGGTATAGCAGTTAGCAACCGACTGAGCTTCAACACCTTGACCGGCATCAACCACTAACAAAGCACCTTCA
The DNA here is from genome assembly GCA_947624795.1 of uncultured Marinospirillum sp. GTDB lineage: Bacteria > Pseudomonadota > Gammaproteobacteria > Pseudomonadales > Halomonadaceae > Marinospirillum. The sequence continues at coordinate 8,366 of CANQLY010000021.1, forward strand.
CAAGCCGCTAAAGAACGCGAGACTTCATAAGAAAAGTCGACGTGACCTGGGGTGTCAATAAAGTTAAGTTGATAAACATCACCGGCTAAAGAGGTGTAATTAAGCGTTACACTTTGGGCTTTAATGGTTATGCCGCGTTCGCGCTCAAGATCCATTGAATCGAGCACCTGTTGTTTCATTTCCCGGTCGCTTAAGCCTTCACAAAACTGGATAAAGCGATCTGCTAGCGTTGATTTACCATGATCGATGTGGGCGATGATGGAAAAGTTACGAATATGTTTAAGACTATTCACGTTCACCTGCATCGAAATTCAGATAGAAAACATTGAAGGTAAAACGGCTTAGTATTTCTAAGCCGCATTACCCGAAAAAAGTGCGCTAAAGTTTACCTGATTAGTAGTTACAAAGAAACGCTGGCAATTCAGACTAGTCATTTACCTTTAGAGCGACAAAGAGTGGGTTGCCGCGCCTAACCAGTCTTGCTGCTACTGATTGGTTAGTTGGTAGTGCATTTACAAGCTTAGCAAACTGGCTGGGGCTAACAATGCTTTTGCCTGCAATTGAAACAAGTACATCGCCACGGCGTATGCCAGCTGCGGCTGCTGCACTTTCTGGGCTAACTTCAGTCACTTGCACGCCGTTATCAACAAACCAGCGCTCTTTTAGACCGGCTGGCATAATTTCGACGGTTAGGCCAAGCTTGTCGGCAACCGCTGGGGCTGTTGCATCATCACTTTTTTTGCCACTGATTTGTGGTGCATCTGGGCGTTCACCGACAGCGATGTGTAAAGTTTTACGCAAGCCATTGCGTACAATTAAAAATTTGCCTTTTTCATTGGGACGAATGCGCCCAACAGCAGGCGGTAATTCAGTAGAGGTATGAATTTTTTGGCCATTCACTTGCAAAATAATATCGCCTGCTAATAAACCGCCTTTAGCGCCTGGGCCTTTGGGGTCAACGTTGGCCACTAATGCACCTTGGGGTTTTTCTAGCCCAAATGATTCGGCTAAATCACGGCTAACGTCTTGAATAGCCACACCTAACCAGCCACGGCTGACTTTGCCTTGGCTTTTTAGCTGATCGGCCACTTCCAAAGCCACTTGCATGGGAATGGCAAACGATAGCCCCATAAACCCACCTGAGCGGGTATAAATTTGCGAGTTAATACCGATGACTTCGCCATCAAGGTTAAATAAAGGGCCACCGGAGTTACCGGGATTTATGGCGACGTCGGTTTGAATAAAAGGCACGTAGGTTTCATTCGGCAAAGAGCGCCCTTTGGCACTAACAATACCGGCAGTTACTGAATGATCAAAACCAAAAGGTGAGCCAATTGCTAACACCCATTCACCCACTTTTAATTTATCTGAGTTGCCTATTTTTACAACCGGCAAACCTTTGGCGCTAATTTTAAGTAGCGCAAGGTCACTTGAAGTATCGCTACCAATAATTTCTGCCACAAGTTCACGGCGGTCACTTAAGCGCACGATTACTTCATCGGCATTTTCAACCACGTGGTTATTGGTCAAAATGTAGCCATCTTCAGAAATAATAAACCCCGAACCCAGTGATTGGTGGTGCTTTTGCGAAGGCCCTTGTTGCAAGCCTTCAGGCAGTTCACCAAAAAAGTGACGGAAAATTTCTGGTATTTCTTGGGGAATGCGGCTGGTTTGCTTTTTTATGGTTTGGGTGGTACTGATATTAACCACGGCAGGCGCTGCCCTTTCAACCAGTTGAGTGAAATCTGGTAGATTAGCAGCGGCTGCAAACAAAGAGTAGGTTAGCAAAAGGGTAAAAGCGAGTGCTTTTACAGGGTTTTTTTTATTTGACATGCGTTAACTCCGGTGATGATTGGCAGGTGGTAAAGCAGCAAAACTTAATGGATGCAATAGCTTTAACTGGTTTGATGTGGCAAATAACCTTGCTAGCAATAAACCGCTAAACAAACCGGCTAAAGCAATTAAAGAAAGTTTAGAACTTGAGGTAATGCCTAACAACTCGGCTAGCATAGCAGCCCCTAATAGGGTTAATAATGGCAATAAAAACTGCACTAAAGCAGCTTTGTTTAGCTGGGTTGTTTCTAGGCCAACCAAAATAGTATCGCCAGGTTGTAAGGCTAGGTTGGTGTGTAAAGTTAGGCTAGGTGTACGCCCTGCTAGCCAGCCAGACAATAAGCCTTGCCCACAGCCACCTGCAAGGCTGCAAGAGCCACACCCTTTAGTTGTACAGGCTTTTATTTGCACCTGCCCTTTGTTCGCAGGCGCAATCACCTCTGCTTCTTGTGTTACCCAAGTCATCTTTTTTACTTCCTTTTTTAGTTGAAATGATGAATTGAAGGGATTAATTATTCAGGTGATGACACGGGAGTAATGCCTGATTGCCTAAGCTTTAGTGAGTTAACTAACGGTGAATAGTCTTTGAAGTTATTACACAGTTTGTGCTGCGTTATTTCAATGGGCAAATTCATAACCGAGCCACCAGAAAACAGGTGTGATTGGCAATCAGAAGCCACTAGGCTGGCTTCGATTACCGGTGTTGTGATGGGAAAGTCTACTTCTTGCACAGCAAAAGAATGGGGTGCTGTAACGCCACCAGTGCCTTGGCTTAGGTTATAGATTTGTGTGCCAGTAATCACCAACAGGGCAACAGAGGCGGCCAGTGCACCCCCCCTTAGCCATTGCCAACGCTCTTGGCGTTTTTCAAAGGTGGCTGTTTTTTCAACAGGCGACGCTATGTCAGCGCTGCTTGGTAATTTAGCGTGCTGTTCAGTGGTTAAAGCAGGTATTGCGGTGGGCGCAAGCTTTGCTGTCTCTGTTAGCTCTGTTGCTTCTGCTACAGAAGATGGGTAAAGCTCGCTGGCAGCACCCGCATCGATAAAGTTTAAGCTTTCATCGTCTAGCTGTTGCATGACGGCTGCTGAGATATCAAATTGAGCTATTTTAGGTTTTTTTACCTCACGTAATTCACTGCGTAATATTCCTTGTGCTAAGTGGTAGCGTCGCCACTTGTCACCCAATTCTTTATCTACCTGCGGTGACGCTTGCATTGCACTTAACAAGCGTGGCAGCTCCAAGTCATCACCAGCGCCATCCATAATAGAAGAAAGAGACTGGTGTAGCTTTTCTGTCATGCCAGATACCTCATCAATTCAATAATAAATATTCATGCTGTGTTCTATCCTAGACAGTAAGACATCCATTTGGTTTTATTTAATGTGAAAAAACCTTGTGTTTTTTGTGTGTATTAATTAAGTGCTCGTATCAACTGCTCTAACCAAAGGTGCAATGGCCTTGTCGATGGCCTCACGGGCACGAAAAATGCGTGATCTAACCGTACCCACTGGGCACTGCATAATTTGGGCTATGTCTTCGTAACTTAAACCTTCAAATTCACGTAGGCTAATGGCCGTTTTTAAGTCATCAGGCAGCTGGTTTAGGGTAGCAAAAATTCGCGTTTCTAATTCATCACGCATAAGGTTAGCTTCGGGTGAATCATTGTCTCTCATGCTGCTGGTTAGGCTAAAATTTTCTGCATCTTCCATATCAACATCCGTGCCCGGTGGGCGGCGGCTTCTTGATACCAAATGGTTTTTAGCCGTATTAATAGCAATGCGGTACATCCAAGTATAAAAAGCACTTTCAGCACGAAAATTATTAATGGCACGGTAAGCCTTAATAAACGCTTCCTGAGCCACGTCTTGCTGCTCGTGGGGGTCGTTAATGTAGCGCCCAACAAGCGCAATAATTTTATGCTGATATTTCTTTACTAGAAGATCAAAAGCGCGTTTATCGCCCTTTTGAACACGTTCGACCAATCGCTGGTCTGTTTCCCTTGCGCTCGTCATTCAGGAACTCCAAGTCATTACGCAAACCAATCGAAGGATCAAGACTTGCCAGAGAGGCTAAAATCGCTATACCTTAGCACGGCTTGGCTTTTGCAAGAAGCCCGATAGCCATTGAACCCTAAGCGTTTATTCATTTAAGGAACCCTGCCTTATGCCTGCTTCCCAGTGTTTTGATGTTGTTATTATTGGTAGTGGTGCTGCAGGTATGACTGCTGCACTGCATTTGGCCACAAGCCACAAGGTTGCTTTGCTAAGTAAGGCAAGCCTAAATGAAGGGTCAACACGTTGGGCACAAGGCGGCATTGCCACAGTGGTAGACCCTGAAGATTCTTTAGCGGCACACATTGAGGACACTTTAGTTGCCGGTGCAGGGCTTTGTCACCAAGACGCGGTGGAGCTAGTGGTGAATAACAGCCGTCAAAGCATTCAATGGTTAATCGACCAAGGGGTGCCTTTTACACCTGCTGAAATGACTCAGAGCACAGAGCATAGTGAAAGCTCATCGCCCCTTTCTTACCATTTAACCCGTGAAGGTGGGCATAGTTTCAGGCGCATTTTACACGCCGATGATGCAACGGGTTTGGCTATTTCAGAAACCTTAACCGCTAGGGTTAGGCAGCATACTAATATTTGTGTTTTTGAAAATTATTTAGCCATTGATTTAATTACACGCCATAAATTAGGTTTAGCAGGGCAGGCATGTGTGGGGGTTTATGCCTTAGATATTAAGCAAGATAAAGTACAAACCTTGGCCGCCAAAGCCGTTATTTTAGCCACCGGCGGTGCAAGTAAAGTGTACCTTTATACGTCTAACCCCGACGGCAGTTCTGGTGATGGCATTGCTATGGCGTGGCGTGCAGGTTGCCCCGTTGCCAATATGGAATTTAACCAGTTTCACCCCACCTGCCTTTATCATCCTAGCGCTAAAAGTTTTTTAATTAGTGAAGCCTTGCGTGGTGAAGGGGCACGCTTAACACTGCCTAATGGCGAGCCTTTTATGCAGCGTTTTGATTCACGTTGTGAACTTGCACCAAGGGACATAGTTGCCCGTGCCATTGATCATGAAATGAAGCGCTTGGGGCTAGACCATGTTTGCCTTGATATTTCTCACCAAGGTGCCGATTTTATACGGGGGCATTTCCCTACCATTTACCAACGCTGTTTAGCGCTGGGTATCGACATAACTAAAGAGCCGATGCCTGTGGTGCCTGCGGCCCATTACACCTGTGGTGGCATTGTCACTAATCACCAAGGCCAAACCAATATTGCTGGGCTGTATGCCATAGGTGAGTGTGCGTTTACTGGTTTGCATGGCGCTAATCGCATGGCCAGCAATTCTTTGTTGGAATGCATTGTGTATGGGCGTTTAGCCGCTGAAGATTTACTCGCTAAACTGCCTAGTTTTAAAGCGCCGCCTGAACTTACTGTTTGGGATGAAAGCCAAGTGACTGATTCTGATGAGGACGTGGTGATTAGCCATAACTGGGATGAAATACGCCGCTTTATGTGGGATTACGTGGGCATAGTTAGAACCGATAAACGCCTAGAAAGGGCGCAGCATCGCATTAAATTACTGCAATCTGAAATTCATGATTACTATGCTAATTACCGCATTAGCAGCGATTTATTAGAACTGCGTAACCTTGCTACGGTGGCTGAATTAATTATTCGTTCAGCCCAGCTACGCAAAGAAAGCCGAGGTTTACACTACACTTTGGATTACCCTAAAACGACCCCTGAAGCACGCGATACTTTGCTGGTGCCAGATTGCTGGTAATAGGTTTTACATTAAGACCAGCTACGCAAAAAATAGCGTAGTTGGTGGTGCTTGCAGGCACTCATGGCATCAGGCCACAAAAGCCACGGCCAGCTAAATAACCCCTTGCGTTTAAAAACTAAGCAAAACCGGCTCTTTATTAGTAAAGGTGGCTGTACTTTTTGTAACTGCCCTGAAGTAAGTTCTAGGTAAAGTTCATGGTTATCAATGAGCAAGGCAACCGGAGCGGCTGTGCCAAAGGCTTGATGCCAGCTCCACCCACCTTGCAATAAAACTAGCAAGGCTAGCCAATAGCAAAGTGGGTGTTGGTAGTGAATAATAATAGACACTAAGCCACTATAAGCCACTAAGAAAAATAGACGCCCAAGTTTAGAGGCCTTTATATTGATCCAGACTTCCGTGTTCTGCATGGTCAATGATTTCTTGCACTAGGGCTTGTAAGGAAGGGTCTTTGGTTGGTTCACGGCGCATTAACCAAACAAATAAATCTTGGTCTTCCTCAACTAGCAAACGTTTATAATCACTTTTTAACTGATCAGACAGTTGGGTGTAGCGGCCATCTAAAAAAGGGATAAGGAGTAGGTCTAATTCCCACATACCTCGACGACTTTGCCAGTAAAGGCGGTTACGTTCGGTTGTTTCAGGCGTTGATGTACAAGAAGAAAGGGTTGTGTCAGTCATATCAGCCTCAAGATTTGTTTACACCAAAATTACAAAAGTACAGTTTAAGCGTAAACCTTCAGTAAACCAAATACTTCTAGCAAATTAAGTATAAGCACTTGTTTGCAAACCAATTATTGTGTAATTACTAAAAGGTAACTATGCTAGCTTAATCTAAAACCTAACACCCAAAAATGGAGTGAAGGGCATGACAAAATCTGAACTAATAGAACAAATTGCGTTACGTAAAAGCAACCTAGGTATAAAGCAGGTTGAACTAGCTGTTAAACTATTGCTAGATTACATGACTGATACTTTGGCAAAAGGTGGTCGCATTGAAATTAGAGGGTTTGGTAGTTTTTCTTTGCATTACCGTGAACCACGCCAAGGGCGTAATCCTAAAACAGGGGCGAGCGTACAGCTTGCAGGTAAGTACGTGCCTTATTTCAAACCTGGCAAAGAACTGCGTGAGCAGGTGAATAAAGCCTAGGTATTCCTCTTCCTCTTGAAACCAGAGAAAAGTATGAAAATCATTAAATCACTTTTCACTCTAGTGTTAGTGTTAGCCTTATTATTGCTAGGCATTTGGTTTACTTTGCGTAATCAGCAGCCTATTCCTTTAGACTTACTTTTTTTAAAACTTCCTGAAAATAGCTTAGCCCTTTGGCTTATTCTTAGCTTAATTATAGGGTTGGTTTTGGGTATTTTGCTTATGCTGCCTAGGTCTGCTGGTCAAAAAGCAAAGCTATTAAGCCAAGATCGCCAGTTAAAACAACAAAAAGAAGAGTTGCACAAGCTGCGCACTGTTACTTTTAAAGCGCCAGAATAACCCATGCTTACAAGCCAAGAATAGACTGTTTATGCAACAGGAAATTTTATTTTTTGCTTTGTCCTTTTTGGCGCTTGCTTTGGGTTGGTGGCTAGGTCGTAAAGAACGTCGCAGTCAATCACCCCCTTTAGGTACAACGGGTGAGCTGAGCCGTGATTATTTTGTGGGTTTAAACTACCTGCTTAATGAGCAGCCCGATGCCGCCATAGAAACCTTTATTAAGGCATTAGAAGTTAATTCTGACACCATAGAAACCCACATTGCTTTAGGTAATTTATTTCGTACCCGTGGTGAATCTGATAGAGCGGTGCGGGTGCATCAAAACCTATTTGCACGCCCAAGCTTAACTAAAGAACAAGCTGCTAGAGTACAATTAGAGCTTGCTAAAGACTTTATGGCGGCAGGTTTGCTAGACCGAGCCGAGCGATTATTAAGTGAGCTGATTGAGCAAAATAGCACCACAGGGCAGGCAAGCCAGCTATTGCTGGTTGATTTATATGAACGTGAAAAAGAGTGGCAAAAAGCGATTCATACCATCTCACCAACCCTGCTAAAAGAAAACTTGCAGTTAAGAAAAGCGGCCGCGCATTACGCTTGTGAACTGGCTGCGTTGCAACTTGGCAAACAAAACTTTGCGGCAGCACGTAAACTACTAAAGCAAGCCGCTGCCTTTGATGCTGCTTGCATTCGTGCCACCTTATTAATGGCGCAGCTAGAATTAAAAAGTGGCAGTGCCAAGGCCGCAATAAGAATTTTATTGCGTATCCCCAAGCAAGACCCCACTTACATTCCAGTGATGTTACAAACTTTAGTGGATGCTTATCGGGTGTTAGATCAACCTAAAGAGCTGATTGATACGTTAGAACAAATTTTAGCAGAGCACAATTATACCTCGGTACTTATTCACCTAGCTGAAATTTTAAGAGAAAAAGGCCGACACCAAGAAGCCCTTGAAAAAGTAGACTATTACATGCTGCGTGAAGGGTCGCTAAAAGGGGTGGATTATTTAATTAACCTTTACTTGCATCAAGCCGGTGGCGATGAGCGTGCGCACTTATTAACGCTACGCAATTTAACGCACCAGCTGTTGCAGCAAAAGCCCGAACACCAGTGTGGTAACTGCGGTTTTGAAAGTAAGCAGTTGTATTGGCAATGCCCCAAATGCCGTGAATGGGGCACAATTAAGCCAATTATTGGGGTAGAAGGCGAATAATGCTTTCAAGTGCCTGATTAGGGTTAGCGGCTTGTGTAATGGGGCGGCCAATCACTAGGTGGGTGCTGCCTGCTGCCATCGCCGCTTCAGGTGTCATAATGCGCTGCTGGTCATCCACATTGCTTGTTGCTGGCCGAATGCCTGGCGTTACCTTTAAAAAATCTTTTCCTAACTCAGCTGCTAACAAGCTGGCTTCTTGCGCTGAACAAACCACGCCATCCAAACCGGCTTGTTGTGTTAGCTTTGCCAAATTTAACACCTGCTCTTTTAAGGAATGCTTTATACCTAATTCCTGTAAATCTGCCTGCGCCATGCTTGTTAATACGGTTACAGCAATAAGCTGGGTTTTTAAATTGTGCTTAACTAAGCTTTCTTTTGCTGCTTGCATCATGCCTAACCCACCGCTGGCATGCACATTCACCATCCACACGCCCTGCTCTGCGGCAGCTAAAACAGCCTGCGCGCAAGTGTTAGGAATGTCGTGGTATTTTAAATCTAAAAATACGTCAAAGCCACGCTGATGCAAAGCACTAAGAATGCTGGGGCCTGCACGGGTAAATAACTCTTTACCTACTTTTACACAGCAACGCTTGGCATCAAGTTGGTCGGCTAAAACCAAAGCCTGTTCAGCAGAAGGGAAATCAAGTGCAACTATAATCGGGCTCATTCATGGCTCCATTAAAGTGAATAAAAAGAGTAATTATTTAACTAAAGCAACAAAGCTTGCGCTTTATCAATAAATAAGGCGTTTTTTTAAGCTGTTTTTCCTAGCCCAAACCCAGAATCGTTCCTAAGCTAAAGTTGTCAGTAAAGCAAATGCTGGCACTGAATATCAAGTGAATAAAGAGGATTGTAAAATGCAGGGAAATTCTACCAAATCTAAAACATTAGTTTTTACTTTGTTTTTATTGCTAACGTTTAGTCAGCTAGCGTTGGCAACGGCAGTTCAACAGCCCACGATGCAACAGCCAGCCGTTCAAGCTTTACAGCCGATCATTCAGGTTCAACAGCCAGTCGATCAGCGGTCAATGATTCAACAATCTGCGACTCGCCTTAATATTAATCAAGCAAGCTTAGAGCAGCTTAGCACTTTACCAGGCATAGGCCCGACTAAGGCCAGTGCCATTATTTTAGTGCGTGAACAAAAAGGCAGTTTTGCTAATTTATCTGACTTGCAAGCCGTTAAAGGCATAGGGGCAAGAACGACTGCTCGCTTAGAGCATTTGATTAGTTTTTAGGTTTATTTTATTTTGATAAATAAAATAAAAGCCCACATTAACTGTGGGCTTTTATTGCTATTAAAAATAACTAGTGGTCAAAAATGCTTAGATGCGTAAAGCGCCATCGCATTCAACAACACGACCTGAGAAGTAATCATTTTCAATAATGTAACGCACAGTGTGAGCAATTTCTTCAGGCTGACCTAAACGCTTTAAAGGAATGCCTGCGGTAATTTTGCCTAGCACTTCTTCAGGCATGGCTGACACCATGTCGGTGGCAACAAAGCCTGGTGCAACAGCGCCGGTACGAATGCCGTAGCGTGCAAGTTCTTTAGCCCAAGCAACGGTCATAGCAACCACGCCCGCTTTAGCAGCTGCATAGTTAGTCTGGCCCATGTTACCGGCACGAGAAATAGAAGAGATGTTAATAATAACGCCTTTGCTATCGAGTTTAATCATCTGTGCCGCTGCTTCACGGCCACACAAGAAAACACCCGTTAGGTTAACATCCATCACTTGCTGCCAGTTAGAAAGGCTCATTTTACCTGTGATTTCACCATTTTTAGCTTTCACTAATAGGCCATCACGGGTAATGCCTGCATTATTTACTAGTGCATTTAATGTGCCAAAATCTTTAACAATTTGTTCAAAGGTGGTTTCAACTGCAGCTTCATTAGCAACGTTAGCTAGGTAATAATGACCATCACCACCGGCTTCTTTAACTAAGGCAAGTGTTGCTTTTAGTTTATCTTCATCTAGGTCAATCAGTGCAAGCTTTGCACCTTGAGCGGCTAAATTAAGTGCCATTGCTTGGCCTAAACCTTGAGCGCCACCTGTAATTGCAATCACTGCGTCCTTTACTTGCATGCCTTTCACCTCAGTCTTTCTATGTTATTAAATTAAAAAAATTAGTCATAATTAGGTAAATCACGTCTAATATAACGCATCATCTCGCAGTTGCGAAATAGAAAATGGAAAAGTTTGTAAAAATATTTGCCTAATACGTCACTTGTAGTAAAAATAACCACTAGACTTGAAGAGTTAAGTAACTGGCACCACCTCTTTAATACGCATACTAAAATAAGGCAAATACTATGCCCCTACTCTTTCTTTTATTGGTTTGGCCGCTGGCTGAAATTTGGTTAATGATTCAAGTTGGCCACCAAGCTGGTGCTTTTTCTACCTTACTGCTTATTATTGCTACTGCAGTGCTAGGCTTGTTGTTAGTGCAGCTAGAATGGCAGCGATTAAGGCTGGTGATGCATGAAAAAATGCAGCAGGGTGAAGCACCCGTAGGTGCCATTCTTGAAACAGCGGCGGTGGGTTTGGCTGGCATCTTGTTGTTTATCCCCGGCTTTATTTCTGATTTTATAGGCCTGCTACTTTTATTGCCTTTCACCCGAAAACTATTAATTCGTCCCTTGAAAAACAGAAGCCAAGGCACCACCTACCAAGAGCAGCAGAGTTATTACTACAAATCTAGAAGTAAAACTCAGCAGCAAGACAACCTAGAAGGTTCAGGACAAATACTTGAAGGGGAATATCAAAGAAAAGATGAGAATGAGCCTTGAAATAGTTTTCATTACCCCCATTTAATAAGTGCGACAAAATTTCTGTCTGTTCTGTTAAGAGCAGGCAATCCGGCTAGCCGGAAAGGCAAGTAAAAACAAACAAATACTTAAATAATAAGTTGATCAATCAGGAGACATTCAGCAATGAAAATCCGTCCTTTGCACGATCGTGTAGTCGTTCGTCGTATGGAAGAAGAAACCACCACCCCTGGCGGCATTGTTTTACCAGGCAGTGCTAAAGAAAAGCCTCAGCAAGGTGAAGTTGTTGCTATCGGTGAAGGTCGCTTTGTTGATGGTCAGCTGCGTCCATTGTCAGTTAAGGCCGGCGACAAGGTCATTTTTGGCAGCTACGCAGGCAGTACCATTAAAATTGATGGTGATGAACTACTGATCCTGAACGAAAGCGAAATTTTCGGTGTACTAGAAAGCTAAGTGCTTTTTACTTAACACCCCTCTCTATCCAATACAGTTATTTAAGAACAGGAAACGAAAATGGCAGCTAAAGATGTACGTTTTGGTGATGACGCTCGTAAACGCATGGTTACCGGTGTCAATATTCTAGCCGATGCAGTAAAAACAACCTTAGGTCCTAAGGGCCGTAATGTTGTACTCGACAAATCTTACGGTTCACCCATTGTTACTAAAGACGGTGTATCGGTTGCGCGTGAAATCGAACTAAAAGACAAGTTCGAAAACATGGGCGCACAAATGGTTAAAGAAGTCGCTTCTAAAGCATCCGATGAAGCCGGTGACGGTACTACAACGGCAACTGTTTTAGCACAAGCCATCGTTAACGAAGGCTTTAAGGTTGTTACTGCGGGTATGAACCCAATGGACCTTAAGCGTGGTATCGACAAAGCCGTAGCCGTAGCCGTTGAAGAAATTAAAAAGCTTGCTAAGCCTTGTGCAGATACTAAGTCTATCGCCCAAGTCGGTACTATTTCTGCTAATGGTGATGCACGCATTGGTGAAATTATTGCCAACGCTATGGAAAAAGTCGGCAAAGAAGGCGTAATTACGGTTGATGAAGGCCGTGGTTTTGAAGATGAGCTAGAAGTGGTTGAAGGTATGCAGTTCGACCGTGGCTATATCTCTCCTTATTTTGTAAACAACCAAGATAATATGTCTGCCGAAATGGAAGACCCCTACATTCTGCTTGTTGACAAGAAAATCTCTAATATTCGTGAGCTATTGCCAGTACTAGAAGCAACTGCTAAAAGCGGCAAGCCTTTGCTAATTATTGCTGAAGACATTGAAGGCGAAGCAATGGCAACGCTGGTTGTTAACAACATGCGCGGCATTGTTAAAGTTGCTGCAGCTAAAGCGCCTGGTTTTGGTGATCGTCGTAAAGCAATGCTACAAGACATCGCTATTTTGACTAACGCTACTGTTATTTCAGAAGAAGTGGGCTTAAATCTAGAAGATGCAACACTTGAACACCTAGGTACTGCTAAGCGTGCTGTGTTAACTAAAGAATCAACCACCATTATTGATGGTGCAGGTAGCGAAGACGACATTCAAGCACGCGTTAAGCAAATTCGTGCGCAAATGGAAGACACTACTTCTGACTACGACCGTGAAAAACTACAAGAGCGCCTAGCTAAACTTGCTGGCGGTGTTGCTGTTATTCGTATCGGTGCTGCTTCTGAAATGGAAATGAAAGAGAAGAAAGCCCGTGTTGAAGATGCTCTGCACTCAACTCGCGCAGCAGTAGAAGAAGGTGTTGTACCTGGTGGCGGTACTGCGTTAATTCGTGTACTAGATGCCGTTAGAGCCGTTAAAGGCGACAACGAAGACCAGAACCACGGTATTGCAATTGCTCTCCGTGCAATGGAAGCACCCCTACGTCAAATCGTTACTAACGCTGGCGAAGAAGCGTCTGTTGTGGTTGCTAAGGTTAAAGAAGGCACAGGTAACTTTGGTTACAATGCCCAAACCGGTATTTACGGTGACCTAGTAGAAATGGGTGTACTTGACCCAGCTAAAGTAACACGTACTGCACAACAATCTGCAGC
>CANQLY010000022.1 GCA_947624795.1 uncultured Marinospirillum sp.
AACTTACATTCTCTAAGAAACCCGACTCCTTTTCTAGTTAGTCAGATTTTATCTACACCCTTAAATGCGAAGAGCCAGTTTACTTGATTTTAAATTAAAGCCAAATAAAAAAGAAAGCCTATATAATTATATTAGCACCTCATTAAACATTAAAAAAAGCCCAGAAACAATTGAAACTGTATTTAATGAGTTGATAGTTTTTAATTTAATTTATTTAGAAGGAAATAAAGTTAAATACATTGAATAAAACTTAAGTTTAAAAAGCCATAGAATTACTATTAGTTAAACTGCCTATAAATAAGCTAATACCTAATAATAAAATTAAGCTGCCGCCTAAAAAAACAAACAAAGCAGAGAGCCTGCCTAAGGCATGGGTTTGAATGTTTAGTAAGCGCTTAGCAAATAAGCGCGCTTGCACTGCTAACACTGCTAAGGTGGTGACGGTTAAAGCAGTGCCTAAAGCCATTGCTAACGTTGCCAATACCCCGATCCACCAAAGCCCTAAAAGATTAGTCGCAACTAAAACCAGCACAGCACCAGAACAAGGACGCATACCAATAGATAAAACTAAGCTTAAATTTTGTAACCGATTACGTCCAGTCAGTTGGTCAGGTGCAATATGATGCACCTGACCACAGCTATTGCATGCACTAGAGCCTAAAACAGTTGAAGAAACATGCAAAGCTAAGCTTTGTTTTGGGTCTTTTGTTTTTAAATTTTGTAAAGGAAAAAAGCGAGCATTGTTAGATAAAGCAATAAGTTGAAGGTTTTTTTTGGTTTGTATTAATTGCTTTATTCCTCTTATTGCTAGTAGTAGACCTAGTAAAGCGACCAACAAAAAACTTATCATTTCTATGTAAGCTACGCTAGCTAAAGCTTCTTTAGCTAACCAACCTAAACCATGCACCAGAAAAGTGACCAATAAAATGGCAGTAATGCCTTGTAGCATGGCCGCTAAAAAAGACAGTTGCACGCCTTGGCATAGCTTTTCAGGCTGAGTTAATAAGTAGGTTGTGAGTACTGCTTTACCATGCCCGGGCCCTGCAGCATGAAATACCCCGTATAAAAAGCTAAGCAATAATAATAACCCAGTATTTTTAAAAGATTGTTGCTGGCTAAGCGCTTCAACTTTTGCTGATAAGCTGCGGTGATACTCTCGTTGTTTATGAATAACCCAAAAAGTAAATTTTTGCCATTGATGAGAAATAGTCATAAGTTCTTTATTAGCTAAAGGTTCTGCTGCTTGTTGTTCTTGCTGTAGAACAGGTTCACCATTAGATTCAGCTACATTTAACCCTTGCAATGGCATGGCAATTAACAATGTAGGGTATATTAATAAAAGTAGTATTAATTTTCTCATTATAAACAATCCAAAGTTACTTTTTCAGAAAAATTTCTACCTAATTGAGAGTTATTTGAGGTGGCGTCTTTATCTAACGCCAATGCTTTTTGTATTAAATCAAAAGAAGGCTTAGGTGTTTCTAATTTTATTTTACATCCTAAATTTAATGCACTACTATCCGTGCCTTCTTCAGTTGCATGTAGCATTTCTATATAATAAGTTGGGTCATAAATTCTATAGGTAAAAGGCAGTTCTTTTATTTTTAATGGATTTAATAAAGGCAAATAAAATCGTAGCTCTAACTGTTGGCCTACCTTAATTAAAGTAAAATCTGTTACTTTTTCCCATTGGATTACTTCTTTTAAAATGTGACCTTGAGTAAAAAAATTTACTCCATTTAAGTTGTTAACTATTTCTATTGATAATTGATCATAGCGTTCTTCTAGCTCAACTTTAGGCCCTCCTTTGTCTAACTCTTCAATTAACACAAGGCTATAAAAAGGATCAAATCGCCAAGCTTGCTCTAAACCAAGCAAGTTACCTTGTTCATTCATTAAAGGTTTAATGCGTAGGTCTATCCAAACGTGAGGATGCGCACTTGCTAACTTTGCTGTTACTAGCAAAATAATAAATACATTTAATTTTAAATATCTACGCATTAATTAACCTTTAATTACAGAGTTAGTTTTATTCTAAAGCATTCAAAAGTGTCTCTAAATTGTGTTCCATCATTTTTAAATAGCTACCAGCAGAGCCAGAAGCTTCAGACAATGCATCTGAATACAGTGTACCCACCACTTGCGTTTTGGTTTCGCGCTTTAGCTGTTCAATTAAACGTGTATCACCCGTATTTTCAATAAAAATAGCTGCCACTTTTTGTTCACGAATACTATTCACTAGGTGCGCCATTTCTGAAGCAGATGGCTCTGAAGTTGTACTAACTCCTTGGGGGGATACAAACTTAAGACCATAAGCAGAGGCTAAATACCCAAAAGCGGCATGCGGGGTCATGACTGTGCGCTGCTTTTCTGATAATTGATCAAAACGCTGCTTCATTGCCTGATGCAATGTTTGTAAGCGCTCACTATAAGCCTTGGCTTGCACTGTATAGTAGTTTTTTCCTTGTGGATCAACTTGAATTAAGCCATCACGAATATTACGTACATACTGCTGAGCTTCAACTAAACTTTGCCAAGCATGAGGGTCATATTCCCCATGATGATGTGCTTTGTCAGCTTGCATTTCATGCTCATGCCCATATTCTTCATGCCCATATTCTTCATGCTCATGCTCATGCTCTTCATGTTCAAAAGAATCATCCGTTGCCTCTTCAGCCATTCGATTTGCTGAAATACCCTGAGTAGCTATGACTCTTAAACCTTTATATTCACTAGCTAAAACTAAGCGATTCATCCAGCCTTCGAATTCAAGGCCATTTTCTATCACTAAATCAGCTTTGGCTAGTTTACGAGAATCAGAAGGTTTAGGTTGGTAGGTGTGCGCATCTTCATTAGCCCCAACTAGGCTAATAACTTCGGCACGCTCACCTGCAACCTGTTGTGCTATGTCTTGTAAAATACTAAACGTGGTAACAACCAGTAATTTATCTTTAGCTTGTAAGGTTGATGCACTTAAACTAATTGCTAATATTAGTAGCAATTTACCCCAATTTTTTTTAATACGCATTTATCTACTGCTCCAAATGAATAGCCACACAAATTTATTGAGTTATGTTATAATATACCACATGGGGTGTAAATACAATTATATTTTATGGCATAAAAAAACCCCATCGCTCTAGGCAATGGGGTTTTTGTAGAACACTAAATTACATTTTTAAAAAATTATTTAGTTTTCTTTTTTGCAGCTGCTTTTTTCTTAGCTTTAGCTTTTTTTACTTTTTTTTCAATAAGTACTGAAAAGCTATTTTTATCAGATTTTTCTTGCTTCTTAGCTACTTTTTCTGCTTTCTTTTGAGTAGCTTCTTCTTTTTTCTTGGCTGCTTTTTCTACTTTCTTTTGTGCAGCTTCTTCTTTTTTCTTAGCTATTTTTTCTGCTTTTTTTTGTGCCGCTTTCTCTTTTTTTCTGATTTCTTTCTCTTTCTTTTTTAGAGTAGCTTCTGCTTTTTTCTTCATTGCTTTTTCTTTTTTCTTTTTAGTGGTTTTTTCTTTCTTCTTTACCACTGAGTCTTCATTTTTTTTAGCTTCTTTTTCTTTTTTCTTAGCAACGGCTTCTTTCTTCTTTTGCGCCGCTTTTTCTTTTTTCTTGGTCATTACATTTTCATTTTTCTTAGCGGCTTTGCTTTTCTTTTTAGTCACTAGATCTTCATTTTTCTTAGCGGCTTTTTTAGCTTTCTTAGACACGTTTTTACCCTCAGTCGTTATTTTAATCAAAAAAATTACTGTGTGAACTAGCATTTCTTCTATGCCAGTGTTTGCATCACACACGCAATTTAGAATCATCTTTGGTATTAGGATCAAACAAAAATGCTACCCTTACTTAACTCAATACCTATTAACTCTAATCCAGAGTTTTTTCCATCAAATGCATTAAAGCTAGATTTTAACTACTTTTACAAAGGCTTTAATGCTTATTCTTCCTTCCATGCACTTCCTCCTTAAAGGTTTAATTTAGAACCTATCCATTATTTATACGCATTTTTTTGCTTATGGGCAACCCAACCAATCAATTATTACCAATAACTTAACCTTTCCTTTATTGATTTACACTCGTAAAGCTCTATTTCAATTAAATATTTTAGAACAATTTCTGTGTATTTTGCTAAGCTATGCCTTGGCATAGATGAATTTTTAAGGTGGATTAAACTTGATGGGCACTCAGCAATTTAAGCAGAAATTTCTTAAGCTTTGGCAAATTGAACTCGTTCGTTGTTATGAGCATGACCATAAGCCACCTAACGTTTCTACCATTGCGCCAAACCAAACCAATAGCCAAAAACCACTAGATACACAGCTCCATGAGCGGGCATTAGTGTTAATAAAATATTATAAATTAGATACAGCTTTATCAAAAAGCATTGCTAGTTTAAAGCTTATGCTTTTATTGGTTTTTACCTTTGCGCTTATATTTGGAGTAGGGTTAGCCAAAGCGGTTGACAACAGTGCCACACGAGAATTGAGCTTACCTGGGGTGCTATTAGCTTTATTAGGTTTTCATTTATTAATGTACTTTATTTGGTTGGCTTCTTTTTTTGTAAGACCAAAACAAAGCGGTATAAGTAGCAACATTATCAAGCAAGGAATGCAGTTTTTTAACCCTAACCCAAAAGCTAATTACGTTACTCAATCATTACTGCACACACTTAGCCACTATCAGTTAGGCAAATTATTAGCAGCTTGCATCACTCATACTTATTGGTTTTTATTACTTTTTAGCTCGTCGCTTATGCTAAGCCTGCTATTTCTTTTTCAAAGTTACACTTTTACTTGGGAAACAACCGTGCTTGATCTGCCAGTAATGAATCATCTGTCAGAATTATTAGGCAGCAGTTTAAGTTGGCTAGGGGTTAACTTGCCAGACGTTACTGCTTTACAAGCGGCAGAGCCTAATATTCAAGCAAAAGTTGGGCGCTGGCTTATTGTTATGCTGGTAGTTTATGGCTGTGGGATACGTTTAATAACGGGGCTTATTTCAGCCAGTGTGCTAGCTACTCGTGTGCAGAATTTAGAGGTTGATAAAACTCAGCCAGGATTAAGCAATCTTATACCTCTTTTATTACGAGGTGCAGCACAAACAATTGACAAAGACTCAAGCGTTAATAAGCAAACTGAACAGCCTAATCAACCCAATTTAGGGCTTGGCGATTATTGGCTTGAATTAGAGCATGCACAAAATTTGTCAGAACAACTAGCTGAACAAGCAATAACACGGTATAAGGCATTGGGGGTAATAGCAACATTGACTGATTTAGAGCGCTTAACTGATCAGTTTAATATGCAACCTGCAGCCAGTATTTTAATTACAATTGATAATCAGTTAACACCTGATCGTGGTAATTTACGACTAATTCATGGTTTATTGCCATTGACTGCTCATTTGCATTGCTACCTAATCCACCCACAAGGTAACTTTACTGAAAGCTGGCTTGCAGTCATTAACCAACTTATCTCAGAGCATGCAACCAAAAGCACTATACGTTTAACTTTAGCGGAATACGACCATGTTAAATAAACCACTGACAATGAGTGTAGTGGGGCATACCAATACAGGCAAAACATCCTTTTTAAGGACTTTACTTAAAGACCCTCATTTTGGTGAAGTTTCTGCAAGGCCAAGTACGACACGTGAAGTGATAAGGGCGCAGTTAATAGCTGAAACGGAAATTATTGCTGAACTTTTTGATACACCAGGATTAGAAGACAGCCAAGCCCTTTATTTGCATTTACAAGACTACATTACGCTAGAAAACAAACACAATGGCCCTGCTGTTCTGCAGCTTTTTTTAGGCTCACAAGAAGCAAAAATTGACTTTGAGCAAGAAGCAAAAGTAATTAGGCAGCTATTAAATAGTGATTTAGCATTGTTTGTTATTGATACGCGCACGCCGGTACTTGAAAAATACCTTGATGAACTGGCTATTTTAAGAATGGCAGCTAAACCCATTATTCCAGTGCTGAATTTCATTAACAAAGAAAGCGAACTGCTACCTTGGCAAACTGCTTTAGCTAGGGTTAATCTGCATAATAGCGTACTTTTTGATACGCAAAGCACTTCTTTAGCCCATGAAACTCGACTATTAGAACAATGCATTGCCGCTATGCCAATTGCACGTGATTCTCTAGTTCGCTTATTAAAAGCAAGAGAAAAACAAGAAGTATTTAAAAATACTGCGGCTATTCATTTATTAGCCGAACTTTTAGTGGATGTTAGTACTTACCAAGTGGCTGTTGATGCAAGTAACGAATCAGAGGTTATGCAAGCGCAGCTAAAATTTAAAAACCTAGTCATTGATGCTGAAAACCAATGCTTGCAAGGTATTTTGGCCGTTTTTGGTTTTGAATTAGGCGATGCGCGTTTAGAACAACTGCCTATTACACAAGGAAGTTGGCACCAGCATAGTTTTGATACCAAAGCTTGGCAAAATTTAGGTATTGAAGCAAGTACAGGCATTGTTGCAGGTGGTACTGTTGGGGCAGGAATAGATTTATTAACGGGTGGATTAAGCTTAGGTGCAGGTACTTTAATTGGTGCTTTAGTGGGGGGTGTTTATCAAGGTAGCAAAAAAATAAGCCGTCAATTGCAAGCAAAGTTAACAGGCAAGGTTTTGATGCAAGCAGATTCACAAGTGTTAGAAATGATCTTAAAACGTCAATTATTGCTTATTAAGGCATTAATAATTAGAGGCCATGCTGCTATAGAGCCTGTTCATTTAGAACTAACGAATGCATTTACTGTTAATCAAGCAATCAAAAAACAGCTTAAATCCATTTCACAAGAAACAAGCTGGTCAAGAATATTGGTGGGCTCTATCAATAATTCAGAGCGTGCTGATTTTATAAAAACACTCGGTTTAAAACTTGAAAAATTACTTACTGCTTCTGTTTTGCCTTAATCCAACTCTTCAGTTAGCACATAAAACCATGCCAAAAACTGGCGTGGAGATGGGTCAATAGCTAGCTATAGTAACAAGTCTGATTCGATTGGAATAAAAGTATTCGCAGAATTTATTAGTGAGTTAGCGGTTAGTTTTTTTACACCATAAACTTCGACTAAGGCATTTTTTTTTGTTCTAATTCTTTGTGCCAACAAATCAAAATCGCCATCACCTGAAACTAAAATAACTGTATCACTTAGCTCTGCATATTCCATTGCATCCAAGGCTAAGCCTACGTCCCAATCACCTTTAGCTGAACCGTCTGAACGTTGAATGTAGGGTTTCAATTTTACTTCAAAACCAATTGCTTTGAGTATATTTTGAAATTGTATTTGTTTTTCATCCCCTCGACCAATTGCATAAGCAACCGCTTTTACGACTTGCCTATTGTTTGTTGCTTGCGCCCAAAATTTATTGTAATCAAAATGGCGGCGATAAGCTTGCCTAGTCGTGTAATAAATGTTCTGTACATCGACTAAGATTGAAACTGTTTCCATTTAAATTTACTCTTAAGCAAAAAATTGTAGAGTGCCTACCACCAATTAATGGCTGCAAAAAAGTAACTAGGCTGTTGTTGTTATTGCTAGTAAGATACCTTTTAGTTTTCAAGCAAGCAAGTAGGCTTGTTTTTAGTTCAAGTTACTTTCAGTGGTAACTTGTGAGCTATTTTTAGTATAAAACTAAAAATAGCTAACGGTATAAGTAATGCAAAGCTACTTGCAAGCACAGTTTTAATCCTAGTAGCAAAGGTTTTTTTCTATTGTTATGTTACTATTTTATCCATTAAATTTAAATGAACGCATTAAATCTAAAGAAGAATTTGGTTTAGGCTTGGCTGTCATGCTAGCTAACAACCCTCTTATTAAAGATTACCTTAGTAAAGGTTTGCGTGATGACGCCTTGAGTTTAGTTGAAGAAATTATTGCTAACTATGCAGCTACAACAAATTACCGTGGACTAAAAGTACAGATTCATACAGCTCAGGGTAAGTCTTGGATGCGTAGCTGGAATCCGACTCATTTTGGGGATGACTTACAATCTCGCTCAAGCATCACAAAAATAATGCAAGAGCGAATCCCTTTTTCTAGTTCAACAGAAATAGGATTAGTTGGCTTTGCTATACGCGGCATTGCCCCTATTTTCATTGACAATAAATACCTAGGCAGTTTAGAAGTACTTCAAGGAGTTGGTAGCGTTAGTCGCGATTTTGAGTCCGATAAGCAAATTTATATTCTACTACTTAATAATAAATTAATAAAAGAATCACCAAGTATAGAAAAAAACATAGCTATTAATAATTATTTACTTCCTAATGATAAATGGTTTAACAAAAGAGCCATTGATTTTGCTAAATTAGTAGAATCAAAAAAAACAAATTCAGATTTATCTAAAGCGAGCCTTAATATTAATGAAAAATGGTTCTATATAAAAATACCTATACTTAACTCAAATGGTGATTTAATTGGGTTGCACCTTGTTGGTGAACCTGAAGCTGGTGTTAATAAGCAAATTTCTACTGCATTAAGTTCTGCTTGGGTTTTTATGCTAATAATTGCGTTTCTTATTATTGGCATGGAGGGTATGGTTGCTTGGCAAGTACAACGCAGAATTATTTGTCCTATTACAAAATTTCAAAAAGAACTAAGCGATATAACAAAAAACCTTGATGTAACTAAACGATTAAAAACTAAAGACCGTGGGGACTTAGGTGAACTTGCTAATCAAACCAATAACCTACTAAGCCAGCTAGAGAATGCACTTAAAGAAGTTTATGCCAGCTCAAATAAAATTAATATAACTGCAAAACGATTAGCAATAACGGCAGGATTCACTAAACGCTCAACCACCTCGCCTAATGATGTTAATCAATCTATGGCAGTAGCTGTTGAGCAAATGTCTGCCTCCGTTGCTGAAATAACCTCGACCATGGAAGAGCTTTCTGCCTCATCAACACAAATAGCTGACTATTCACACGTCGTGGTTAATGTTGCCAATAAGACCCTTGATAGCAGTAAAAAGGGGGTTAAAGTCATGCAAGGCTTACAAGAAAACATGACTGTTATCCATCAAGACAGCACGGTAAGTTTAGAAGAAATGCTACAGCTAGGGCAGCAATCTAAAGCCATTAGCAAAATTATGGATTTAATTAATACTTTAGCCGATCAAACTAAATTAATTGCTTTTAATGCTGCATTAGAGGCATCCAGTGCGGGGGAATCAGGCAAACGTTTTTCAGTGGTTGCCAGTGAAATTCGTCACTTAGCTGACAGAGTAACTGAATCTACTTTTGAAATTGAGGAGCGTATTCAAGAAATACAAGACTCGATTAGTCGATTAGTTATCACCTCAGAAAAAGGCGTTATTTCAATTCAAAAAGGTATCCAGCTTAGCTATGAAGCCACTGATGAACTTAATGAATTAGTCAGCGCTGCAAGCAAAACTAGCAGTGCTGCAACACAAATATCTCATTCCACCCAGCAACAAAAAATAGCCAGCAGTCAAGTGGTTGTAGCCTTACATAGCATTACAAGTGGCAGTAGTTTTAATGCACAATCTGTACGTGAAATCAGTAATATTAGTGAAGAAATGCTACTAGTATCTGCACAGTTAAATAAGCTAGTAAATGAGTTTTGTGTTGATGACATTAACTAAATTTACTGGTTGTATTGCAATGCAATCATAAGAACCCATTTCAAATTCTCGACAAATCCACGGCCTATTTTCATAAATTGAACACAATAAATTCTCTCGGTTTAATGCTGAACACCAACCATCATCTAGCCTTAGCATTGTTTCTGCCCCCCACTCATCAACTGAAATGTGTGCAGCAGGTACGCCTGTATCAGAAATAAGCATGACCTCTAAACGACAGCAACACGCTTGACAGCTTGTGCAGTTTATTTTTGACTTAGGTGCATTGTGAGTGCTGGAATGCATAGAACTTTCCTTAAGTTGCTTTTGGTTACTTAATCGTGGTGTTAACGCTGCACTGCGAATAGATTCATGAAAAAAACTTGTTTCAAGTCGCCCGCCCTTTTGTTAAATTATGTATCTTGCTTTGTATCATGGACAGTAACTTAGCTGCCAATAGATTGGCAATGGGCACTTCGCATTTTAATGCAAATATTTTCCTAAAGTGAATAAAATAAAGTGAACTAAAACTGCCGCTTATTAGCGACTTGCTATTGATTGAAATAAAAAACACATAATTTACTTTATAAATAATAAAAATTAGATTGTAACAGCATTTAGGAGAAAAATTAGTGGTAATAAAGGCTTGTATTTTATTAATACTCCTCAGCTTGGTTGCTTGCTCGTCTTCATCTACACAAGATGGTTTGAGTAAAGACCTTGTTACTGTTCCTGAAATTGGAGATGAATGGCCATCGCTAAAAAACAATGCAGCATTTGCCGCTAAATCCGCAACGGTGCATGCCCCTAACGACACTACATTTAATTTATGGTGGCAATACACTGGCAATAAAGAGCTAGAAATTTTAATTGACCGTGCAATGACTAATAGTCAGATTTTACAAATAGCAGCCCAGCGGGTTGTTCAAGCAAAAGCACGTTTTGTACAAGCCAGAGCGCAAGGTATGCCTTCTATAACCGCCCAAACAGGTTACAGCATTGAAGTACCAGATGAGGGGGTAGGTTTTGTACCTAAAGGTGGGCGACCTAAAGGAAAAGGGGAATTTGAAGTCGGGCTTACTGGTAGCTATACCCTAGATTTATGGGGGCAACGCAAAAGTTTAATGGAATCAGCTGATCTTAAACTTAAGCAGGCTGTCTTTCAATACGATGCACAATTACTTGATCTTATTTCACAATTATCTAAAAACTACTTTGCATACCTTTCGCTCAATGACCGAATTAAAAATACAAAAGAAACTGAAAAAGCATTAACTGCAATGCTGTTAGCAATGGAAGACCGCTACCGTTTAGGTGATGCAACCATTGTTGAAATGCAAATTCAGCGGTCTGCTATTTTTAGTTCTCGTGTTCGGCTTCCAACCTTATTAAAAGACCAACAACAATTACGCTTTGAAATTGCACGCCTTATAGGCATTGCTCCGGGTTCATTAGTGCTTTCAGACCGTAGCTTAAAAAGTATTAGCTGGCCTCAAGGTATTAAAGGCATTTCAACTGCACACTTATTAAGGCGGCCTGATATTCGTACCATTGAATCAGGCATGTTAGCAGCTGATGCTGATTTAGACGTTGCACGTAAGGCGCTGTTACCAGGGCTTACGCTGGCGGCTGATTTAAGTTCAGGGGTGCGTAGACCTGCTGATCTTTTTCAACCCAATACATTGATTTGGAATGCTTTAAGTACTTTAAGTGCAACGGTTTTTGATGGTGGTAATAAAGAACAAGAAATTAAATTTGCACAAGCCGTACGCAATGAGCTAATTGAAAGCTATGTTAATACTATTTATAACGGGCTATTAGCAGCTAGAAGTGCCATTACTGAGCTTGAATTTAGTGGGGAGCGATTAGCTTTACAGCAAGAGTCTGCTAAAGCGGCTAAAGTTGCGCAAGATTTTGGTTTTAAATCTTATTCAGTCGGTAGCATTGATTTTTTAACCTTCCTTGATTCCATGCAGTCATATCAAGAGCGTCAAGACAGCCTGCATCAATTTGAGCTGGAATATTACCAAGCTTTTGTTGATCTTTATTCTGCTTTAGGCGGTGGCATTCCTTACCGAGAGATTAGTACAGACAACCCTGTTTTCAAAGCCAATACTAGCCAACATCCTAGCTTTAACACCCATTCACCCATTACGCCACAAGCAAAAGATACCGACCTAACAGGCTGGTTAGATAATCCCAAAGATTTCAAAACCAGCCCTTGGTTAGTAAAGCTTGCTGGGGTATTTGATCGCTTTGCAATTGAAGCATTAATGCGTGATTTGCCACGTAGGTACGATGGTTTACAACCTGCTGAGCATTTAATGGTTGAAAAAATTGGCGTTGATGTATCAACCGCTGCTAGGGATGCTGCTTGGTATTCGGTTAATTTTACTGGGTTTGATAATAAAGACCAAGCGCAGGCTTGGTGTGAAAGGTTACGAAGTACACAACAGCGCTGCATGGTTTACAAGCCTGTTAAAAACTTTGAGTACATTGGCTTATTTAGTATCAGTGCAATGGAGGAGCGCACTGACAAACTAGGCCAGTCAGCTCAAGCTTTACGCCTTGCAAATGAGCAAGCAGCTGAAGATGCAATTGAAAAAGAAAATGCTGAGTACGTTAACCATGCTAACTATGGTGCCCAAAACATTAATGAACTAAGCAGCCTAGAGTTTGGGCGCTTGTATTCTTTACTGAAAATAGAGCCTGAACACGCTTGGTTAATTGACAACAGTTCACACACTATTCAGCGCATTACTGCCGGTGGCCCGTTAACGTTTGGAGGCCATCTAAAAAGCATTAATGGCAATAAAGTCATTGTAAATTACAAAAATAAAGACTACCTGCTACGCCCTTTATTCAGTGTTGAAGGCATAGAAACAGGCCTAGATGGGCAAGTTTTTGCACGCATGCATTGGGGAGGACACGATGGAGAAATTTATTACCATCGAGTAGGTGATAGCCTTTATGGGGGCGGCATTATTGAAGCAATTGACGAGCAGCAAGTAAGCATTGATTGGAAAGGCACTAAAATTTCACTAACAATTATAGACTGATTGGAGTTTATTTTATGAAAACAGATGAAAACTCCAGCATGTCAGGCATGATTGGATTAACCGCTCGCCAACAGCAAGCATTAGTGCTTATGCAACAAGGCAAAGCTAATAAAGAAATTGCAAAAGCGCTTGACATTAGCTTAGGAACCGTTAAGCAACATTTGGCTGCCGTGTTTAAAAAGCTAAACGTTAAAAATCGAACCATGGCCGTTGCTCGCCTGGCAGAATTTAAAGATCAATCAAGATTTAATCCTATTTTTTCACAAGAAATATTAATAGCACGCCGCCCCGCATTGGTATTAAGCCTAAAAATAGAAGGCCAATTATCACAAGCTGCATTAAAGCTATTTGATACCTACATGTCTGATATTGCATTTGGTAATCATGCTTTATTTATAAGCCGTGAATGGGGGGATGGCACCCTTATTTTTGGCTTAAAGCGCTCCTCAACTCAATACATACGCACTGTAATTCAAGCAGCACAGCGTGTTTTTTATGCAATCAAGGCATTTATTACTCAACACTTGAATGATGAAGCAGCAACACCGGTATTCACCGGCGCTCTGGTGGCAGGTTTAACTCAGGTGAGCCAAAACCGCTTTGGTGGCTGGTCTGGAGAATCGGTTGGCAGCAACTTACTCACTTGTGCTTATAAACTTAGAGAAAATGCTCAGGCCAATTGTTTGATTTTTGATGCTAACGCCTCATCGGTTATACAAGCTTTTGACTTAATACTACCCAGTAACTTTTCTAATCAGCTAGCATTTTCTAAACTGCATTACTTAAATGGTTGGAATGTAAGCCATGACACCCCTTTAGTCGGGCGTGAAAAAGAATTTGAATTCATTAAAGCTTTGCTAGCTAAGGATTACTCTGCACTTTTTTTAGAAGGTGAAAATGGCATGGGTAAATCTCGCCTTTGCCGCGAAGCAGGACGCTTAGCGATACAGGCAGGCTGCCCCTTATTTTATATTCATATTTTACCCTCAGGTGGCTTTGAAAGTGAGCATTTTCAGCACTTAAAGTGCTTAATTCAGGTTTTTTATGATTTAAAAACTAAAAATAAAGGCTTGTTAATTATTGATGATGCACACCACCTAATAACAGAAAGCAAAACAACATTAACTCATTTTTTAAATAACTTACCTAAGGGTTTACAAGTCATTATTAGTGGCCGCCGTCCTCAAAGCTATGCAATCAATGAAGCCCAACAGGCTGCCTACCGCTTACTGCATCTGGGTCGAATGGACGATGTGGCTATTTTAGCCTTCATTAATAAGCCACCTAGCGCAGCGGCCACCGCCCTTGTAAAACGGGCACGGGGCATTCCTTTGTTTGCTAAAGAGCTACTGCAATCAACTGATGAAAACCCAGTATCACTGGCTTTGATGGTAACGATTGCTTCACGAATTGATAAATTCAAAATTGATTGGAAGCTACTTTATTGCGTGGCAAGCCAAGATAAACCAGTGAGTTTAGAGCAGCTAGTTACCTTAATGCACGATGATTTAGCCTACATTAAAGCTGCGATTAAGCAGACAGAAACGCTGGGCGTTTTAACTCACCAATCTGGTACTGTTTCGTTTCGCCACCCTCTAGTACAAAACGTGATTAGTTATTTGTTTGGGTCTAATGCCACTGCAAGTGCACGAGGTGAACACTGATGAGTTCAAATAAAAAAACATTATTTTCTAAATTAAGGCGTAGCAATAATCGCCCAGCGTCAACTGAAAAAATAAGCATTGTTGGCTCGCTACTTAAAGTTCTTGCCTCACGTGACCTTAGGCTATTAATCCCGATCATTAGCCTGTCTTCTTTAATGACCAACCTACTTGCTTTAGCCTTACCGCTTGGAATGTTGCAAATTTTTGACCGAGTATTAAAAAACCAGTCAATAGATACGCTGATCATACTTGCTTTGGGCATTGTGCTTATGATGCTACTAGAAGAAGTGCTTAAAGGCGTTAATGCAACGGTAACTAACTGGCTAGGTGCAAGGTTTAAACACAGGGCAAGCATGCAAGTGCTTAATAAGTTTTTCTTAATTCCTGCTCGACTGTTTAGTAAAGAAGAGCCTGGGGCTTATGCTGAAAAAATGCAGACAGCTTCCAAAGTTGCCGATGTTTATTCTGGCAGTGCATTATTGGTCTTGTTAGACCTACCTTTTGTACTTATATTTTTAGGGGCGATCTGGCTGATTGCTGGCAACCTTGTCATTGTACCCATCATTTTAATTTTACTATTTATGCTAGCAATGCTCTTTTTTGGGCGCTGGATGTATAAACAAGTTGTAATACGTGACCTGAATGATGAAAGGCGTATTAGTTTTTTAACAGAAGTCTTAGCCGGTATTTTATCAATTAAAACCATGTCACTAGAAAGCATTATGCAGCGCCGCTATGAACGCTTAAAAGAAAGCAGCACAGAACAAGGTGAACATTTATTTTTTGGTAATAATTTTGCAAACAACCTTGGCAGCATCATGTCTCAGGTTATGATAATTCTAGTTATTTTCTTTGGTGCTATGCTGGTATTGGATGGTGATATGAGCTCGGGGGCACTGGCGGCTTGCATGATGCTGTCGGTTCGTTCATTACAACCCTTGCAAAAAGGATTAAGTATTTGGATGCGCTATCAGGCCTTTATTGCAGGTGATAAACGCCTAACTGATTTATTATCAATGCCAGGCGATGCCGAATCTGATTTATTATTACTGACAGAAGTGCGTTCTGGATTACGCTTAGAACAAGTATCTTTAAGCTATGAAACAACAAAAGAGAAAGTTCATCTATTTAAGAACCTATCTTTAGACATTCCCAAAGGGCATTGCATTGCCATTCGTGGTGACAGTGGTAGCGGTAAAACCACTTTGCTTTCTTTAATTAATGGCATTGAAATGTTTGATGAGGGCGCCATTCTTGTTGATGGTAAACCCATCAGCCATTTTGAATCAGAAAGCCTTAGGCAAATGGTTGCACTTTTACCACAAGAAGGTGAAGTGTTTATTGGCTCTATTTTAGAAAACTTGACCCTGTTTGAACCTAATCGTGAAACCCGTGCATTAGAAATAGCTAAACAAATTGGCTTAGATGTTCTTATTGCTCGCATGAAGCAAGGTTATCAGACACCTTTAGGTGAAAATGCCAGTGAAATTTTACCTATGGGGGTTCGCCAACTTATTGCCATTGTGCGTGTACTTGCTTTTAACCCTGCCGTTATTTTGTTTGATGAAGCCAATAGTGCTTTAGACTTTGAGGGCGATAAAAAATTACGCCAATACCTTGAATCACGTAAAGGCGAATTAACCATAGTGATGATTACCAATCGCCCATCAATGGTTAAACTTGCCGATACAATCTATCGCATTAAAGATGGTAAATTAGCGCTTGATAACGGCGAGTTTGTATTTTCACGTAACGACCAAGATACCAGCGGTATTTTAAAACCAGACAGCAGCAATGCCCTTGAGTCGGTTATAGGTACACGGGTTTTTAATGAATCGGATTTATCAAGGTGCCTATTACCTTTAGCACGTTTTTTAGGTTGGAATGGCAGTGCACGTGAATTTGCTCAGGCTTTACCTCACCTTGCTGATCACATTGATGTGTCCTATTTTTTTGGCGCTATGGCTAATATGGGCTATAGGGCACGCTATTTAGGCAAGCGGTTTAACAAGTTAGATAAACGCTTACTGCCCTGCATTTTTATGCCTGATAATCAACCTGCCATTGTTGTGTTAGAGGTATTACCCAATGGCTTTTATAAAATTTTTAACAGCCAAAGTAATCGCGAAGAAGTTTTAGAGAAGCTGCCTTTAAGCAGTGGCGAAATTTTTATTTTCCAGCCCATTAAAGCTGCCGATGTAAACAATAAAAAGCCGTGGGTAAAAGCGCTTTTCTGGAAATTCCGTAAGCATTTAACCTTAATTTTTATCATTACTTTAATCAGCACTGTACTGGCTGTAGCGCCTTCTTTATTTGTACGCTCTATATTTGATACCGTCATACCTAGTGGCAATATTGTGATGGGTGGCTTTTTATTAGTGGGTGTATTGTTGGCCATTAGTGTTGGCTGGTTTTTAAACTTATTACGTGGAAAGCTATTAGCCTATATTGGGGGTAGAATAGAGTATGTGTTGGGTAACTCAATTTTTGAACGGGTACTTAGATTGCCTTTATCGTCTTTAAATGGCGTTTCTGTTAGCCGACAAATTAGTCGAATAAAAAGCTTAGAACGTTTAAGGGATTTGTTTTTAGGCCCACTGGCTACACTTATCTTTGATCTGCCTGCAAGCATCATTCTTTTAATCGTTATTTTTGTTATTAACCCTTGGGCTGCAGGGGTTATGCTTATTACTATTACTGCATTTATATTGCTGTTGATGCTAACAGGTGGAATGGTTGAACGAGCAGCTGAAAACTCATCTGAATCATCAGGTAAAAAAAGCGAGCTGATTGATGAAACTTTGGGCAAAATGGCAGGATTACGCACACTAGGTGCACAAAGCATTTGGATGAAGCGCTTTCGTGATATTAGTGGGTTATCGGCTTATTCTGAATTTAGTGAACAACAATCACAGCAAAAAATAGCAGCCATATCACACCTTATTGGCAGTTTTACTGGTTTAGCAATTCTAGTGACTTCTGCTTACATGGTCATTCATGGTGCCATCACCTCAGGTACTATTATGGCCACCATGATTTTAGCATGGCGCTTAATTTCACCTTTACAAAACTTATTTACCGCTTTAACCAGTTGGTCACGCATTTCGACCAATATTTTTCAGGTAAATCAACTCATGCGACTCGCCCAAGAAACGGATGAGCATAACCATGAGGCTAACCGATTTTTAAATGAAGGAAACATTGATTTTAACCGTGTTTCTTTTCGATACGCACCAGACCTTGACCCTGTACTTTTGGGTGTCACATTTAAAATACCATCAAAAAAATTATTAGGCATTACAGGCCCTGATGGTTCAGGAAAATCAACTTTATTATCATTACTTTCTCGGCTTTATTACCCGCAAGCAGGTTCTATACGAATTGATGCGATTGATACTCGCCAAATAGCAGCTGATTATTTACGTTCCACTATTAGCTATATGCCTCAACAATGCGACATTTTTTATGGAACGCTGGCACAAAACTTAAGGCTAGTTCACCCCGCAGCCACTGAAGAGGAGCTATGGTGGGCACTTGATATGGCAGGTTTAAGTGAGGATGTTAATCGTATGGAAAAAGGCATTCACACTAGAATTTCAAATAGTAGTACAGACAGTGTTTCTAGTGGTTTTAGGCAACGGTTATCTTTAGCACGCACCATTCTAAAACCTGCATTAATTGTGCTGCTTGATGAGCCTGGTAATGCGATGGATGATGCAGGTGAAGAAGCGTTAATGCGCTGCATTAACTGGTTACAAAGGCGCGTTACTTTAATTCTTGTAACACCCCGCCCCAGCCATTTACGCAGTGCTGACCATATTATTTATATGGAAAATGGCACTATTACAGCACGTGGAAATTATGCTGAAGTTGAAGAGAAAATAATGGCAGGATTAAAATAATGGCTAACACTTCTAAGAACAAAACCACCAAAACTAATGTAGGCGCTTTGGTTGATGCCAAAGGGCCTGTGGTCTCTTTTGGTTCTCGCCAACGTAGACTTTTGTCTGAAACCATACAAGTAGAAGATGAACTAATACCTTCTTATGCAAAGCCTGTGTTGTATTTAATTGTGTTTATGGTGGTCAGTTTTTTTGCTTGGGCTTCTATTACAAAGCTAACTGAAGTCACCCTTGCGCCGGGTGAAATTGTACCCTCAGGGCAAATTAAAGTAGTGCAGCACCTTAATGGTGGCACCATTTCAGAAGTGTTTGTTGAAGAGCGAATGCTTGTTAAAAAAGGTGATATTCTTATCAAGCTTGATGACGTTAGGGCGCTATCTGATTTACGGCAAATAGAAGGGCGTTTAGCATCGCTTAAACTTAGATCAGAGCGTCAAGAAGCGTTTATTATGGAGCGTGAACCTGATTTTACCCCTTACATTGAAACCTACCCAACCATGGTAACTGTGCAGCAACAGCAGCTAAACAACCAAGTGCGTGTTAAAGAATTAACTTTGGATGTCCTTAATCGTCAAATTCAACAAAGAATGTCTCGATTAGAACAGCTTAGTAAATCACTTGAAGCGGCTGAAAAACACCGTGAACTTACTGAGCAAATGCTAAGTATGCGTCAAGGCATGGCTGAAAAACGCCTTGTTACTCGCATTACTTTATTAGAAACAGAAAGGGCAGCAGTCACAGCACGGGGTGAGGAAGAGCGGGTTTTAAAAGAAATTAACTTAATTCAACAAGAACTGGCTGAATCGCAAAGTCGGTTTTATGAAAGTAAAAGTCAAATTCTTCAAGAACCATTAGAGCAATTAGGGCAACTTGAAGCCCAAATTGCAGAAACAGAAGAAGAACTAAGTAAAGTAAAAAGTCGTTTAGATGAACTTTGGGTCAAGGCGCCCGCGAGCGGTTTGGTGTTTAGCTTGTCAGTCAATAATCAAAGGCAAGTGATTCAACCCGGCGCTGTGCTTATGCAGATAGTGCCCGACAATGTGGAACTTCAAGCTGAGGTACGCATCTCACCTGATGACATTGGTTATTTAAGCTTAGGGCAGCAGGTGAACTTAAAGGTTAGTAGCTATGATTTTGTACGTTATGGTTATGCTAAAGGTAAATTAAGTCGGATTTCTGCATTTAGTGCACTCGATGAACGAGAGCAGCCTTATTTTAAAGGCTGGGTAACACTGGATAAAAACTACTTAGGCAGTGAAGAAAATCACTTTCCTTTGATGCCTGGCATGGTTGTTTCTGCTGATATTTTAACGGGTGAAAAAACACTCTTAGCCTACCTTGCAGACCCTATCACTAAAGGGCTGGCTAATAGCTTTAACGAACGCTAAACCTAGCTAGCCAAAGTATATAACTTATGGCTAGCTGTTAGATGGCTCACTTCAGGATAGTCTTGTAAAAATAAAAACAGCATTAAAACTATTAATAAAACTTGGAGTGTTTGCGTGATGGTTGATGAAACTGGAAGTTCAAATGATTCTGTTGTTAAAGATGATGCAATTGACCAAAAAATATCAGATGAGGCTTTGTTGTTTGATGAATCAACAGTTCTGAGTCGTAGTGAAAATTCTGGACAGGAAGAGCAGGAAAGCATTGATACTTCTGACATTATGGGCAGTGTTCAAGAGTCTGGTAATGAAAATATCCAGACTTTTATAGTAGATGAAAAGAACGTTGAACATGCAGAATATGATGATGGTTTGATAGTTGAAGAAGAGCTTTCTGATAAAATAGTTGAACCAGAAAGTGATGCAACGACTACTTCTACTGAAGGCCTTGCTGCAAGTGAGGGGGCTCAGTTAAATGTAGGTGATGCTAGCCAGCCTATTCAAGATTCCCGAATTAATTTACAAAACACTAGCCCAAGTGCAAATGATGGCACTTCTGATGCGGCTGTGGATGATTTTATAACTTCTATAGATTCTGTTGATACCTTGCTTGAAAATAACGCAGAAGATTCAAGCCGACCAATAGTTGATCCTGAGTTAGGTAATGCACCAGAAGAGCCAGTGTTAACAACAGAGCCAGAATTAGCGCCAGAGATAGCATTACCAGAACCTGAGCCTACGCCAGAGATAGCATTACCAGAACCTGAGCCTACGCCAGAAATTAAGCCAACACCTAGACCTACACCTGCGCCAACTGATGCACCAACTGATGCACCAACTGATGCACCAACTGATGCACCAACGGATGCACCAACGGATGCACCAACGGATGCACCAACGGATGCTCCGACTGATGCTCCGACTGATGCACCGACTGATGCACCGACTGATGCACCGACTGATGCACCGACTGACGCACCGACTGATGCACCGACTGATGCACCGACTGATGCACCGACTGACGCACCGACTGACGCACCGACTGACGCACCGACTGACGCTCCGACTGATGCGCCAACGGACGCTCCTACTGATGCACCGACTGACGCACCGACTGACGCACCGACTGACGCTCCAACGGATGCACCAACGGATGCGCCTACGGATGCACCAACTGACGCGCCAACCGATGCGCCAACCGACGCACCTACGGATGCGCCAACCGACGCACCTACGGATGCACCAACCGATGCGCCTACGGATGCACCAACGGACGCGCCAACCGATGCGCCAACTGACGCGCCTACGGATGCGCCAACCGACGCACCTACGGATGCACCAACCGATGCACCAACCGATGCACCAACCGATGCGCCTACGGATGCACCAACGGACGCGCCAACCGATGCACCAACTGACGCGCCAACCGATGCACCAACTGACGCGCCAACCGATGCACCAACTGACGCGCCAACCGATGCACCAACCGA
>CANQLY010000023.1 GCA_947624795.1 uncultured Marinospirillum sp.
GCTGGCGGGTTAGCTTGCGGCTACTCATAGGCCACTGCTGTTAGTGGAATCGCTGTCTGACGAAGGGCTTGCAGGTAAACGAATAAATTCTTCACGGTAAAAACGCAGCTCAGCCACCGATTCACGAATGTCATCGAGTGCTAAATGCGTGCCTGCTTTTTTAAACTTCTTGGGCAGTTCAGGGTGCCAGCGCACGGCCAACTCTTTCAGGGTAGAAATGTCAATATTACGGTAATGGAAAAAGGCCTCTAATTCTGGCATTTCATTCACCATAAAGCGGCGGTCTTGGTGAACACTGTTACCGCACATGGGGCTTGCACCTTGAGCAATGTGGCGACGCAAAAATGCCAAGGTTGCTGCTTCAGCTTCAGCAACCGTGACCTTGCTGTCTTTCACGCGCTGGGTTAAACCTGATTCGCCGTGAGTACGAGTACACCACTCGTCCATACCATCCAACAAAGTGGTGGGCTGATTAATAGCCAACACCGGCCCTTCTTCTATCACATTTAAATCACAGTCGGTCACTATGGTTGCTATTTCAATAATGCGGTCTTTGTTGGGGTCTAACCCCGTCATTTCTAAATCAATCCAAATTAAATTGGATGGCGTTTTATCGTTCTGCTGAGTCGTTACATCGGTCATAAAATCTCACACCCTAATCAATAATCAATGGCTGAAGATATTAGCATACCTCCTATTGACACGGCTGCAAGCAACTGCCAATTTTGCTTATGCTAGTAAAATTAAAAGCACTCAAGGCACCAACTCAAAGCACTAATTCAAGGCACTAAAGGTGCAAGCTAAGGTGAAGGAGCGCTATAATTATGCCAAGCAACTCACCTCACCGTTTCTTTTTGCTAAGCAGTGCCAGAACGCTAATAGCCTGACTTGGTAATTTAAGATTTATTTTACAGGCATTAAATGAAAACACAGGATCGTAGCATTGTTTTAATCAACATTTCTGGGCATGACCGCCCCGGTATTACCTCAGCCATTAGTGAAATACTAGCTACCTATGAAGTCGATATTCTAGATATCGGTCAGGCGGTGATTCACGATACACTAGCACTTGGGCTACTTGCCCACCTGCCACCTAAAGCAAAAAACTCACCCGTGTTGCAGGAACTGCTATTTAAAGCACACGAATGGGGCATGCAAATTCGTTTTTCACCGGTTTCAGAAGACAGCTATGAACAGTGGGTTAGCGGGCAAGGTAAAGGCCGCTACATAGTTACCTTGCTGGGCCGCCGCATTACCGCTGAACAAATTGCCCGTGTTACACGCACCGTGGCAGACAATGGCCTAAATATCGACCGCATTCACCGCCTTTCTGGTCGAGTCAGCATGTCGCACATTAACAAACAAGGCCGTGCTTGTGTTGAATTTTCAGTGCGAGGCGATGCCCTAAACACAGCTGAACTGCGCCGCCATTTCTTAGCCCTTGCTGGTGAATTAGGCGTTGATATTGCCGTACAAGAAGACAATATTTACCGTCGTAATCGCCGTTTGGTGGTGTTTGATATGGATTCCACCCTCATTGAAGCAGAAGTGATTGATGAGCTTGCCAAAGAAGCCGGTGTAGGCAAAGAAGTTGCCGCCATCACCGAACGTGCCATGTGTGGCGAGCTTGATTTTAGCGAAAGCTTTAGCGCCCGCGTTGCACTACTTAAAGGGCTAGATGCCAGCGTGCTTGAAACCATCGCAAAGCGATTGCCCATCACCGAAGGGGCAGAAAAGCTTGTGTCCACCTTAAAGCGCCTAGGTTATCGCACCGCCATTCTTTCGGGTGGTTTTACTTATTTTGGTGACTATTTACAAAAGAAATTAGGCATAGATGAAGTGCACGCCAACCAGCTAGAAATTGAAGACGGTAAGGTAACGGGTCGGGTGGTGGGGCAGGTGGTCGATGGTGAACGCAAAGCACAACTGCTGCAAGAAATAGCCGACAAAGAAGGCATCAACCTTGAACAAGCCATAGCCGTGGGCGACGGTGCTAACGATTTACCCATGTTAAGCTTAGCAGGTTTAGGTATCGCCTTTCGTGCCAAACCTGTGGTTAGAGAAAATGCCCGCCATGCACTTTCTACCCTTGGCCTGGATGCCATTCTTTATTTAATTGGCTTTTCAGACCGTGACCTAGATGAAGGCAACCAGCAGATTAAAGATTAAAAAGTTAAAAAACGCACTAAAAAACGTTAAAACACACATTAAAGCATTAAAAGTTAGCGTTTAGTCTAACGCTTACCTAAAAGCACTTGACGTGAGGCTCATTTTAAAGCAGTCTATCAAGCGTAGGCAGCAAGGTAGCAAAAAGAAGTGTCGTAACGCAGTTGTAATCGAAATATCGGTAACATAAGTTCGTCATTCGTACTATCTTGATTCCCGCAACACTGGGTCAATTACTAGGCGATTTATCGATGGCTTGACCCAAAAATACTAAACAGAAATATAGGAATTTTTGATATGGCAACTGGTACCGTTAAATGGTTCAACGACACTAAAGGTTTTGGCTTCATCACTCCTGATGATGGTGGCGACGACCTTTTTGCACACTTCTCTGAAATCCAATCTTCAGGCTTTAAATCCCTGCAAGAAAACCAGAAAGTGTCTTTCGAAGTGACTACTGGCCCTAAAGGCAAGCAAGCTGCGAAAATTGAAGCGATCTAATCAACCCTAGGTTGTTAAGATGCTAAGAAAACCCACCGAAAGGTGGGTTTTTTCGTTCCTTACCCACTAAAATTAACTTTTATACCCACTAAAACTCAACTTACAAGAGACACGAAAAGGCATGAGCAAAACAGCCGATGTCGTTATTATTGGTGCCGGTGCTGCTGGCTTAATGTGTGCCGCCACGGCTAGTTACCAAGGCCGCCACGTTTTATTGTTAGATCATAGCGACAAGCCTGCCAAAAAAGTACTGATGTCGGGTGGTGGGCGCTGCAATTTCACTAACTTAAACACCACGCCAGCCAACTTTATTTCAGCTAATCCTTATTTTTGTATTTCAGCCCTAAAACGCTATACGCCCCACGACTTTTTAGAACTGGTTGAACGCCACGGCATTGATTACGTTGAAAAAGGCCCGGGGCAACTGTTTTGTGCCAATAGCAGCAAAGGCATTCAGCAACTGCTGCTAACCGAAGCAGATTGGGCAGGTGTTGATCTACGCATGAAAACCAGCATTAATAGCGTCACCACCACCGCAGACAGCGTTCAACTTAGCACAAGCCTAGGTACAATAGACGCGGGGGCGCTTGTGGTTGCTACGGGTGGTTTATCAATTCCTACCCTAGGCGCAACCGGCTGGGGCTATGATTTAGCCCGCCAATTTGGCTTAGATGTTTTGCCCACCAGTGCAGGGCTTGTGCCTTTTACCCTGCACCCTGAACTTAAAGCCCATTTAGCGCCACTTTCTGGGCTTAGCTGCACGGTTAGCGTAACGTGTAACGGGCAAACCTTTACAGAACCGCTACTTATTACCCATCGGGGTTTATCAGGCCCTGCCCTGTTACAAATTTCTAGTTATTGGCAAGCGGGCGATGAACTCAGCATTAACTGGCTGCCCCACGCTAACAACCTGTTAAACGACTTGCAGCAACTGCGCCTGCAACACCCCCGTGCCCATTTTGGCAGCTGGCTAGGTGAACAACTACCCAAGCGCCTTGCCACAGCATTAATTAATTTACTTGAAGAACAAGGTATAAAACTGCCCGAACGCAATGCCGATGCCAGCAATAACCAACTAGAAGCTTTAGCTAATGCCCTAGAAAACTGGGTATTTAAACCCGCAGGCACCGAAGGCTACCGCACTGCCGAAGTTACACTGGGCGGCATTGATACTCAGCAAATTTCATCACAAACCTTTGCAGTCAAAAATTTAGAGCAGGTACGTTTTATAGGGGAAGTATTGGATGTTACAGGGCAGCTAGGTGGCTATAACTTTCAGTGGGCTTGGGCTTCTGCGGTGGCTTGTGCTAAAAATTTATAATTTTAAAAAAGCACTTTAAAAATCATCTGAAAAAAACATAAAAAAACATAAAAAAAACCGCCCATGCAAAACATAAGCGGTTTCTTATTGCTTGGCTAATCGTTGTAACGAAAAGCTAAGCAGTGGTGCAATTAAGCAGAAGCTGGAGCACGGCGACGTAAAGGACGGCTACCCGAATCATCTTTGCTGCTTGAACCGCTGCTTGAAGCTGCATTGCTGCTGGTCAAGTTCATAGGCACGCCACACACACGCACCCTTGCTAATGCTTGGAACACGGCTTTAGTCATGCTTTCAGGCAAATCAACGGTGCTGAAGTCTTGCTGAATATCAATGCGACCAATATTACGGCTAGAAATGTTCGCTTCGTTGGCAATCGCACCAACAATGTTGGCAGGCTTAACACCATGCGTGCGGCCAATAGGCATACGGTAGCGCTTCATGCCTGCTTCTAGTTCGCGTGAACGACCACGGCCTTCACCACCACGTCCACCTTCACGGCGGGGACGGTCACTGCCAAAGTCTGAACGCTCACCACGTCCACCTTCACGCTGTGCACGAATCTTCACATCTTCAACCCACAAAGACGTGCTGCCTTGGAACATTTTTGCCAAAGCGGCGGCAATGCGTAATGGTTCAGCTTCAGTTTCGGCTTGCACTTCTTCTAATAGCTTTTCATAAAGCTCAATGTCACGCGCTTGCAAAGAGTGAATGACCTGCTCTTTGAATTTCTCGCTACGCTTAGCATTAATCACTTCAGCCTTAGGCAATTCCATTGGCTCAATACGCTGGCCAGTGCTGCGCTCTAGGTTAAATAGCAAACGCTTTTCACGGTGACCCACAAACAAAATGGCCTGACCGCTACGACCCGCACGGCCAGTACGACCAATACGGTGCACGTAAGATTCGCTGTCATGCGGTGGATCAAAGTTAATCACGTGGCTAATGCGTTCTACGTCTAAACCACGGGCAGCAACGTCGGTCGCCACTAGAATGTCTAGGCCGCCTTTCTTCAAGCGGTCAACCGCCTGTTCACGCTGGTTCTGCGCCATGTCGCCGTGCAATGCACAAGCACGTAAACCACGGCTATTTAGGAAATCAGCTAAGTCAGCACTGGTTGCTTTAGTACGGGTAAATACAATTACGCCGTCAGTTTTTTCAGCTTCCAAAATGCGAACCAAAGCTTCAGGCTTAGGCAGACCAGCCACCATCCAAACACGCTGGCTTACTGTATCTGCCGTACGGGCTTTAGCAGCAATGCGTACTTCTTTAGGGTCTTTTAAGTGACGCTGAGCAATGCGACGAATCGCATCAGGCATAGTGGCAGAAAACAAGACCACTTGGCGCTCTTTAGGGGTTTGCTCAAGAATCCATTCAACATCATCAATAAAGCCCATGCGTAGCATTTCGTCGGCTTCATCTAATACAAGGGTTTGCAGTGTAGAAATATCTAAACTACCACGGCGCATGTGGTCCATAACACGGCCAGGTGTACCCACAACTACTTGGGCACCTGAACGCAGCGCACGAATTTGGTCACGGTACTCAGCACCGCCATAAAGGTTAGCTACCTTAACGCCTTTCATATTGGCGCCATATTTTTCAACCGACTCAGCCACCTGCATGGCCAACTCGCGAGTAGGTGCTAACACTAATACCTGAGGTAATTTAGCGTTTAAATCTAAGCGGGCTAATAAAGGCAAAGCAAAAGCAGCGGTTTTACCGGTACCTGTTTGCGCTTGACCTAATAAGTCATGACCTTTTAACAACAAAGGAATGGTCTGTGCTTGGATAGGTGAAGGTGTAGGGTATTCAATTGCAGAAATAAGAAAATCAGGAAGACCCAGCTCGTTAAAAGCTGGTAAAGTCACGTCATTAGACATTAATAATACCTGTGGTACTTAAGAATCGCAGGGGCGGGCGCGGGCCCGATACACAACAGAAGGGGCAACGTCAGCCAATGCAGGGAACACGCAACACGGCGTGCTGAAATTTGAATTAAAAGTCTAGCAGCTTCTATTTAAATAGTCCATAAAAAAATAAA
The DNA here is from genome assembly GCA_947624795.1 of uncultured Marinospirillum sp. Taxonomy (GTDB): domain Bacteria; phylum Pseudomonadota; class Gammaproteobacteria; order Pseudomonadales; family Halomonadaceae; genus Marinospirillum. The sequence continues at coordinate 6,030 of CANQLY010000023.1, forward strand.
TCCACCGGCAATTTATCGGGGCGTTAACCAAGGTACACCTGCCTTCCATTTAGCATACTGCCTGCCTTGTAGTGGCTGATTTTTACAAGGTTTACTCATAGAACACTCAGCAACAAGGCTTCATTTAATTCGTTTTTTATGGCATTTTAGCTTTAACCAAACTTAAAAATGGCTCACTAATAAAGTCAGCCAAAAAAAGCCAATTGAAAAAACCAGAAGGTTTAGCATGCTAAAATGGATTCTTGTTTTAACCCTAGGGCTGGTAGCAATTCCCAGCCATGCGATTACTTTAAAACCCTTTGAAGCCACCTATAAAACCAGTTATGAAAAGGGCATTAAATTAAACATTGAAGCCAAAAGAACGCTTAAAAAAACAAGTAATGGCGAATGGGTTCTTGATTTTTATGCAGAAAACTGGTTCGCTAAAGTTCAACAAACCAGCCGACTTGTTGTAACGCCTGACCAAAAAATCCAGCCTGTTTTTTACCGTTTCTACCGCAGCATTTTTGGCAAAAGCCAAGAAGAAAAACTGACATTTCACTGGGATAAAAACGAAACCCATACCACGCTTAAATCCAATGAATGGACAATGTCGGTGCCAGAAGACACCCAAGACCTGCTTAGTTTTCAGCTAAGGCTGCGCTATGATTTGCTTGAAAACCCTGAGCAAACCCTTTTTACCTACCCTGTGGTTGATGAAGATAGAATTAAATTATTAAACTTTAGAATTATTGGGGAAGAGGTAATCGACACCCCCATGGGCAAGCTGAATGCCATTAAAATAGAAAGTATGCACCATTCTGATGTCGATGCCGTTAACCATTTAATTTGGGCGGCTAAAGATTGGGATAACCTAGTGCTTAGAATTGACCCAGTGCGCCGCAAACATAAGCAAGAGCCAGTTATTTTAATTAAAGGGGCGCTGAACGGCAAACCTATTCGGGGGCTTTAGTCTTTTAAATTAAAGTGAAAACTTCCCAGCAATATGGTGCTAAACAAGGCAACTTAAGGGTTGCCTTGCTCTATAACACCGATTCATCACACTTAAAGCTTTAGCTAATTCAGAAAACTTAGCAAATAAGGCAGCGTTGGCGGCGGCGATCATAGTGCAGCTCTATTACTTCAAATGCTTCATATTCACTGAATACACCCATCCACTCATGGCGTAAATCAGCAGCATAAATCACTTCAACCTCGGTATCACTGCCTTCAATTGGCTTAACGCCATAACCACTCCAATGGCTGCCTAGCTGACCAATAAAACGGGGCGCTGCCTCTTGTTCAGGTGCTTTCAACCAAGCATGAAAGGCTTCATTGTCTAGTGTCATGACTACTGTAGTTTTAGGTGCCTCTAAAAAGCGTAGCTGCTGCACTGCCAAGTTACCTAGGTTAGTAAAAGCGCCTAAGTGAAGGGCTTCTTGGCCTTGTTCTGCATAAAGATACCAGCCATCGACTAAAGCAACTTTCCAGAAATTCCACGGTGTTTCGGTTTTGCTGCTTAGCGGCTCCGGTAACCTTGTTGTGGGTTGCTGTAAATGCGTCATGGGCTCTCTCTCTTTTAATATAAGTTTATTCTTATATTCTACACTCCATTTTTAGGTTCGGCTATCTGGCTTATTTTTCCTTTTTTTGTTTAAAAAATTAGCTTACTGAAAATAGAGCAACTACCTACTTTTAAGCCCACCCTAGGCAAGTTAGACTAGCCTAATTGATTTTTTCCTAAACCCACTTTTTTATAAAAACCAATTTAAGGCGCTAGTGATTACCATGCCCACTGAAAAATTAAATGAAACCAGACTCAATGAGCCCACGCTAAACCAACCCATCAGTGAAAAACTGCTCCCCAACGCTGAAGGCTACATTGGCCCTTATGGTGGCCAGCTTATACCGCCACACCTTAAAGTCATTATGAATGAGATAGCCACCGCTTATTTAAACGTGCGTGAAACAGCGGCTTTCCAAGATGAATTAAAAGACCTGTATCAGCACTATGTAGGCCGACCTAGCCCCATTTATTACGCTAAAAGGTTATCAGAAGCCTGTGGCGGTGCAAAAATTTACCTGAAACGAGAAGACCTGAACCACACGGGTGCACACAAAATTAACCATGCACTAGGCGAAGCCTTGCTAGCCAAACACATGGGTAAAACTAAGGTAATTGCAGAAACAGGGGCAGGCCAACACGGTGTAGCTATGGCAACGGCTTGTGCTTTAATTGGCTTGCCTTGTGAAGTGCACATGGGTGCAGTCGACATTGCAAAAGAACACCCCAATGTCACAAAAATAAAAATCTTAGGTGCTAAGCTAGTGCCAGTTGAATCGGGCACGCAAACATTAAAAGATGCCGTTGACAGTGCATTTGAAGAATACATGAAAGATCCAGACAACTTTTTCTATGCAATAGGGTCTGTAGTAGGGCCACACCCTTTTCCTATGATGGTGCGTGATTTTCAATCCATTGTTGGCAGAGAAGCCCGTGAACAATTTCCAGCAATGACGGGGCAATTACCTGATTACGTGGTGGCGTGTGTGGGCGGTGGTTCTAACGCTATGGGTATTTTTTCTGGGTTTATGGATGATGCCAGTGTTCAGCTAGTGGGTATCGAGCCGTGTGGCCGTGGCTTAGGTAAAGGAGACCATGCCGCCACGCTAACCTATGGCACACCCGGTAGCATGCATGGTTTTCATTCTTACATGCTGCAAGATGCTAAAGGGGAGCCTGATGCTGTTTATTCCATTGCTTCTGGTTTAGATTACCCTGCTGTTGGGCCGCACCACAGTTATTTAAAAGACTTAGGTCGAGCACGCTACTATGCAATTGATGATGCCGCTTGCCTTGATGCTTTTATGCAGCTGTCTCAGTTAGAAGGTATAATTCCGGCACTAGAGTCAGCCCATGCCATTGCTTGGGTTATGCAAGAGGCCAAAGGTTTGGGGGCTGATGTAAAAGTGCTCATCAACCTTTCAGGGCGTGGCGATAAAGATGCCGATTTTGTAGCCAGTAAATTAGACTTGTAGTTAATAAACGTACTGTTGTATCAATGGGTTAAAATTAGTTACCGTGTTAGCTAATCTTGGCTTAGATCAAGGATTTCCAACCTGCCATAAAGGATTATGCAGCCTTTATGTCGTATCCGGTGGTAAGCCGAGATTACTGGAGAACCGAATGAATAAGTGGTTTGCGAATACTTCAATTCAAACCAAGGTTAATGCAGTATTGTTGGCGGTGTTGTTAGTAGTGATGGTGGTTTCTATGCTATTTACTATTCGCAGTGAACGCGCCATGGTTGAAGAGGCGATGTTACAAAACGTTAAAGATGCTACCGATAGCTATTTAGATACGCTCAATATTATGATGCTAACAGGCACTTTAGCGCAATTTCGTGAAGTGCACCGTGAAAAAGTATTAAGCCAGCAAGGCATTACCGAAGCCAAAGTTTTGCGCTCTAAAGCCGTTTCAGATTTATTTGGGGAAGGTTCAGCTTTAGATAAACCAAGCGATACGCTTGATGAACGTGCTTTACAGGGTGAATCCATTGAAGTTATTCGCCACACACCCAATGGACGAATATTAACTGTGTTACGCCCCGTGATTAGCGAAACCAATTACAGGGGCACCGACTGCACTAGTTGCCATATTGGCTCTGAAGGCCAGCAGCTAGGCGCTATTCGCCTCAGTTATTCATTGGATGCATTAGACCATCAAATAAACCTGAATTTGCTAAAGCTTGGCGGGGTGCAGGTTTTATTATTTGTGGGTGGCTTGTTTCTTATTTCGTTTGTGCTTTATCGTATTATTTTACGGCCTTTGCGCTATTTGCGTAAAGCGATACAAAAAGCTGAAAGTGAATCTGACTTAACCATACGTGTACACACCATTAGGTCATCAGATGAAATTGGGGCGTTATCCAAGGCATTTAATAAAATGCTAGAACGCTTTGCTAACAGCTTAGGCCAAGTGGCTTCAACTACACACACGTTAAAAAACTCAGCCAATACCATTGCAACAGTGGCTGAAGAAACAGTGGCTGCTATTAATACCCAGCAGGCAGAAACTGAACAAATAGCCAGTTCAATGGAACAAATGCAAGCCAGTGCACACGTAGCGCTTGAACATGCACAACGCACTTCGCAGGCGTCTACTAAGGCAAACAATGGGGCCAGCACTAGCCTTGAATTAACCTCTGAAAGCATTCGTAGTATTTACCAACTAACCGAACACCTAGAAGAAGCATCCAAAGTTATTAAAGCCCTAGATGAGTACAGTGATGACGTAAGCAGTGTATTAGAAATTATTACTGCCATTGCCGACCAAACTAATCTTTTAGCACTCAATGCTGCCATTGAAGCGGCGCGTGCCGGTGAAAGTGGCCGAGGTTTTGCTGTGGTGGCCGATGAAGTGCGTTCTTTAGCAAACCGTACTCACCATGCAACCCAAGAAGTAAGCAGCACAATTGAACACTTGCAAGAAGAAGCTAAGGGCGCTGTATCCATGATGGAAACAGCAAGGCTAGGTGCCCAAAAAAGTGTTGCCGATGTCGAGCGGGTTGGCACATCGTTAAATGATATTGCCGAGGTTATTAACCGCATTAACCAACTAAATTATGAAATGGCCAATGCCTCAGAAGAACAGCAAACAGTGGCAGCAAGGGTAAATGCACAAGTTACCCACATGGGTGGCATTGCTCAGCAAACGTCATCTAATGCCGCCAAGTCTTCTGAGGTGAGTGATGACCTAGTAAAACTAGCCGACCATTTAGAAACATTGGTGAGTGGCTTTAAACTAAACTAATCCACACTCTTTTTAGTGTGCGTTAGTGTTATTATGTGCATTAGTTACACTTTCTAATTCACCCTATACTTTGCTCTTTAGCTTGGAAAAAGTTAATGCTAGAAAAAGATGTAGTTCTGGTGGTTGACGACTCAACAACCGCACGCTCAGCCATTATTAATGTGCTGCGTGACCACCTTTATTGTAAAGAAATTGTTGAAGCATCTGATGGGCAGGAAGCCTTGCGTAAGTTAAGGCAGCGCCCCGATATTGATTGGATTTTTTGTGACTGGGAAATGCCTGTTATGGCAGGCGATCAGTTGCTAAAAGAAATTAGAGACAACGCAGAAACAGCCCACTTACCTTTTATTATGATCACCTCTAAAAGTGACCGTGATTCTTTGGTAACAGCAGTGCAGCTAGGCGTTACTTCTTTTATAGTAAAGCCCTTTACTGTTAAAAAGCTGGTTGAAAAAGTACTGCTTGCACAAGGCCGAATGGAGCGGCGCAATGCCGAGCGTACACGGGTAAATAAAGACCAAAAAGTTAGGCTAACCGGCGGCGCTTTAGAGGGTGTTGAAGCAGATTTAATCGACATTTCTTTGTCGGGTTTATTAATGCTAGTGCCTTCTTTAAAAGCAAAAGATGCAGCAGTGTTCGATGCTTTTAAGGCAAATATTGATACACCACACAGCACCGATACCGTTGTTTTACCCTGCCAAACCATCCGTTTAGAAGCAGACCCTTTACACCCATCCAGAACTGAAACGATTCGTCTAGCAGCAAGGTTTCAGCCCATGGACGAAGCAGCCCGAAAGCACCTTGTTAGCTACATTGAAGCCATTGCACGTCAAACAAGAGCAGCAGCTTCAAAAGCTAACTAGTAAATTAACCGATTAACTAACAAAAGCACGTTCAATAACATAATCGGCAGCATCACCCATGCGTGGCGACACTTTAAAGCCACGCTCATCAAGCATCTTGCTAACGTCTTTTAGCATTTCAGGGCTACCGCAAATCATGGCCCTGTCGGTTTCAGGATTCAGTTCAGGCAAACCCAAATCTTGGGCAAGCTTGCCGTTAGCAGCAAGGTCGGTAATACGGCCTTTATTAACAAAATCTTCACGCGATACTGTTGGATAATAAATAAGCTGCTGCTTAATTTGCTCGCTTAAATAGTCATGTTTAGGTAGTTCTTGGGTAATAAATTCACGGTAAGCCAAGTCTTTTTCCCAACGCACGCCGTGCAGCAAAATAATTTTTTCAAAACGCTCATAGGTTTCAGGGTCTTGAATAATGCTCATAAAAGGAGCTAAGCCTGTGCCTGTGCTAAATAAATAAAGGTTTTTAGCAGGCAATAAATCATCCAATACCAAGGTGCCTGTTGGTTTTTTGCTAATAATTATTTTATCGCCCACCTGCAAGTGTTGCAGGTGTGAAGTTAAGGGGCCATTAGGTACTTTAATGCTAAAAAACTCTAACGCATCGTCATAGTTAGGGCTAGCAATACTGTAAGCACGCATTAAAGGACGGCCATCAACTTCCAAGCCAATCATTACAAACTGACCATTTTTAAAGCGCAATCCAGCATCACGGGTGGTAGTGAAGCTAAATAGGTGGTCTGTCCAGTGGTGTACGCTTGTTATGTCTTCAATATAAAATTTGCTCATCTTGCTCTTGCAACCTTCTATTGCCTAATAAAGTAATTAACCAGTTTAACGTCAAATTGTTGCTGCGACTAAATAGTTTATTTTTATAACCTTATAGATACTTAGCAACGCTTGGTTATTCTTTAAAGCTATAATCATTAATACTAATATAGCAACGCTAAGGTTTTTCAGCAATTAAAATAGCACGCAAAGGCGCAGGGTAGCCTTCACGGGTTAGCTTGGGGTTTTCAGGGTCTAGAAAATCAACCAACGACTGAAACGTCATCCATTCGGTGGCACGCTGCTCTTCAAGGCTGGTCTGATTCAAATCAACGCAACGAATATTAATAAAGCCACAGCGCCTTAACCACAGCGTTAACTGGGCAACAGAAGGCAAAAACCACACGTTGCTCATGGCAGCATAACGGTCTTCTGGCATTAAACACTGGTTAGCATCGCCTTCAATCACTAGCGTTTCTAGCACTAATTCGCCGCCTGAACGCAGGCAATCTTTCAGCTCATACAAATGGTCGATGGGCGAGCGGCGATGGTAAAGCACCCCCATAGAAAGCACCGTATCAAACGCTTCTATTTGTGCTGGCACGTCTTCAATGCCCAAGGGCAGGTGATAAACTGCGGGTCGATTATTAGGCCCCATCAGTTTACGCACCGCTTCAAACTGGGCAAAGTAACGGGGCGAAGGGTCAATGCACAGCGTAAATTCTGCGCCAGCACCGGCTAAACGCCAAGCGTGATAACCCGAACCACCGCCCACATCCAGCACTTTTCTGCCCCGCAAGTCACTTAAATGCGGCGCTAACCTGTCCCATTTAAAATCTGAACGCCATTCAGTGTCAATGTAAGTGCCTTGCAGCTGATACGGGCCTTTGCGCCAAGGTTTTAAATCGTGCAATAAGCCTTTAATCATTCGCTGCTGGTCTTGGCTTAAATCAGGGCTGGCCAAGGCTAAGCAGGCGTTTTCAGCTGTAACCGCAGCGCTGGTTAAGCAAATATCAGCACTGGCAATGTTAGGCAGCTTTTCAATGCGTTTCCACCAGCCCACAAATTCAGGAAAGCGTTTTGCATCTAAACTTGCAGCCAACTGTTCGGGCAATTTGGCAAGCCAAGTGTGCAGCCCTTTGCGTTCTTTGCCATGCAGGGCTAGCTGTTGAAAAACTTCAGAAAAATCTGGCTCGCTGGCATTCACTAGCAATCTCCTTTAATGGCAAGAAAAGAGGCAAAGTTAAGGTATTGAAACCATTGGCTAGCAAAGCTAAAGCCGGTGGTTAACAGGCGCTGCAAATGCTGTTCTGGCGTGTCGGTTAACATCACATCTTCTAAGGCGGTGCGTTTTTGGCTAATTTCCATATCAGAATAACCATTGGCTCGCTTAAAATCGTGGTGCAATTCATATAAAAGCTGTGCTTGGCGAGGGTCTTGAAAGTGAATTTTTTCACTAATAATTAAAGCCCCACCCGGGCGCAAAGCTTGATACAGCTTTTCTAGCAGCGGCTGCCGGTCGTTTGGTGGCAAAAACTGCAAAGTAAAATTAAGCAAAATTAAATCGCAAGGCTGGTAGTCAAGGTGGCGAATATCGCTGCACAAGGACGTAATCGAACGTTTGGGCAGGTTCTTTGCCAAAATGCCAGCACACCGCTCTGTCATGGCGGCAGACGTATCAACCGTAACGAACTCAACCTTTTCTAAGTGTTCTAGCTGCTGCGCCACACTCAGCGTGGTAGCGCCCAATGAAGCGCCTAGGTCATAAATGCGCCCACCTTCTGGCACATAACGTTTGGCAATAACGCCGGTCATACCCAAAATGTGTGAATAACCAGGGATAGAGCGTTTAATCATGTCTGGAAAAACGCTGGCCACCTGTTCATCAAAAGAAAAACTGGCTAGTTTATCCAACGGTGTTGCAAAAATGGCATCACGGGGAATGCTTGGGCTAGAAGCCGTGTTTAAATCAGTGGAATGACTCATCGTGTTTAATTACTTTTAATGGCTTTTAATGGCTTTATAAACTCTAAATTTACCTGTTTCGGTAACCACCACAAAATTCTTAAATGCCTGCTGCAATAAATCACCGTAAGGCAAAAAGCGATTGGCCACTAACCACAACTCAGCCCCTTTACGCATAAACTGCGGCGCTTGGCTAATCAGGCGGCTGGCTAGTTCATAATCGGTTGTTTTACCGGTGTGAAAAGGTGGGTTGCTTACAATAAAATCAAAGCCTTGTTCTGGGGTGTAATCTGCAAGGCCACTAAAAATATCAGCCGCCACCGCCTGCCCTGCTAACCCATTGGCTGCCAAGGTGGCACGGGTCGCTTTTAAAGCAAAGCCACTCACATCAGCAGCGGTTAAGGTTAAAGCTGGGTGCTGCTTAGCTAGCCAAGCCCCCAATAAACCACAACCACAGCCAATATCTAATAGCTGCCCTTGGGTTGGGTGGGGCTGCTGGGCGAGGGTTTTAATTAACAGCGCCGAACCTTCATCGACTCGCCCGTGGCTAAACACACCGGCTTGGCTAATCAGGGTTAACTTATCTGGCCCTTCCCATTGCTGGCTGATGGCGGCGGCGTGGGTATTTTGACGAATTAAATGGTTAGCAGGCGCTAAGGCATCAAGGTCATATAAAGCACAACGCCGTGCTGAATCTAGTTTACTAATGGCTAAGTCAGCAGCTTTTAATTGTTTGGCTAGTGCATTAACGCCGCCGTTGCTTTCGCCTGCTAATAACAGTTGTTCATGCGGTAAATTAAGCAGCTGTTCTAACCACCAATAGCCTTCTTCTTTGGCTTTGGGCCAGAATAATAAGCTGCGACCCACTAGCCGAGTCGGTGCGTTATCGGCAGTAAAAAAAACCTGAATGCCCACAGCTTGGGCTGCATACACACTGCGCCAGTCGTTTGTCCAAACTTGCACGGGCTGCTTTGCAGCAGCAAAAACATGGGCAAGTTGCTGCCAATCAAGGTTGGCCGGTGCACCAATAAGGTTTAGTGGCTGGTCTAACCAAGCCCCTAGCTGGCGAAATAAAAACTGATTCAAAGGCGAGCTAGCAGATAAAGAAATAGTAGATAAATTAGGCATGATTAAGTAAAAGCCAATAATAAGGTAGCCTATAAAAATAGCCTACAAGAAATAGAAAAGGCGCTCAAAAGAGCGCCTAATAAAACTGCTTAGCTAAACTACTTGGCTCGGTAAATGATGCCAGGCCTACACTGCACCATCTCATAAAGATCAGGCATGTTAGACAAGGCTTCAGAAGCACCTAAAAACAAGTAGCCGCCAGGTTTTAATGTGCCATGAATGCGCTGAAGTATGTCTTTTTTAAGCTCTGCTGAAAAGTAAATTAATACGTTACGGCAAAAGACAATATCAAACTTACCTAACATAGTGTAGCTGTGCAAAAGGTTCATCATACGAAACTCTGCACGGCGTTGAATGTTAGGATTTACCTTCCAGCGACCTTCACCTGTTTGGGTAAAGTGTTTAGTTAAACGGTCTTTGGATAACCCACGACCAATGGCAAGCATTTCATAAGTACCCGACTTAGCCGCCACAACCGCCGAGGCTGAAATGTCGGTACCTATAATTTTTTCACCACCCCGCAACATCGAAGGGTTCTTTTTACGAAACTCTTCAATTACCATAGAAATAGAATAAGCTTCTTGGCCTGTTGAACTTGCTGAAGACCAAACTTTAAGCTGCTGTGCACCCAGTTTAGGTGCTATTTCTGGTAATACGATGTTTTCTAAAATATTAAAAGGATGCACATCACGAAACCACAAGGTTTCGTTGGTTGTCATTGCATCAATAACTGCTTCTTTTAAGCCTGAGCGTGGATTGCGTTGCATTTCACGCATTAGATCTGTCAGGCTCTCCATTTTTTGCTGAGCCATTATTTTGCCCAACCGACTCGTGACTAAGTATTGCTTATTGTCACCAAGCAAAATTCCGCACGCATCTTGTAAGAAGTTACGAAAAGCTTCAAATTCTTGGGGCCCCAACGTCTTGCTGATCGACATCCCTCACCACCACCTAGCAGGTAACATTAAAAAAAATAAAAATATAGCCGACTAACTTACACTAAAGATGTGTGTTAAGTCATCCCTTAAGTCCGTCAGCCTTGCGTATCTCGGCAATAACTACACGGGCAAGCTCATCAGCATCGTATTTAGCTAAAAAATAATTAGCACCTACTTTTTTAACCATTGCCTCGTTGAATATACCACTTAAAGAAGAGTGGAGTAACACGGTTAAATTAGAAAGGCGCGGGTCTTGCTTAATTCGGTTGGTTAGTGTGTAGCCATCCATTTCAGGCATTTCAATGTCTGAAATAATCATTAAAAATTCTTTAGCAATGTCTTTACCATCATCGGCTAAACAATTTAAATAATCTAAGGCTTCTCTACCATTGGTCAAAGTAGTGAAGTTAACGCCTGTTTCAGTTAGATTGCGTTCAACTTGGTTACGTGCCACGCTTGAATCATCCACAATTAAAATGTGGAATTTATTGGCAATTGCCTTAATGTCATCGGTTAAAATATCACTAGAAACCCCCTGCGCTAAAGGGTCTACGCTGGCTATAATTTTTTCTACATCAATGATTTCAATTAACTGGTTATCCATTTGAGTAATGGCGGTTAAGAAGCTGTTTTTGCCACTGCCTTTAGGGGGTGGGTGCACTTCTTCCCAGTCTATATTAACAATGCGGTCAACCTCTCGTACCAAAAAACCTTGGGTGCGACGATTGTACTCAGTCACTATTACAAAATGGTCGCGTGGGTTTTCAATGGGGGGTTGGCGAATAGCCATACCTAAATCAACAATAGAAATAGCACCCTCACGGACATGCGCCACACCCCTTACTTCTGCTGTATGATGGGGCAAGTTTGTAAGTCGTGGGCAAGGAATAATTTCCTTTACTTTAAAAACATTAATGCCGTATAGCTGCCTGCCTTTTAAACGAAAAAGGAGAAGTTCCATACGGTTACCACCTGCAATTTTATTGCGTGCGGCTAACTTGCCTGCAGAATTTGTCATAAAATAGTCTTCTAGTTCCACTGGTCGTAATCTTTAACTGAAAGTTCAGTATAAACTGCTAAGCAAAAGATTTCTAAATTTCCTTGTAAGGTTGTCAGTTATGTTGGGTAAGCATGCATTAAAACACAGGTTAAAACCACCGTTAAACCACTGGCTAAACCACTGGCTAAACCAGTGCCTAAAACAACACCTAAAACAATGCCTAAAACCACTAGCGCTTAGCCTTAGCTTAGCCATTAGCTTGGTTACTAGCACCTTAGTAACAGCGCAACCCTTACAAGACATTAATCAGCTAGAAGCTGCTGCTTATCAGTGGTTAGACCAACAATTTAGCCAACAACCAGGGCGTTATGAAGCAAGGTTATCTAACTTAGATTCACGCTTACGTTTAGCCGCTTGCGCTAGCCCTTTAGTGGTTGAAACGCAGGGCAATAGCGAATTGCGGGGCAGGGTGAATTTAAAAGTCAGTTGTTTAGATAAAAACTGGTTTATTTATTTAAGTGCTAATATAGACTACTACTTAAGTGTGGTGGTAGCACGTACAGATTTACAACGCAGGGCACAATTAAGCGCTGCCATGCTAAACCTTACTGAAGTTGACGTTTCAAGGGTTAGGGGCGATTACTTCACAAGCCTTGACCAAGTGCAAGGTGCCACCTTGCGTAACCGAGTGCGGGCAGGCGATGTTATTAGCAGCAAAAACTTACTGATTACCGACGCTGTTAACCGCAATGAACAAATTTCTATTACAGCCACCAACGGCACTTTAAGTGTGCGTATGCGAGGCGAAGCGCTTGACAGTGGCAAGGTTGGCGACCAAGTCAGGGTTAAAAACTTACAGTCAGGCCGTGTGATTCGTGCCTTAGTTGTTGGGCGTGGTAAAGTAGAGGTCCGTTACTAACACTACCAAGTATTTTAAAATAACGCTAAAGTTTTTTCGTGTTAAGCCGAAAACTCTGGTAAGAGCAGTAATTTTTCAGTCAGTATTATTTGATTTAACAAAACGAGTATTCAGTCATGGCTATTGATTTTAACAGTGTTGGCAGCAGTCTTACCCCTAGGGTTAGAGGTTCCGACCAGCCTGCAGCCAAGGGTTTTAGTGCAATAACTGAAGCCGCAGTTACTAGTTCTGTGGCTGATCGTGTTCAATTAAGTGCCCAAGCGCAACATTTATTTAAAAATGATGAGTCAGGTTCTTTTGACTCAGGACGCGTTGATGCACTAAAAAAGCAGATCGCAGACGGTGGTTACCAGATAGATTACAATAAGCTTGCCGGTAAGCTGCTAAGCCTAGATTCAAAGGTTTAAGTCGCTTAAAGGCAAGTAAATTGCAAATTACCACCTTTTTAAAGCCTGCCTTAATTTAATTAAGCGGGCTTTTTCTCTTGTGCTATTAAGTAGCTTTGAAGTGTTTATATTTACAGTGTTTATAAACGTTCAATGCTAACCTGGAGTAGGCTTTAAGCGCCTAAACTTAAATATGCAAACCTTTAAAAAATTACTTTTACAATCCATCAATAACCTACAGCTGCTAAATAAATTACTAGCAGAAGAAAAAGAATTTTTGCAAAAGCCCGATGCAACGCCCGAGGCTTTGGAAGTTTTAACAGCACGTAAAAATGAATCACTTAATCGCATTCAGCAAGACATTGACCTTCGAAAAACCTTTTTAGAAAGCCAAGGCTTTGCAGCTGATTTAGAAGGCGTTGAAGGCTTTTTAGCCCACTTGCCAGCAGAAGAAAGCCGTTCAATGCGCCGGGGCTGGAACCAGTTAGTGAAAGTATTAGAAGAAGTGCAAAAAACCAACTTGATGAATGGGCGGCTTATTAACCGTGCAACCCAGCATTTTGATGTGCTTTTAAACACCTTTCAAACGGCACAAAACAAAGTCAAAGTTTATAACCCTGCAGGCAGTTCAGGTAATCTTAATACCCTTGGTAATTTAGGTAAGGCTTAAGCTATGTCTCACGATGCTGAACACATTATTAACCGCCCTGCCGAAGTTGCAAGCGTGCTGAATGCGCTACAAAGGCAGCGGTCGCCCATAACCATTCGCTTTAAAGGCGTTGAACATAACTACCGCAGCTTGTTATTAGCAGTTGATCGTAAAGCGCAGCTGTTTTATTTAGACGAGCTAAATGACCCTACCGCCCACAAACGCATGGTGGCAAAAGAAGTTTTTTCTGTGCGGGCAGTGGATCAAGGCATCAGCGTTTTCTTTACAAAATGCCAAGTTGTTAAAATGCTAGATGAAACAGAAGGGGCTGTTTATCGGGTTGCCTTTCCTAATGAGCTAATTCATAACCAAAAGCGTGATGCTTTTCGTGCGGTGGTTATGCTAGGTAATCATGTGCCCGTTAGCCTTTTATCATTTACACGCCAAGAGCCATTACAGCCTTTGCCTGCCAGGTTAGTTGATATTTCTAGCACCGGTTGCAAGCTTGAATTTGAAAGCTTAATTGAGCCGCCTTTTAAAAACTTTGAAGTATTTGAGCACCTAACCATTAACTTAAAAGCATTTGAAAAAAAGATTACTTTAAAAGTAGAAGCTCGTCATGCCACTTATGATGAAAAGAAAAAACGCACCACCTGTGGGTTTCGCTTTATGGAAACCGACGTTAGGGCGCAGGCAGAAATAGACCGCTTTGTTATTTTCTTACAGCGCGAAGCACGTCGGGTAGACTTGGGTAATTAGGCTAAGTATAATCTGCACCCTGCTTTAAACCTTTCTAATGCACTCGTAGCTCAGCCGGATAGAGCAATCCCCTCCTAAGGGATAGGTCGTAGGTTCGAATCCCACCGAGTGCGCCATTTTTTGTGTTTTCTTCTGTCGCTGCGGCTTTGCTTTTACCCTTCCCTCTTACCTGCTAACATCTTTCACTTAAAAAAAGAAAGCCTAAAAATAAGAGCCTTGGAACATTATAAACAGCTTCATTCAGCACAAGAAAAAATACCCTACGTTGAATTTGAAAGCCTATTTAGCTATTTTAATCAAATTTCTGGTAATTGCAGTGAAGAAAAATTTACCGCATTAATGGCTGCCGGTGCCAGTGCACCACAAGGTGATTACATAGAAATTGGTAGCTTTTATGGTAAGTCTTCTTTGGCTATTGGCTGGTTAGCTAAACAAAATAACTGTCAATTACTTTGTATAGACCCTTGGGAAACCAATGAAATACCACAAAAAGAAGCCCACCTTACAATCGGTTTAGGCTCTAACTCTGAGTGCAACACCTAACTTAAATCAGTTAAGGTATTGCCATGAAATATACAGAACTTTCCATTGAAGA
>CANQLY010000024.1 GCA_947624795.1 uncultured Marinospirillum sp.
CGCCACCTTCTATTAACTGGGTGGTTGCTTGGGGTAATAATCGAGCCAATAGCGGCAAATTGTATTGCCAATCTACCGTACCATCTAGATCACCCTGCACAATCAATGCTTCTAAAGTGCTTGGCTGCCGACTTTCTATCCAAGTTACCCAGCGCCCTAATGCCCTTATCCACGCCAAAGGCAGCCAGCGACTTTGCAAGCAATCTTGCTGTTTAGCAAACTTTAAAAACTGGGCATCATTAGAATTAACGGTAAATTTTCTAGGTACTTTTTTTATTAATACTTGGGGCAACCACAGCCACTTAACCAACGTTTTTTGCCACCCAACAGGCCTAATCAGCGGTGCCAATAAAAGTGTATAATCAAAACATCGAGCCGTTAACTGGTGCTCTAAAGCAATGGCTGCACCGGTTGAAAACCCACTTAACAGCCAAGGACGGGGAAAGTCTTCAGTTTCCAATACCTCAACCAAAGAAGATAGCAAACGCTGATAATCATCAAAGCTAGCAATGCTGGCTCGCTTGCCACTGGATAAACCATGCCCAGGCAAATCTGCCGTTAAATAATGCAGGTTATTTTTTAATGCCCAGCGCTGCAAAGACGGGTAACTGGCACCATGGTCATAATAACCATGCAAATGCACCAAAGTACCCTTGGTTGGTGCATTATCAGCATGACCAAAAGAAGGCTTAAACGCTTGCGTCCAAATGCGTTCTTTACCTAACATAATCCAACCAGCACGTGCTTTGGCTAAATGGTTCTGGTCTTTTTTTACTGGCTCATTTTTTAATGACAATTGATAAAAACTTAAATACGTAGCATAGTCTTTTGGTGGGTCACTCATCCATTTAGCCGCAGCAAAGCTACTAGCCCAAAGCCTAAGCCTTACTTTAAAATCAGCACATAGCATAAACCACTCCTTTTAAATATTTTTTGGTTAAACTGTTTTGTCAAAATTTTACACCAGCCCTTAACCTAAAGGCAGGGTGTATTTCCTGCTAAATTGCTGTATCTTCTTCAGATTACCGAATTGAAACTTCCTGTAAATTTACTACATAAAACAGTGCGTTAGCCCTAGTTTCTAGCAAGTTTACAGATTTTAACTATTCATTAATCCACCTAGCCAAGAGGCGATTTTACATGACTGATCGCGTTCAAACCGGCGGACTTCAGGTCGCCAAAACGCTTTATAACTTTATTAATGAACAAGCCATTCCAGGTAGCGGCATTACAAGTGACGCTTTTTGGGCCGGACTAGACACCCTAGTTCACGAGCTGGCTCCTAAAAATATTGCGCTATTACAAAAGCGTGATGCCCTACAAGCCAAAATTGATGCTTGGCACCAAGCCAATAAAGGCACCTTCGATTTTACAGCCTATAAAGCTTTTTTAACTGAAATTGGTTATTTGCAGCCTGAAGGCGAAGATTTCCAAGTAAGCACCAACAAAGTTGATACTGAAATTGCCCTGCAAGCAGGCCCGCAGTTAGTTGTACCCATTACCAATGCACGTTTTGCACTGAATGCGGTGAATGCGCGTTGGGGTAGTTTGTATGATGCCCTTTACGGCACTGATGCACTACCCGAAGATAACGGCGCTGATAAAGGCCCAGGCTATAACCCTGTGCGTGGCGAAAGAGTGATTGCCTTTGCGCGTGACTTTTTAGACCAAAGCGCGCCACTTGAAGGTTCTAGCCATAAAGAAGCCACGGGTTATGCTGTTGTTGAAGGCAAGCTAGCGGTCAGCTTAAAAGATGGTAGCACCACTGGGCTTAAAAATGCTGCTCAGTTAAAAGGTTCCACGGGCGAAGCTAACCAACCCACAGGCGTGCTATTAGAAAACAACGGTATGCACTTTGAAATTCAAATTGACCGAAATCACCACATAGGTCAAGTGGATGCAGCCGGTGTTAAAGACATTTTAATGGAAGCCGCCATTACGACCATTATGGATTGCGAAGACTCGATTGCAGCGGTAGATGCCAAAGACAAAACCCTTGCTTACAGCAACTGGTTAGGTTTAATGCAGGGCAACTTAGAAGAGCCTGTATCTAAAGGCGGTAAAACGTTTACCCGTAAAATGAATGGCGACCGTAACTACACCAACCCTCAGGGTGAAAGCTTCACGCTACCGGGTCGTTCGTTAATGTTTATTCGTAATGTCGGTCATTTAATGACCAACCCTGCGATTCTGCTAAAAGACGGTTCAGAAATTCCAGAAGGCATTATGGACTGTGCGGTAACCGCGCTCATTGCTAAGCATGATTTGTTAGGTAAAAACCAACTCACCAACTCACGCACTGGCAGCATGTACATCGTTAAGCCTAAGATGCACGGCCCAGAAGAAGTTGAGTTTGCCGATGAGCTATTTGGCAAGGTTGAAGACCTGCTTGGCCTAGAACGCTTCACCCTAAAAATGGGCATTATGGATGAAGAGCGCCGTACTACAGTGAACTTAAAAGCTTGTATTCGTGCTGCTAAAGACCGTGTTGCTTTCATTAATACCGGCTTCTTAGACCGTACTGGTGATGAAATGCACACCTCTATGGAAGCGGGCCCGATGATTCGTAAAGGCGATATGAAAGCAGCTAGCTGGATTCATGCCTACGAGCAGTGGAACGTAGATATTGGCCTAAGCACTGGCTTAAAAGGCCGCGCCCAAATTGGTAAGGGTATGTGGGCAATGCCCGATTTAATGGCAGAAATGTTGAAGCAAAAAATTGGTCACCCTAAAGCGGGGGCTAATACTGCTTGGGTTCCTTCGCCAACGGCTGCTACTTTACACGCCCTGCATTACCATCAGGTGAATGTAGCTGAAGTACAAGAAAAGCTGAAATCTCGTGAACGTGCCAACCTAGATGACATACTAACCATTCCTGTAGCAACTGATCCTAACTGGTCAGCTGAAGAAATTCAGCAAGAACTCGATAACAATGCTCAGGGTATTTTAGGTTATGTAGTTCGCTGGGTTGACCAAGGCGTGGGTTGTTCTAAAGTGCCGGATATTAACAATATTGGCTTAATGGAAGACCGTGCTACCCTGCGTATTTCTAGCCAGCACATTGCCAACTGGTTACACCACGGCATTTGCAGTAAAGAGCAAGTGATTGAAACCCTTAAGCGTATGGCCAAAGTGGTAGACGAGCAAAATGCTGCCGACCCTATCTATGTGCCTATGCATAAAGACTTCGATGCATCCGTTGCTTTTCAAGCAGCACTTGAACTGGTCATTGACGGTCGTGCCCAACCCAATGGCTACACCGAACCTGTTCTGCATCGCAGCCGCCTAAAGCTAAAAGCCCAAGGCTAGTAAGTAGCTTTTTTTACCCTAAAGGTTACTGCAATAAAGCCGAGCTTAGCTCGGCTTTATTGTTTTTGCTGTTTGAAATTAGTTCAATCGCTGTAAATTATCACGGCAATTTTAAACTAGCTTCAAAGCCATCTTCACGCCCCTTCGCAGGTGAGTAAAGCACCAGCTTAGTACCAACGCCAAGAGCGATAGTCTGAGCTATAGCCAAACCTAAGCCTGAACCACTGGCCGAAGTTTTGGAGCGCACAAAACGTTCTGTTAAATGCTGCATATCTTCTGCTGGCACAATTGGCCCTGCATTAATAACTCGCAAAACACCTTCAATCGTTAGATGAACTTCCACTGGCTGATTTGCTGCACCATGTTTTAAGGCATTCTCAATCAAATTACGCATTAAAATAGCCAAGGCATCAGGGTCGACAAGCGAAGTAACCGGCTTTGCTTCAGGCAAAAATAATTTAACCCTAGCTTTAGCTTCTAAACTTAACTCATCAACCAGATAGCCTAGTATTTGACCTAGGTCATAAGGTGTTGCAACCAAAAATTCACCTAGGTCAGCCTTAGCCAATTGCAGTAATTTTTCAGATAGATTTGCCAGCTCTTCTAGTGATTTTTCAATGCGTATAATCCGCTCTTTAAAAGTGCTATTAGGGGCTTCATGGCGTAAGCGCTGCACTTGTGCCAAAGCTGCCGCCAAGGGTGTGCGTAACTCGTGGGCGCTATTGGCAGTAAAACTACGTTCTGCTTCTAGGGTAAATCGCAGCCTTGCTAAGAGATGATTCACCGCCTCAGCAATAGGTAGAATTTCAGTGGGTAAATTATTTGCAGCCACTGGCGTTAAATCATTCGCACCTCGTGCTTCCAGTGCATCACGATAAGTCTTCACCCCACCTAGGCTATAACCAACAAATAACCAAATACCCAACAGGCTAAGGGGTATTAAAAAAATTAAAGGTAAAAGCAAAAGTTTTAATGATTGCCTTAATGCCTGATTGCGTGAAGCTAAAGGTTCTGCTACTTCAATAAAAATAGTGCCACTAACGGCACTTGCACCATAAAGCCGATGGGTTGCTCTAGTACGCAAGCCTAACTGAGGCTTAGCAGGAAAAATTGCTGCATCTACAGCGTGGGATTGCAGCAAGAGGGTTCCATCAGCACTTCGCACCAGATAGGTGATGTATTCATCGTGAGGGTGTAAAGCAACAACTTGCTGGAGTAGATCGGGGGTTTCACGGTTAAGGATTTCTACTACTGCTAAAGACAACATTCGCTGGGCGACTTCTTCAAGTGAGCTATCTAAAGCTTTGTTAAGCGTTTTAGTCAGCATAGCGGCTATTAATAAGGTTATTGTCAGCCATAACACAACCAAACCTAAGGTTAGTCCTACACCTAAGCGACGCTGCAAACTGATTGGCCTAGATTTCATTGTTTCACCAGCCGATAACCCATACCTCGAACAGTTTCTATTAGGTCATGCCCTAACTTTTTTCTTAGCCGACTTATATGCACTTCAACAGCATTACTTTCTATCTCTGCACCAAAAGCATAAAGGTTATCTTCAAGCTGGGCACGAGATAACAGTGCGCCCGAATGCTGTAAAAGTGCTTCAAATACCGCCCACTCTTTAGCGGTTAAATTGATGAGCATTTTGCCACGAGCAACCTTATGACTAACCAAATCAACCTTTAAGTCTTTTAGCTGTATAACAGGGCTAGGATTACCACTAGAGCGCCGAGCAACCGCAGCAATTCGTGCAGACAGCTCATCTAAATCAAAAGGCTTAACAAGATAGTCATCGGCACCCGCATTTAACCCTGCGATACGGTCTGTTAGCTGGTCTAAAGCCGTTAGAATTATAATAGGCGTAGTATTACCGGCTTGGCGTAACTTTTTTAAAAAGTCCAGCCCCTTACCGTCTGGCAGCAATAAATCCAGCAAAATTAAATCATAATCTGTGGTTGCAACGCTGGTTTGTGCATGGGCTAGGCACTGCATCCAATCCACCGCATAACCGGCATCCGTTATTTGTTCCCTAACCGCCTCACCTAAAGAAACTGAATCTTCAACTAATAATAAGCGCATCAACGCACCTCTTTTAATCCTAGTTTTTTTAAGTTTAGCAGCTCAAGCTGACAGCCAGCTTAAAGCTAAAAGAAATAAAAAATTGCTTTCTTCAGGTTACGGTAAGCTTCGCAGCCTAGACTTACTACTCCAACCTAGAAGGAGAAAGTCATGAAAAAGTTATTACTCGTTACCACCCTAGTCGCTAGCAGCCTAATGGCAGGAACTGCCTTGGCTAGCAAAGATTGCCAAGACCCAGTAGCAGACTGGCAACCTAAAGAGAATTTAAGCCAAATGTTGGAGACAGCCGGCTGGACAGTTAACCGAATTAAAGTAGACGATGGCTGCTATAAAATTAAAGGTTATGACCAGCAAAACAACAAAATTGAAGCTGAATATTACCCAGCCACTTTGCGCTTGCGTAAATTTGAAATTGAGTTTGATAAAGATGCACTAATACCCGACCACCTACCCAGCAAATAAGGCCAGCACTTAGCCTTAACAGCAATCCTTAGAGCCCGCTTTTAAAAAGGCTGTAACTAGCAAAACCCAAGGCAGTCATTAACAGGCTGCCAAACAAATGCCCCGCCACACCCAATAAAGCCCACAAATAACGCCCTTGCTGTAAAAGACTAAACATTTCAGCAGAAAAAGTAGAAAAAGTGGTTAAGCCACCCAACAAACCCGTTACCAAAAACAAGCGCCATTCGGGTGATAAATTCGGGTTTTGGGCAAAAAATGCTAAAGCCAAGCCAATAAAATAGCCACCTAGCAAGTTAGCCAACAAAGTACCCAAGGGTATAAAAGCTAGGCTAGTGTTTAGCTGCAAAGAAAGCCACCAGCGCCCTAAAGCACCACAGCCAGCACCAGCAGCAACTGCCAAAGCTGCAAGTAGGTTCATCATAGCGGTATCTGTCAAGCTAATTGCCCATTATTCTAAATCAATGAGTTGCAGTTGAGAGTTGAATTTAGGAATGGTAAAGAGCTTGCAGGGCATGAAGCCATTGCAAAAGCACTTAGTTATGGCTTTTACTTTGCTGACCCTTATGCATCTTAGCAACGAAGGTTGAGTGAAAATATAAATAACTTAATACCTCAATGCTGTCTTAAAAGCTCATATATTAAACACCTTAAAAATGAGCACTTTGAGTTTACTATGTACCGGTTAAATAACAGGCCTAGAAAATTACTTCGTATAAAAATAGCAAGCGTAGTGTTTTTTTAATAATTACAGTCTGTTGCACTAGCAATTTAAATCTAAGTGTTAATAAATCCATTAAAATTATACTATACTTGTGAGCTATCAACATATTTATCTGCATAATCACTTTTTTTGACTTCCAGTGGTAGTGGCTCCACATCCATAGTGACGTCACCTAATTTCAGTTTGCTAAGACCGAAGGCAACTGAAAGACGGTCATAGTCTTTTTCATTTAAACCAGATGCTATAAGTTTTTGGGGCTGCTGTAGTTGTCGTGGACTTACACCTAGGTAGGTATAACCTGGATATTCTTTCATTTGCTCTTGAAGTTTTGAATAAAAACACCACCGCGAACCACCTCCACAAAGGAACATTGGCATTTTCATATCATTAGATCCTAAGAGCCGTTCTTTCCAAGTTTGATAGTAAGTATGACCACTCACTTGAGTTTTTACTTTTTTATAAAAGTTATTATCAACCCCTTCGTCAAAGGGTTTACATTCAACTCCTTTAAAATACTGATCAATTATATTGGGCAGTGGCTTAAGTACGTCTATAATACTTTTTGATTCAGCAACTGATTCTAGCAGGTCTTTTCTTTCAGGGTGATTTTCTTGCAGCGCTGATTCAAGCCAGTCCATGCGTTTTTTATGTAGATTCATGACTCCATGAGGCTCAACTGTTGTTTTAAATAAAACAAGATTAGTTTTTATTTTACCCTTGGCTTTTTCAATGCGAAAAACTGAAGCATCTAATGTACCAGCACCCACATCTACCATTAGATAGAAATTCTTTCCGCTTGGATCATAAGCTCCTGAACTTACAAAGCCATAAATTTGGGCAGCTATTTCTGGCTTAACACTAACCTCAATATCTTCATTTTCAAATTCAATCTTCTTGCCAGCCTCCAACTCTTTTGCTCGCTCAAGCGCATTAGCAATTGATTCAGTTGTTAAAATATCATTTGTTGAAGCTATCCAAGCAGCTATAGATAGTTTTTTATAAACTCTTGTTAACACATTATTACCAGTATGTGCAATTGGCAATCCAACCGCTAAATCCCATACGAGTGTTTCTGAATAAGTTTTGCCGTGCTCAGATAATAACCAAGCTCTTATTTTTTGTAATGCGAGTGCTAAAAAAGCTATTACATGTGTTTGCTGATTTATATTTTCTGGATTTTCAATTAATGAGAGCTTTAAGTCTTGATAAACTATACCGCCAGTGGTTAGGCCATATTTGTTTCGATCTAAACTAACTCTACATGGTAGCAAATACCTATTAACATTTAGCTCATTTCTAAATGGGATCGCATAGCTTATATTTCGTTCATTATCTGTAATAACTGCTTTTAAAGTTGATGTTCCAAAATCCAAGCCAATACATAGAATTTTTTCACCTGGCTTTTGAGCTAACGCAACTTTTTTACCAGTTAAAGGCAAATCTAGTAGTAAGTTTTTTTTACTCTCAGAAGGTTGCCAGGTAAAGCGCGCATCTGGCTCAACTAGAATCCTATTTTTTATTTCTGTTGCAGCTGCTCCCTTTAACTCAGATTGTTTTTTAGTCTTGGTTTTTATAGGGCAGTTGATTGTCTGATCAGTTTTATTCCATTTATGTTTTGTTGCTTTTTTTTTATACTTTAGTTTTTTAGGCAACTCAACACCAGCTCTTATAAATGCATCCTTTAAAACATCTGCTAATTTCATTTTTCCTAGCCTCTTATATTGATAACCCCAGCAGTTACAAAGTGATTAGCAGCTTCAAGCTTTTTCTTATACTCAAGCTCAATAGTGCGCTGCTCTAGCTGTTGTTTAATTTTTTTTATTTGCCCCTTCACTGCTGGTATTAACCGTATTTTATTTTTAATTTGTGATGTTAAGGCATCATTAATTCTTTCTTTACGCTTTTCAATTTCTCGCTTACTACGTTCAGTTATAAGTTTTATCATTAAAGTGACGCTGTCATTGTTTTCATTAAGCATTGCTTGTTCTACGCTTTTGAAACGCTCTTGCAGTAAATCTTTACCATCTAAAAATGTATTGACAATTTGCTCTGTATCTATCTGGTTGCCTGCTGCTGTCCAGTCACTACCCTTTAAAGCGGCTAGATTAATAAGCTTTTCAGCTCTCTCATCCTCCATAAGTACTTCAGTATCTAAATCCACAACTAGAAAAACAAGTCGTTCTTGTGTTTCAGCACCAGTAAAACTCCAACGATAAACCAGAAACATATAAGTTCCAGCATTAAATTCATCTGAAACAAGCTGTACAGCACTTACTGGGTATCTTTTACTCAGCTGTTCAGAGCTACTTAATGCCTTAGTCACAAAGCGCACCAAAAGGTGCTCCTGATGAATTCTTTCATAGTCACTATTGTAACCTTGGTGTGCATTGTTAAAAAAAATTGGCTTAGGTCTTTCACTTAGCAGATATGTTTGCCCATGTAAATTATTTTTCTTAATATAACAATCAAGATCAATACGCAAGTCAATTGAAAGCTCAAAAACAAATGTATGGGCAACATCATTGCTAGGTATTAATCGAGTACCTGGGTAATTTTCTAATAGATAGTCTGTTACGTAGACAAAAATATCATCCGATTGAATAAAGCGTCCCAGCTCTTTAGCTGCCCTTACTTTATTTATTATAAAATCACCATGTGCTACTAAGTCAGGAGCTCGTGTTTCTAATTCTGCTTGTTTTTGTCGTACAACTTCTAGTGCTAAAGCACTTTGTTCAATTTGCTTACGTTCTTCTGTCGGTGTGAGTTGGTGACGAAAAAGTGCTCTAGTCATCTTCTGAATTTCATCACCTAAAATATACTCAATATTTCCAAGTGCTTGTTTAAAAACATCTAATCGGTCTAGGAGACGATCGTAAATTCGCTCATCAATAGTATCCGAATACATGAAATTCCAAATTAAAATTTTTTTAGCTTTTTGTCCTAATCTATCAATACGCCCTATCCTTTGTTCTATACGCATTGGATTCCAAGGAAGGTCATAATTAATAAGTACAGAAGAAAACTGTAAATCGATGCCTTCTGACCCTACCTCAGTAGAAAGTAATATTTGTGGGCCATCTGCTGAACTAAATGTATTAATTATTTTTTGCTTATCACTACCACCTTGTAAAATAATACTGCTAAAACCTTCAGCAGTTAAACGTTCATATAAATACACAAGCGTATGACGAAAGAATGCAAATAAAACCACTTTTTTACCTGGATGCTGTAAGAAGTATTTTTTTAAGCTTACAGCAAGTATCTTGTATTTACTATCGGACTCTTTAAGCCTTTCATAATCTCCAACTTCTTGTGCTATCGCGACTAGTTTATTAATTAATCCACCTAAATTTGACGGCTCTACAATAGCTGTATCGCCTGTATTATCAATAGTATCTTGCAATATTTCATCAACACCAGATAAATAACCAGTGTTGATTTTTTCTTGCCAAGCTCTACAAGCTGCTGGCATGGAACTCGCCATTTGTCGTTGCGGCATTGTTAAAATAAAGCCTGCCTGTAGGTCATTTTTTTGACAGTAGTCCCTTACTTCATGTGTAACCTGCTCATAAAAACTTTTTTCAATTTCATTTAGCGGAGCACGAAAATCTACAGGTGAGCGTACAACTCTACTTTCTTGCACATCACGTTTAAGAGTGCGTGTAACTAATTTACTTAATGGGTGCACCTTATCTAACCGGTTGGCAATTTCTGAACGTATACTAAGTCTTTTCAAATCATTATTAGATGGAGGATCTTTAAGAAAAGCGGCAAGCTGTTTGCTTTCGCTAAGAAAGCTATTGTTCATTACCTCTTTTACTGCCTCTTGAAACTTTTTTTGCGATACATTTCCTTTTAGTACAGCATCACGTAATTGTACAATAGGACGTGTAATGTCCATACTCATTTTAAAAACATAAGGATCAGAAAAAATGGATTCATCTAAGAGTTGTAATAGATTAAATAAGTCTGTTTCACCCAGTTGAATAGGGGTAGCAGAAAGCAATACTAAGCTAGTAGCATGCTCTCTTAAAAGGTGACCAAGCTTATTAGTTTTAGTATCTTCATTTCTTAAATAATGTGCTTCATCAATAATCAATAAATCTAGTAAGAGGTTATTATTATGAATAGTGTTCTCTAAAAAGCGAGCTAGCTTTGCTGAGCCACGTTGATTATCTAAGTCTTCATAATCTTTAGGTGGCCTTAAACCTTGCATACTTGCAATTAAGGCAAACTCTTGATTTGGCTTACCCTGAGCCGCTTCTAATTTACTTAGTAGCTCATTAGCGTTAACAATATCTGCTTTTACATCAAAGCGTTGCAGTAATTCTTCCTGCCATTTATTACGCAACATAGCAGGACATAATACCAAAAGTCTTCTAGAGTCAGCTCTAGCACGTAGCTCTGTCCATATAAGTCCCGCTTCGATTGTTTTACCTAAACCAACTTCATCTGCAATAAGTATACTATTATTGGGTGAGTCTAAAAATTGAAGAACAGGTTTAAATTGGTGGGCATAAAAATCTGTATTGGTTGTATTTAAACTATAAATTAAGTTAGCTAAGCGGCCACTAAGACGGTGATAGGTGATTGTTGAGCGAAGATTGCTAGCTAAAGCATAACGATTAGATTTAAAGCAGGCTACAGGGCTGTTGCTTTCACTAGTAACTATTTCTAAAGCACTAGCTGGAAAGTGATCTTCCGTACCATCTTGTAAAATTACCTGTAAGCGTAAACGACGACCACTTCCTTCTGTTTCCTGTCCTACAACACCTAGTCGTTCTGGACTGTCCTTTAAACGGATACGAGCTCCTGGTACAAACTCACTCATCATGATTCCTTATGGTTTTTTCTTTAACGTATTAAGGCTAATAATTTTTCACCTTAACAGCAAATATAGATTACCACTATTTACTAAGCAAGGTCGTGAGTTTCCAAAAGGTGGCGAAAGCACAATAAGGTGATGTATCCGGTAAAGCATCACCTCCAAGCCCGGTATCAATAATAATAGTTAAATCCTGAGCTATCATAGATTGCATATTTAAGCTCTTTCGTCAGAAAGCCTCATCACATGCTACAGGATGTACATGCATAGCATACAGAATAGCCTTTTCAGACAACCTTAATTATTCAATTGGATTAATCCCGAAGCTTTAATATATCTTCAGCCTTACTACCATAATTTATAAATCCTGATGAACCTTTAATATTACAAATGATTGTTATAGTGCTTTGTTGTTTTTAACAAAAACTTGACCTATCACAAGGTTAAGGCGATGGCTTTGCTGCAAATTTAACGCCATCACCATAAGGAGTGAGGGTTATGCGTATAATTTTTTGGCTAGTTTTAATCTTGGTGCTGCACTATTCAACAACAGCTTATTCCACACCCAGCCTTACCAATTGCCAAACCAATTGCCAAACCAATTGCCAAACCAATCAGCAGCAAGCCGCAGAAGCCCAAGCACTTGCCGAACATTTAACTGCATGGAACAAAGCTTATTATCAGCAAGGCATTTCTTTAGTTAGCGATGCTATTTATGACCAAACGCTGCAACGCTTTACGCAACTGCAGCCATGCTTTCCTAGTATTCAATTAACCGCCATAACCGGCAAACCCAGCAGCAGTGTTCAACACCCCATCGTGCAAACCGGCTTAAATAAAGTACGCACCAGCCAAGCAGTAGAAGACTGGTTAGCGGCACGTAGCCATCAAGAGTTATGGGTTCAGCCCAAAGCTGATGGTGTTGCGGTTAGCCTAGTTTATCGTAACGGCAAGCTAATCCAAGCCATTAGTCGTGGCAATGGGGAATTAGGCCAAGACTGGACAGAAAAAGTAAAAAGTTTGCCCAATATTCCACAGCAAATAAACACTAATTTAGCCCAAGTGATTTTACAGGGTGAACTGGTTTGGCGTTTAGAAAACCATATTCAAGCCCAGCAAGACAGCCAAGGCGCACGCAGCCAAATTGCTGGTTTTATGCAGCGCCAGCAAACTAACCCTGAAGAAGCCAAGCAGGTAGAAATGTATGTTTGGGATTGGCCTAACTCTGGTTTAAGTATGCAGGCGCAGTTAAATCAATTAGTTAGCTGGGGCTTTGTTCGTTGCCAAGGTTTAACCCAACCGGTTAAAAGTTTAAACGATGTTCAGCGCTGGCAAAACCACTGGTATACCCAGCCCCTATTTATGGCAACCGACGGCGTGGTTATACGCCAACAACAAAGGCCTAATGCAGAAGACTGGCAAGCCAAGCCACCAAGCTGGGCCATTGGCTGGAAGCATCCAGCCCAACAAGCAGTTACTCGTGTTAGCAAAATTATTTATACAGTTGGGCGCACGGGGCGTATTACGCCTTTATTAGAATTAGAACCCTTAGAACTAGACCAGCGCACCATTAGCCGCACCAGCCTAGGCAGCTTAAAAACCCTTAAACAAATGGATGTTCAACCGGGTGACTTAGTTACTATTAAGCTAGCTGGTTTAACCATTCCACAATTAGAAGAAGTATTAGTTAAAAGCCAGCCCAGAGAAGCGCTTAACCACCCACCTGAAACAGCTTTTCATTTTTTAAGTTGTTTGCAAGCTGAAGCGATAGATGAATCACCCTACCCTAAAGGTTGCGAACAACAGTTTATAGCGCGATTAAGTTGGTTAAGTTCTAACCACGCTTTAAATATGCAGGGCGTAGGCGAAGCAACCTGGCAGTTATTGCTTAAAGAAGGCGTATTAAAAGATTTAACCAACTGGCTAGCTTTAACACCCGAACAATTAGAAAAGTTACCTAGCATTGGTGAAAAGCGTAGTAGACTTTTGGTAATGAACTTTCGCCAAGCAGCAACCCAGCCTTTAGAAATGTGGCTGAAAGCTTTAGGTATGCCACCCAGTGGAAGTGACCCGTTATTTAATGGGGAAGAAGCCATACATTGGCAAATCTTGGCCAATAGAAGCTTAGAAGACTGGCAAGGCCGTAAGGGCTTAGGCGCTAAACGTGCCCAAGATTTACAAGCATTTTTTAATGACCCCACCATTCAACAGCAGGCAAATTATTTAGAAAAAATGCAGGTCATTGGTTTTAGTAATCACTGAAGCTACATTTAATTGTAAATTTAAGTAATTAAGTTATTTCTTGCTGGCTAAATCTAGGCTAGAATCAAAGTGCATACAAGAACAGGGAGTAGCAAAATGGATGTATCAACTGAAATGTTAATCGGATTAATTGAAAACCAAGAAGTATACTGCAAAAATTACATTCACATAGCACAAAGTATTACCCCCAAAGCGCTAAGCTTAATCATTCAATCTGAATGGTACCTTCCCGAAGACGAGCTAATGATAGTATTAAAAGAAATTTTAAGCCTAAATTTAGACGAAGTTGATTGGGATGCATTAGGTCATCACTTTACAGCAATAGCACAAAAAAATACCGCGTAAAGTCAATTTAAAAAGCCCTGTCTAAGTAGGGCTTTTATACTACATTCTTTATTTATATCATTCAAAAAGGAATGTCGTCGTCAAAGTCATTAAATGACTGACTTGCAGGCTGTTGAGGGTTAGCAGCAGGAACGGGTGCTTGAGTCGGCGATACATAAGGCTGAGGTGCTGGCTGGGGCGTAGGTGCTGCTGTATAAGCTTGCGGCGCTTGTTGCTGTGGCGCAGCATAAGCTTGTGGTGCTGGCTGTGGTGCAGCATAAGCCTGCTGTTGGTATTGTGGCGCCGGCTGTGGAGCAGGTGCTGCATAGGCTTGTTGCTGGTGCTGTTGTGGAGCAGGAGCCGCATAAGCTTGCTGATGTTGAGGCTGCTGATAGCCACCCTGCATTTGTTGGCCAGCATTGCCATAGTTTTGACCACCGCCATCACCACGACCATCAAGCATTTGCATTTCATTGCCAACAATTTCAGTGGTGTACTGATCTACACCCTGCTGATTCTGCCACTTGCGTGTTTGTAGCTTACCTTCAATATAAATTTTACTGCCTTTCTTTAAATATTGGCCAACAACTTCGGCTAAACGGTCAAAAAAAACAACCTTATGCCATTCAGTTTTTTCTTGTTTTTGGCCTGTTTGGCGGTCTGTCCAGCTTTCAGTGGTTGCGATGCTTAAGTTGGCCACCTGTTTTTGGTTTTGGGTATAACGAATTTCTGGATCTTGCCCTAAATTACCAATTAGAATCACTTTATTTATGCCACGTGCCATAGCCTTTTCCTCTTTAAATACTATTTAAATTCTGCTTAAAATGCGTTCTAGTCTTTTAATAATAGGCTATCAAGCGCCTGTTCATCTAACTGCTGTTTGTCTAATTTTAAATAGCCAGTCGCTTCTTCAACTAGAAACACCACTTCCACCACACCCAAGGTATTAGCTAATTGCGCTTTAAAAGCGTCTAATTCTTCACCTGCTAATTTGGGCAGGGTAAAAATGCGGCTAGACAAGTGCCTTGGCTGCTGAAAACCTAACAAGACTACTAACCATACTAGACACAAACCAGCGGCACTCCAAAGTAATTCTTGCGGCCCCCAATAAGTCAGTATAAATCCACCTAAAATACCGCCTAAAAATGCACCAATAAACTGTGAGGTGGAATAAATACCCATCGCAGTGCCTTTAGCTTGTACCGGCGATTGCTTGCTTATCAACGAAGGTAAACTGGCTTCTAATAAATTAAAACCCGTAAAGAATAGCAACAAGCCAGGCAATAATGCCCAGTTACCTAAATTGGTGGGCATAAGCACTAATGCCGCCGCAATTAGGCTAACTGCAAGCAACAGCATGGCTTTCATTTTGCGGCCTTTTTCACCAATAATAATCAGCGGAATCATTAAGCCAAAGCCAAGCAGCATGGTTGCAAGGTAAATCCAGCCATGTTGCGTTAAAGTCCAGCCAGCATCCATAAGCAAGCCAGGCACAGCAATAAACACACCGGTTAACAGTAGGTGTAAGACTAAAATACTGAAATCCAAACGAATTAATTGTGGATTAAGCAACACCTTACCCAGCTGTTTAGTATCAACACCGCCTGCATCGAGGTGCTTTCTAACCCTTTGCGGTGAAGGCACCCAACGCCACACAATGAACATACCAAAAATACTAAAAACGGCGGTTAACCAAAATAGGCCTGAAAGCCCTACCCAACCAGCTAAAAGTGGCCCAGCAGCCATAGCCACAATAAAAGCAAGGCCAATACTAATGCCAACACTGGCCATGGCTTGGGTACGTTTTTCATCGCGGGTTAAATCGGCCAGCAATGCCATCAGCACACTAGCAATAGCACCCGCACCTTGAATCGCACGGCCTATGACTAACCAGAGCAATGAATCGGCCATAGCAGCCACCATGCTACCCAGCGCAAAAATAAGTAGGCCAGTATAAATCAGTGGTTTACGCCCAAACTTATCAGACAACCAGCCATAAGGTAGTTGCAATAATGCTTGAGTAAAACCATAGATACCAATGGCCAAACCAATAACAAAAGGCTCGGCGCCTTCATAGTGTAAAAGCAGCAAGGGCATCACTGGTAAAACCATGAACAGCCCCAACATACGTAAGCCGTACAAACCTGCCAGCCCAGTAATTGCCCTTACTTCAATTTTAGAGAGTGAATCCTGTCGCATATTACCCTTAACCCGTTAAGACTTGCTAAGCAGCAGCCACTTTAAAGCTTGAATTGTACCCTGTTGGCGGTTTTGTAACCAGACAAAGGCAGACACAAGCCTTAGATAAAAACTATAATAAACGGTTGCGATTAACTAGGAGAGAAACGGTGGCCTTGGATAAAATCCGCTTACGCGGAGCACGAACCCATAATCTGAAGAACATTTCGATTGAAATCCCACGTGATCAATTGGTTGTCATTACAGGGCTTTCTGGCTCGGGTAAATCATCATTGGCTTTTGATACCCTTTATGCTGAAGGGCAGCGCCGCTATGTAGAATCACTTTCTGCCTATGCGCGGCAGTTTTTATCCATGATGGAAAAGCCTGACATAGATCACATTGAAGGCCTTTCACCTGCCATTTCTATTGAACAAAAATCCACTTCCCACAATCCACGTTCAACTGTGGGAACGATTACTGAAATTTATGACTACCTACGGCTACTTTATGCACGCACTGGCGTTCCACGCTGCCCTGAACACCAAGTGCCTTTAGAAGCTAAAACTGTGTCTGAAATGGTTGATGAAGTACTTAATCTGCCAGCAGAATCACGCATTTTAATTTTAGCGCCGGTCATTCAAGACCGTAAAGGCGAGCACCTTAATTTATTAGCAGACTTACGCGCACAAGGCTTTATTCGTGCCCGTATTGATGGTGCGGTAGTTGAGCTTGATGAAACACCAACGCTGGACAAAAAACGCAAACACACCATTGAAGTGGTGGTTGACCGTTTAAAAGTTAAAGAAGACCAGCAATTGCGTTTGGCTGAATCCTTTGAAACGGCTTTAAACCTTTCTGAAGGCTTAGCCTTAGTTAGTTTTATGGATAACAGCCAACCCGACATGCTTTTTTCTGCAAGCTTTGCCTGCCCTCATTGCGGCTATGCAGTAGCTGAGTTAGAGCCCCGTATTTTTTCTTTTAACAACCCTGCCGGTGCCTGCCCTACCTGCGATGGCTTGGGCATGAAACAGTTTTTTGATGATAAAAAATTCATTGTTGCACCTGAACTGTCTTTAGCTGAGGGCGTTATTAAAGGCTGGGATAGGCGCAGCGTCTACTATTTTGGTTTGCTTAATAACCTTGCCCAGCATTATAGTTTTGAACTAGAAACACCTTGGCAGCAGTTATCAAAAAAAGTACAGCAAATTGTATTGCACGGCAGTGGCACCGAAGACATTGATTTTAGCTACGTCAGCGACCGTGGAAAAAAGGTTCTTAAAGCACACCCTTTTGAAGGCGTGATTCCTAACCTTGAGCGCCGTTACCATGAAACAGAATCACTTAGTTTACGCGAAGATTTATCACGCCTGTTAACCACCCATGCTTGCCCTACCTGCCAAGGTAGTCGCCTTAAAGAAGCTTCACGTAATGTGTTTGTTGGGCAAACGGCCTTGCCTGAAGTGGTTAAAATGTCGTTAGGCGAAGCCCGTGATTATTTTTCTGAATTAAAGCTTGAAGGCCGCCGGGGTGAAATTGCTGTTCGTATTCTACAAGAAATTGTTGAACGCTTAACCTTCTTAGTGAATGTGGGGCTAGATTATTTATCACTAGACCGCAGTGCTGAAACCTTGTCTGGCGGTGAAGCACAGCGCATTCGCCTAGCTAGCCAAATTGGGGCGGGTTTAGTGGGTGTGATGTACATTTTAGACGAGCCCTCCATTGGCCTGCACCAAAGAGACAATGAACGCCTATTAAAAACCCTCACCCACCTGCGTGATTTAGGCAACACTGTTATTGTTGTTGAACACGATGAAGATGCCATTCGCCAAGCCGATTGGCTGATAGATATTGGTCCGGGTGCTGGCGTGCATGGTGGGCAAATTGTAGCCCAAGGCACACCTGCCGAAGTAATGGCAACTGAAGGCTCTATCACTGCCGATTATTTAACTGGGCGGCGTAAAATCCAAATTCCACACCCACGCCATTTGAACGACCCAAAGCAGCAATTAGTTATCCACAAGGCCAGCGGTAACAACCTTCAAAAAATAACGGTCAGCATTCCTATAGGGCTAATGACCTGCGTTACAGGTGTATCAGGTTCAGGTAAATCAACCTTAATTAACGGCACACTTTACCCCCACGCTGCCACCGTTTTAAATGGGGCAACCACATTAACCCCCGAACCCTGTGCAGGCATTGAAGGCTTAGATTTACTTGATAAAGTCATTGATATTGACCAAAGCCCCATAGGCCGCACACCTCGCTCTAACCCTGCAACCTACACGGGTATTTTTACGCCGGTGCGTGAGCTTTTTGCTGGCACCCAAGAAGCCCGCTCCCGAGGTTACAAAATTGGCCGCTTTAGTTTTAATGTAAAAGGTGGCCGCTGTGAAGCTTGCCAAGGCGATGGCTTAATAAAAGTAGAAATGCACTTTTTGCCTGATATTTATGTGCCTTGCGACTTGTGTAAAGGTAAACGCTATAACCGTGAAACCTTAGAAATACGCTATAAAGGAAAAAACATTCACGAAGTGTTAAATATGACCATTGAAGAAGCACGCGAGTTTTTCACGGCCATACCTGCACTAGCTAGACGCTTACAAACGCTAATGGATGTTGGCTTGTCTTACATTCGGCTAGGGCAAAGTGCGATTACACTTTCAGGCGGTGAAGCCCAGCGAGTTAAACTTGCCAAAGAACTAGCAAAACGTGACACAGGAAAAACACTGTATATTTTAGATGAGCCTACGACAGGGCTACATTTTGAAGACATACGCCTGCTGTTAACGGTTTTGCATCGTTTAAGAGACCAAGGCAACACTTTAATTATTATTGAACATAACTTGGACGTTATTAAAACAGCAGACTGGATTATTGATATTGGCCCTGAAGGCGGTAAAGGGGGAGGTAAACTGGTTGTAGCTGGCTCACCTGAAAAAGTGGCCAAATGTGCAGAATCTTACACAGGGCAATTTTTAGCTAAAGCTTTAGCTGCTCAATAACTAAAAATAACCCAATAAAAAACCGGCTTAGGCCGGTTTTTTATTGTTGATCAAGCGCTAATTACTCAGCAGCTTCAGGACGATCAACTAGCTCTACATAAGCCATAGGTGCATTGTCACCAGCACGCATGCCGCATTTTAGAATGCGAACATAACCACCAGGACGGGTAGAAAAACGCTTACCTAAGTCTGTGAAAAGCTTACCTACCGCAGCATCAGAACCGGTACGTGCAAAAGCAAGACGACGGTTAGCAACGCTGTCTACCTTAGCTAGTGTAATTAGCGGCTCGATAACGCGACGCAATTCTTTAGCTTTTGGTAGGGTAGTTTTGATTACTTCATGTTCCACCAAAGAAATGCTCATGTTTTTGAACATGGCCTTACGGTGAGAACTATTACGATTTAGCTTACGACCACTCTTACGATGACGCATTGTCGTTTATCCTTTCAAACCTTTGGACTTGAATTGACG
The DNA here is from genome assembly GCA_947624795.1 of uncultured Marinospirillum sp. Lineage (GTDB taxonomy): Bacteria > Pseudomonadota > Gammaproteobacteria > Pseudomonadales > Halomonadaceae > Marinospirillum. Next base: position 19,641 of record CANQLY010000024.1, read on the forward strand.
CTTAGGCAGTTGCCTTGTCGTCGTTCTTCAAACTAGCGGGTGGCCAGTTCTCTAACCGCATACCCAAGGACAAGCCACGGGCTGCAAGAACATCCTTAATTTCAGTTAGGGACTTCTTACCCAAGTTCGGTGTCTTCAACAGCTCTACTTCTGTACGCTGAATTAAATCACCGATGTAGTAAATATTCTCGGCTTTTAGACAGTTAGCAGAACGGACGGTCAATTCAAGATCATCCACCGGGCGGAGTAGAACAGGATCAATTTGATCTTCTTCTTCTTCCGGCTCTTGTTGTTTGTCTGCTTCGAGATCAACAAAGGCAGCTAGCTGCTCTTGGAGAATTGTGGCGGCACGACGAATCGATTCTTCAGGATCCAAAGTACCATCAGTTTCCAACTCCAGAACAAGCTTATCTAAGTCTGTACGCTGCTCTACACGAGCAGCCTCAACAGTATAAGCAACCCGAGTTACTGGACTAAAAGTAGCATCTAACGCTAGACGACCAATCGGACGAGTTTCGTCTTCATCGGTCTGACGAGCATCAGCAGCAACGTAGCCACGGCCAGACTGTACACGCAAGGTCATGTTTAATGACGCACCCGCGTTTAAGTTAGCAATAACTAGTTCTGGGTTGATAATCTCGATATCGTGATCACCTTTGATGTCACCAGCAGTAAC
>CANQLY010000025.1 GCA_947624795.1 uncultured Marinospirillum sp.
GGCGGCTTCGGTTAATTCATTTTGTGTGGCTGAAGGGAAAGCTGCTTGAGCTGGGAAGCGCCAAACGGCATGGCCGTCTTGTGGGTAATCTGCAACAGCAATGTATTGCGCTTTAGGGTGAGTTTTTAAGTAGTCGATTAGCGACACGCCCTGCACTTCTTTTAAGTCTTTAAGTAAAGCTAAATCAATGCCTTCAGGGTGGTAAATTGTGCCTTGAGAATCTGAACAAGTCACAGGCTTTGCGCCCACTTGATACAGCTTTTCAATGGTGTAAATAGCAACGTTACCTGCGCCTGAAACAAGGCAGGTTTTACCATCTAGGCTGTTATTAATGCCATTGAGCATGTTTTCAGCAAAGTAGACCGAGCCATAGCCAGTGGCTTCGGTACGCACTAACGAGCCACCCCAGTTAAGTGCTTTGCCGGTAAATACGCCTTCATAGCTGCCGGTTAAGCGCTTGTATTGGCCATACATGTAGCCCACTTCACGTGCGCCCACCCCTATATCGCCTGCGGGCACGTCAATGGTTGCGCCAATATGGCGGTAAAGTTCACACATAAACGCTTGGCAAAAACGCATGATTTCAGCGTTAGAGCGGCCTTTAGGGTTAAAATCAGAGCCACCCTTGCCGCCGCCTATTGCAAGGCCTGTGAGCGAGTTTTTAAACGTTTGCTCAAAGCCTAAAAATTTAATAATGCTGGCATTAACGCTAGGGTGAAAACGTAATCCACCTTTATAAGGGCCAATGGCAGAGTTAAATTGAATACGAAAACCCTTGTTGACCTGAATTTTACCTTTATCATCTAACCAAGTTACACGGAATATAATTTGGCGTTCAGGTTCAACTAAACGCTCAATAATATTAGCGTCAAGGTAGCGCCTATCTGCTTCTAAAAGCGGTCGTATAGATTCCAAAACCTCTTCAGCTGCTTGATAAAATTCAGTCTGGCCAGGACTACTTTTTTGCAGACGATTTAGGGTCTCTTGTACGTAAGGCATTATAATTCCTTGAAGGTGAAAATATTGAATGGAGTTAAGCAGTTTTGCAGACTTAAACAGCCACATGAAAAACGGGTATTGTTGTTCGTGTGTTGCTCTGTTTTTTAGCAGAAGTGTATTTAAGCAGCGCAATATAGCTTATTTAAGTCTAGTGAGTCCAGAGCTAGGTGTGTGGCTGTTTCTATCAGAAATAGAGAAATTAAAACCCAAGCAAGTAACGGATTGCTTGGGTTTTAATGAAAAAAGAATAAAAAAGCTAGGTAAGAATTTCTTTAAGTGCTTGAACTAAAAGCTGGTTTTGCAAGTTTGTTCCTAAAGTGATGCGTAAAAAATTAGCGATACGTGGCTGGTTAAAATGGCGCACAAGCAAGGATTTTTCACGTAATTTTTGTGCAATCCAAGCCCCTTCATGCTGTGGGTGGCTTACAAAAACAAAGTTTGCACTAGAAGGAAGCACTTCAAAACCTAAGGCGGTTAGGTCTGCTGTTAAACTTTCACGTGATGTGATTATTTTACTGCAGGTAGCTTTAAAATAGTCTTGGTCTTGTATCGCAGCGGCGGCACCCACTAAGGCTAAGCGGTCTAGCGGATAAGAGTTAAAGCTGTCTTTAACCCGAATCAACGCTTCAATTAATGCCGGTTGGCCGACGGCAAAGCCTACCCTTAAACCAGCTAGCGCCCAAGATTTAGACAGCGTTTGGGTGACTAGAAGGTTGGGGTAATCTTTGACTAGCGAAACGGCTGATTCAGCACCAAAGTCTACATAAGCTTCATCGACTAAAACCACTGTATCTGGGTTGTTATCTAGCAGCTGTTTAATGTTGTTTAGGGGCAAAGCAATGCCGGTGGGTGCATTGGGGTTAGGGAAAATAATGCCCCCATTAGGGCGCTGGTAATCGGCAAGGTTAATATTGAAATTTTTATCCAGTGGAATTTTTTCATAATCCACTTGGTACATTTGGCAGTAAACAGGATAGAAACTGTAGCTAATGTCGGGGAAAAGCAGTGGTTTATCTTGTTTTAGTAAAGCCTGATAAGCAATGGCAAGCACTTCATCAGAGCCATTACCTACAAAAATATGGTCTGCTGGTAAGCCCGTATAGTTGGCTAATACTTGTTTTAAATCTTGCGCTTGCGGATCTGGGTAGAGTCTTAGGGTATCATCAGCGGCTTGGCGTATTGCCTCAAACACCTTGGGCGAAGGGCCATAAGGGCTTTCGTTAGTGTTCAGCTTAATTAAATTAGGGATTTTAGGTTGCTCACCAGGCACATAGGGTGTTAGCTGGTGAACAAGAGGGCTCCAAAAACGGCTCATAGCAAACCTTTAAAATTAGGTGAATAAAATTAGGTGAATAAAATTAGACAAAGAGAGAAGATTAAACCCTATGTCCGCTAAAACTCAACGGCTAGATAAATATTTAACTGCAACAACAGATCTTACACGTAGTTTGGCTAAAAAGGCGCTGCACCGTGGCGAGGTAACAGTCAATGGTGTGATGGTTAAAGATTCTGGGCTACAAATTCACGCAACAGACACGGTGTGTTGGTTAGATGAGCCTTTAGAATTGGTGGGTTTACGCTATTTAATCATGAACAAACCTTTAGGTTATGAGTGCAGTAGTAAAAGCAGCCACAATCCATTGGTCACCGATTTACTGGGTAATCTGGTTAATAAAGATAAAATTCAGCCCGTTGGGCGCTTAGATGTTAACACTTCAGGTTTATTGCTGCTAACAGACGATGGCCAATGGTTGCATCGCATTATTTCACCTAAATACCGTAAAGCAAAAGTGTATCGGGCTACGCTTGCCGAGCCGTTAGTGGCCGATGCTGAAATCAGAGTCACTGAAGGTTTGCAGCTAGATGGTGATGCCTTGCCTACCTTGCCTGCCAAGTTAGAACGCCTTGCGCCACAGCTTATGCATTTAACCTTAACTGAAGGACGTTACCACCAAGTAAGGCGCATGTTTGCCGCTTTAGGTAATCACGTTGATGCACTGCATCGTGAAGCCGTTGGTCATTTGTGGTTAGATGAGCAGCAATTAGCGCCGGGGCAATGGCGTGAATTAACCGCTGCAGAAATGGATTTAATTGCTGCCAAATAAGCTGGCTGGCTTTTTTATTGCTTATTTAAAGCTTAGTAAACCCTACATTGGTTGCGCTAAAGTCTAGCCTTCTTGTTAAGCTATGCTAGAATGCGCGCCGTTAATAACAAGCAAAGTACAGGACTAGGTGACTTATGGCTTCTACTCTCGCCTTTATATTTCCCGGGCAGGGTTCTCAGCAATTAGGAATGCTCTCAGAGTTGGCAGAGCGTTATGCTGTTGTGCGTTCAACTTTTGAAGAAGCGTCGACCGCGCTTGGGTATGATCTTTGGCATTTAGTGCAAGAAGGGCCGGTTGAAGATTTAAATCGTACCGACATTACTCAGCCTGCCATTCTTGCCGCAAGTGTGGCTGTGTGGCGTGTTTGGAAAGAACTTGAAGGCCCGCGCCCCGCTTGGCTTGCTGGTCACAGTTTGGGTGAATACTCTGCTTTGGTGTGCAGTGGCGCAATGGATTTTGCCGACGGCCTACGCCTAGTGCGTGCCCGTGGTAAGTTTATGCAAGCCGCTGTACCAGAAGGTCAGGGTGCTATGGCAGCCATTTTAGGCTTAGATGCTGATAAAATTGAAGCGGCTTGTGCATTAGCTGCTCAGGGTGACGTGGTGGCAGCAGTTAACTACAATGCCCCGGGGCAAATAGTGATTGCTGGTAATGTTGCAGCGGTGGAGCGAGCCATGATTGCTTGCAAAGAAGCCGGTGCACGTAAAGCTATACCTTTGCCGGTTAGCGTGCCTTCGCATTGTGAATTAATGCGTCCGGCAGCAGAAAAGTTGGCCGATGAGTTAAATTTAATTCAGTTAAATAAGCCCCGTGTGCCTGTGATACAAAACGTGCATGCTGCCCCAGAAACGGAAGTAGCAGCAATTCGTGATAATCTAGTGGCACAGCTTTATCGCCCTGTGCGCTGGATAGAAAGCATTGAGTTTATGCGGCAGCAGGGTGCAGATAGCTACGTTGAATGTGGCCCGGGCAAGGTGTTAGTTGGCTTAAATAAACGCCTAGTTAAAACAGCTAAATCCTTAGCCGTCAATGATCCTGATTCAGTTCAAGTTGCATTGGAATCGTTACGTGCTGAATAATAGAGCATGAGGAAAGGTTATGAGTCAGCCAAATTTGGTAGGAAAAGTAGCGCTAGTGACCGGTGCAAGCCGTGGTATTGGCCGTGCCATTGCACTTGAGCTAGGCCGCCTAGGTGCCATTGTTATTGGTACGGCAACAAGTGAAGCCGGTGCTACTAATATTAGTGAAGGTTTAAAAGCAGCGGGTATAGCAGGTGAAGGTAAGTTGCTTAACGTAACCGATGCAACCTCTGTTGAAACAGTTGTTAAAGCGATCACAGAACAGTATGGTGCACCTTTAATACTGGTTAATAATGCCGGTATTACTAAAGATAACTTAATGATGCGCATGAAAGACGAAGAGTGGGATGCTGTTATTGATACCAACCTTAAGTCGGTTTATCGCACCAGTAAAGCTTGCCTAAGAGGCATGACTAAAGCACGTTGGGGCCGTATTATTAATGTCAGTTCCATTGTTGCCACTATGGGCAATATGGGGCAAGCAAATTATGCAGCTTCTAAAGCAGGTGTTGAGGGTTTTACACGCTCATTAGCCCGTGAAGTGGGTTCGCGCAATGTAACAGTCAATGCTGTCGCGCCAGGTTTTATTGCAACAGACATGACTGAAGTATTGCCTGAAGCGCAAAAAGAAGTACTTGTTAAGCAAGTGCCACTTGGCCGTTTAGGTCAGCCTGAAGAAATAGCTGCGGTGGTTGGTTTTTTAGCCAGCGAGCCAGCAGCTTACATTACAGGTGAAACCTTGCACGTTAATGGCGGCATGAATATGCGTTAAATTTCATCGAAATTGCTGCTTTTAGCTAAAAAAACTTTTTTTAGTTGCAAGCAACGGCTTCGGTTTATAAACTACTGTGCAATTTTAGACCATTGCACAGCAAGATTTTACCTAGGAGTAATTAAACGTATGAGCACCATCGAAGAGCGCGTGAAAAAAATTGTTGCAGAACAACTAGGCGTTAAAGAAGAAGAAATTCAGAACTCTTCTTCTTTTGTTGAAGACTTAGGCGCGGATTCTTTAGACACTGTTGAATTAGTGATGGCTCTTGAAGAAGAGTTTGAAACTGAGATTCCTGATGAAGAAGCTGAAAAAATTACTACAGTTCAAGAAGCAATGAACTACGTAACGGCTAACCAGTAAGCTTTTTTAGCTACTTGTTTGATGCAAGTATAAAGCCTTGCTTTGCTACTTGTTAAAACCGCTTCGCCTTTTGGTGCAGCGGTTTTTTATTTTTTGGGATATAATCCCCGCCAATTTTAAGAATTAACGAATTGCAGAGGAGCAGGGCATGTCGCATAGACGAGTGGTGGTGACAGGTATGGGGCTAGTAACCCCCTTAGGCATTAATTTAGATGATACTTGGCAAGGTGTTTTAGCAGGTCGCAGTGGTGTAGCGGCAATTGAAGGTTTTGACACCTCAGCCTTCACCACACGCTTTGGTGCTCAAGTGAAAGGTTTTGACGTTGAAGCTTTCATGCCTAAAAAAGATGCCCGTAAAATGGACTTGTTCATTCAATACGGTATGGCCGCTGCCATTCAAGCCATTGCTGATTCTGGGATTGAAACAACAGAAGAAAATGCTGACCGCATAGGTTGTGCGTTAGGTTCAGGCATTGGCGGTTTGCCCATGATAGAAAAAAACCATGAATTATTACAAAAAGGTGGACCACGTAAAATTTCACCTTTTTTTGTGCCTGGCTCCATCATTAATATGATTTCTGGTAACCTTGCGATACGCTTTGGTTTCAGAGGCCCTAACATTGCCATTACCACGGCTTGCACTTCGGGTACGCACAACATTGGTTATTCAGCTCGCACCATTGCTTATGGTGATGCTGATGTGATGGTGTGTGGTGGTGCAGAAGCCGCAAGCACTCCGTTAGGCTTGGGTGGTTTTGCTGCTGCCCGTGCTTTATCTACCCGTAATGATGACCCGCAAGCCGCAAGTCGCCCGTGGGATAAAGATCGTGATGGTTTTGTTCTAGGCGATGGTGCGGGTGTATTGGTGCTAGAAGAGTACGAGCACGCTAAAGCCCGTGGCGCTAACATTTATGCTGAACTGACCGGTTTTGGTATGAGCGATGATGCCTACCACATGACGCTACCACCTGAAGATGGCCGTGGCGCTGCTGCTGCTATGCGTAATGCGTTGCGTGATGCAGGCTTAAATGCCGATGCTATCAGCTACATTAACGCCCACGGCACTTCAACACCGGCGGGTGATTTAGCCGAAAGCCGTGCAGTAGAAGCGGTGATGGGCGCTGCTGCTAATAAAGTGGCGGTGAGTTCTACTAAATCCATGATTGGCCATTTGCTAGGCGCAGCTGGCGCGGTTGAAGCGGTCTTTTGTATTTTGGCAATGCGTGATCAGGTGGCTCCCCCAACAATTAACCTAGACAACCCACAAGAAGGTTGTAACCTAGATTATGTACCTAATGAAGCACGGCAGATGAAAATTGAACACACACTGTCGAACTCTTTTGGGTTTGGTGGCACCAATGGCAGCTTAATTTTCAGTAAGATTTAAAACCATGACAAGCCTACCCCCCATGTTGTTAAATGGTCGTAACCCTGCAGCAAGTGACTTAGATTGGTTGCTTGCAAGTCGTGCCCTGGCGTTTGGTGAAGGTGTTTTTACTAGCATTAGAATAACAGCGGGGCAGGCAGTTTTTTTAGAGGATCACCTCTTACGCCTGCAATCGGGTTTGGCTGCTTTACTTTACCCTTCAGAGGCCGTTGATTGGCTTTTGCTTGAAAAAGAAATTAAAACGCTAAGTCATCAACTACAAGAAGGCATGTTAAAAGTGATGCTTTTAGCAGGCCCTGGGGGTGTTGGTTATCGCCGTGCTAAAAAGCAGGTGTGGTATCGCTTTATTCGCCCCCGTTTATTAAGCATTAACAATCAAGCCTACCAAGCAGGCATTGCGTGTTGGTGGCAGGCTTGCCCCGGCAGTAACCCTGAGTCTTCAAGCAAGCATTTAAATCGCCTTAGCCAAACCTTAGCCAGTGAAGGCTGCCCTAATCATTTTGCAGAGGCGCTACAATACAATGCTGATGGCAAGGTAAGCGAGGCCATTGCCCGTAACGTATTCTGGTTTGCTAATGGTTGTTGGCATACGCCTTCCTTGCAAACCGGCGCTTTAGCCGGTGTAATGCGGCGGCAGTTACTAAGCCACCTTACAACCAACCAAGTGCTTCAGGTTAAAAGTGATTTAGAAACACTTAAGCAGGCAGAAGAAGTCTTTGTGTGCAATAGTTTGCAAGGCATTTGGCCGGTGACTAGCCTACAAGATGCTAATGGCTGTTTAGCCAACTGGCCAATCGGCCCACAAACCCAACAACTTATGGCAGTTTTTCATCCCCAGTTGGGACTGCCACTTAACTAACTGGCAAACGATGATCAAAAAAATAACTTTAGCAGTTTTTTTACTAACGCTGCTAGTCGCCTCTGCTGTGTCTTACTGGTTTTATAAGCAACTTAGCCAGCCACTTAGGTTGGAATCGTCACGCCTATTAGACATAGCACCTGGCCGAAGTTTTATTAGCCTTTTAAATCAGCTAGAACAGGAAGGCGTGATTAGTAGCAGCCTTCCTACCCGTGTTTGGCTGCGTTTAACGGGTGATGCTGGCGTTATTCGCACTGGCGAATACCAGCTTGATCCTCCAATGAACCTCACCCAGCTTTACAGCAAGTTGCAAGCAGGTGATCTGGTAACTTATCGCATTACGCTAGTGGAAGGCTCTACTTTTGAAGGGATGCGCCAAACCTTAGCTGCTGCCAAAAAACTAACTAAAACCACCACTGATTGGTCTGAAGCTGAAATTATGGCAGCGTTAGAAATGCCTAATCAGGCCGCTGAAGGGTGGTTTTTTCCTGACACTTATACCTACAGTAAAGGCATGCAAGACTTGGATTTAATGCGCCAAGCCAACCGTACCATGCAACAGTTGTTAAAAGACGTTTGGGCTAACCGTGCCAGTGGTTTGCCTTATAAAACGCCGTATGATGCGTTAATCATGGCTTCTATTGTAGAACGTGAAACGGGTGCACCGCATGAGCGTGAAGCCATTGCTGGGGTGTTTGTACGCCGCTTACAAAAAGGCATGCGTTTACAAACCGATCCAACGGTTATTTATGGCATGGATAAAAATTACCAAGGCAAGATAACCCGCCGTAACCTGCGTGAAGCCACGCCTTGGAATACTTACACCAATTATGGCTTGCCGCTAACACCCATTGCTTTGCCCGGTGCGGCCGCTTTAAAAGCCAGTGTTAACCCTGCCCAAGGTAACGCCTTGTATTTTGTGGCTAAAGGCGATGGTACGCACCAGTTCTCTGCAAGCCTTGAAGCGCATAACCAAGCGGTTAAAAAATACCAGTTACAGCGCCGAGAAGATTACCGTTCATGGCCTGCACCACCAACGGATGAACCAGAAGCCACGCGTGAACAGCCCAGTGAATAGGCTAGTGAAGAGCGTAGTGAACAGGATGCTAACCAAATGACTAAAGCGTGTTTTATTACCCTAGAAGGTGGCGAAGGCGTGGGTAAAACCACCAATGTAAATTTTATTACCGCCCAATTAGATGCAGCCAATATTCCTTGGATCAAAACCCGTGAACCCGGCGGTACGCCACTTGCCGAAGCCATACGTAATTTATTATTAGCCAGCGAAGCAGAAACACCCTGCCATTTAACTGAATTGCTACTGATGTTTGCAGGCCGTGCTCAGCATTTAGATCAAGTGATTCGCCCAGCATTAGCGCAAGGCATTTGGGTGGTTTGTGATCGCTTTACCGATGCAAGCTATGCATACCAAGGCGGTGGGCGTGGGCAGAGCGAGGCTACCCTTGCGCTATTAGAAAATCTAGTGCACCAAGATCTACAGCCTGATTTAACCCTGCTATTAGACATGCCAGTTGAAGCCGCTTCCAAAAGAGTGGATAGCCGAGGCCAGCAGCGTGACCGGTTTGAACAAGAGCAGTTAGCGTTTTTCCAGCGAGTGCGAGAAGGCTATTTAAATCGAGCGCACCAACACCCTTTGCGTTTTCGAGTGGTTGATGCTTCGTTAAGCCTTGCACAGGTAAAAGCGCAAGTACTTGGCTATTTACAGCCGCTATTAAATGACGCTTTAACCGCAAGCAGCGCCCCATGAAGCCTTTTCAGCCGATGCCGTGGCACGCCCTTATTTGGCGACAGTGGCAACAGCAAATACAAGAAAAGCGTTTACCGCACGCCCTATTACTCACCGGCTTGTCGGGTTTAGGGAAGCGCACCCTTGGCCGTGCTTTGGCTTATTTTTTACTTTGCACCAACCATCAAGGTTTTCAAGCCTGTGGTAAATGCCGTTCCTGCCGTTTTATAGAAGCAGGCTTTCACCCTGATTTGCACCTTTTAGAACCTGAAGCCGAAGGCAAGGCAATACGGGTAGATCAGGTTCGTGACATAGCAAGCCAAGTGCAAAAAAGCGCGCAGCAAGGCGGCTATAAAGTAGTGATTATTTGGCCTGCAGAAGCCCTGAACATTAATGCTGCTAATGCCTTGTTAAAAACACTAGAAGAGCCAGAGCCAAACACCCAGTTTATTTTAGTCAGTGACCGGCCTTACAGCTTGCCTGCTACTTTACGCAGCCGTTGCCAAATTTGGGCAGTAAAACCCCCCAGTTTAGAGCAGGGCAAAGCTTGGCTAAAACCCCAGCTAACCAATGAACAAAACCCTGAAGTGCTTTTAAAAACTGCCGGTGGTCGCCCTTTGCATGCGTTAAAACTAGCAACGCCTGCCGCTGAGGAAAGGCGTTATTTATTGGCTCAAGTCATGGAAGCCCTTATAAGGGGCGCTGATCCTATTGAGCATGCTAGCAAGCTTAAAACGTTTCCTTTGGCAAGTTTATTAACGAATTTGCAACGCTGGTGTGCCGACAGCCTTAGGTATGGCGTGTTAGGTGAGGCAGGGGTGCAAGACAGCCGCCAGCTACCCCTTTATCGGCAGTTTTTTCAGCTATTAGGGCAACGAGGTCTTTTGCATTTAGAACAAGAATTGCAAGGCATGCACCAGCAATTGCACACTAACCCTAACCTTGATTTGTTTTTAGAAAGTTTGATGATTAGATTAATGCAGGCGTTAAACCATGAGTGAGCTTAAGCCTTTAACCTTAGTTATAAAAGACAAGCCAAGCCTTAAAGCGCACTACATGCCTTTTTTAAAAAACGGTGGGTTGTTTGTACCCACCAGCCGTGTAATACGCCCCGGTGAGTTAATTCAAATTCAATTACAGCTGCTTGAACAAGCAGAGGTTTTCTTGGTTAAAGGCACTTTGGCTTGGCGTACCCCCGTGGGCGCACAAGAACAAAAGTTAGCTGGAGTTGGGGTGCATTTTTTAGCCGATGAAACCTTGCTTAAGCGCCGAATAGAAGAACTTTTAGCAGGCTTAGCCGATAACGGCAAGCCAACGCATACCCTTTAGAGTTAAGAGGCATTTATATATGTGGTTGGTTGATTCCCATTGCCATTTAGACATGCTGCAACTGGCAAAAACAAGCAGTGGCGAGCAAGCCGGTTTAGCAGGCGTTTTAGAGGCTGCAAGGCAACGTGGGGTAAGGCATTTTTTATGCATTAATGTTAACCCTTGGCACATTCAACAGTTGCGAGACTTAACCGCCCCCTTTGATGACGTTAGCTTAACGTTGGGCTTGCACCCCTTACACCAGCCAGAACAGCCTTTTACTACTGACCAGCTGATTGAATGGGGGCAGGCGAAAGACATTATTGCTTTGGGTGAAACGGGGCTAGATTATCATTATGAAGGCTTAGAACCCCAAGTGCAGCTTGAGTATTTTCAGCGCCACCTAGACGCTGCGCTAGTGCTTAATAAGCCTGTGATTGTGCACACCCGTGAAGCCAGCCAAGATACCCTAGCCTTGCTTAAACCTTTTTGTGAACGGGGTGGGCAGGGCATTATTCATTGTTTTACTGAAGATTTAGACTTTGCCCGTCAGGTGGTGGGCATGGGGTTATACGTGTCTTTTTCAGGCATTGTGACTTTCCATTCTGCTGCTAAGCTGCGTGAAGTGGCCAAGGTTTTGCCATTAGACCGAATGCTAGTAGAAACCGATGCACCTTATTTAGCCCCCGTACCCCACCGTGGTAAACAGAACGAGCCAGGTTATGTGCGTGATGTGCTTGAATCGATTGCTGATTTGCGTGGACTTAACAGTGAGTTTTTAGCCCAGCAAACCACCGAAAACTTTTTTCGTTTATTTCCGCAAGTGCTTGCTAGGGTTACAAAAATAGCCAAGCAACAGGCTTCCCTTGCTTGAATTGTTAAAGCCGTTTAATCTTGTGACTAGAATAATGATATGAGTCATATTTTGAGGAGCAGGTTATGGCTGAGTCGCCGGTAGAAAAACAGGCACGACGTGTAAGGGAATTTAAGCAGCGTGAAGCCCGAATACTGGACATTGCACTAAATCTGTTTTTAGAATTTGGTGAAGACAAGGTAACCGTAGAAATGATTGCCGATAAAGTAAATATCGGTAAAGGCACTATTTATAAACACTTCAGCACTAAGGCGGAGATTTTTTTACGCCTGATGTTGGATTATGAATTAGAAATGGCCAAACTATTTAGTTTGCCAAAAATTGCTGAAAATAAAGAAGCCTTGTCACGGGCTTATTTTGAATTTCGTATGCAGCAGCCCGATAAATACCTACTATTTAATCGTTTGGAAGAAAAGCTGGTTAAAGCCAATGTCATTCCTGAAATGATTGAAGAGCTGCACCGCTTTAGGGCAAAAAACCTAGAAAGCCTATCGGGTTTAATAACTGGCCGTATGGATGAAGGCTTATTAGAAGAGGTGCCGCCTTATTTTCATTACTGCGCTTCTTGGGCGTTTGTACACGGTGCGGCGGTGCTTTATCAGTCAGAGTTTTTTCAAGACGTGATTCAAGACAAGGACGAATTTTTCCGCTTTATGATGGATATTGGTGTGCGCTTAGGTAATCGTGGTCAGCGTGGCCGTAAATCTAACCCCGATTCAGCACTAGCAACTAAGCCTGAGTTTTAGGTCAACTTTTATGCCAGCTTCTATATCAACTTCAAGTGTGCTATTACAACTTGCCTCACGCATTGATCGCAATGCAGGCGAAAAAGGCGTGCCGCCCCTTCACCTGTGGCAGCCAAAGCAGGTGATAGACATTGATCTAAGCATTGATCACCAAGGCCAGTGGTTTCATCAGGGCGACCCTTTTATTCGCACTGAATTAGTGCGGCTATTTTCTACTCTGTTGCGTTTAGAAGCCGATAATAATTACTACCTAATAACGCCCACTGAAAAGGTGGTGGTGAAGGTGGCTGAAGTGCCATTTTTAATTGTTGCTGCAACCGTTACAACCCCCCTAGCAGCGCAAGGCAACCCAGGCGGTGAAGCTTTAAAACAACAGGCGTGTATTGTGTTAGAAACCAATGTAAGCGATACTTTCAAGCTTGATGCTGAGCACCCTTTACGGGTGGTGACACAAGCCAATGGCGAGCCGCGCCCCTATGTACAGGTGCGTGATCTGCTGGAAGCCCGTATTCTGCCGCAAGTGTTTTATCAGCTGGTGGAATTGGCTGAAATACGCCAAGAAAACCAACAAACCTGCCTTTATTTAAACGCTGCTGGCGCTGAATTTCAGCTGGGTTGTTTTGACTAATGCCAGAACAGCCCTTGCCAGAACAGCCTGAGCGATTAACCCTAGCGCAATTCACCTTAGAGCAGCAAGCCGTGATTACCCACCAGCAAGGCCACGCCAGAGTTAGGGCGGTGGCAGGTTCTGGTAAAACCACCACACTGGTGGAGCGGGTGATTTATTTGCTGCGCCAAGGCACGCCTGCCCAGCGTTTATTGGTGGTGATGTATAACAAGGCCGCGCGTGAAGATTTTGTGAGTAAATTACAGCACCGTGCCAGCCAAATTCAAGCCACTGAAGGTTTGCAGCTGGCTTTGCCCGATGTGCGTACTTTTCATTCGTTAGGCCATCGCCTGACCCAAACTTTTTGCCGCTGGGGTGCATTAGAGCCACGTAAATTGCAGCAAGAAGAATGGATGGTTGACCGCTTAACCCGCCAAGCCCTCACTTTACTTGCAGCAGAGCAGGGGCAAGAAGTGCAAGCATGGCTTGAAGAAGATGCTTTGGATGCGTTTAAAGATTTTTGTACTTTAGTAAAAAGTGGCTTAAGTGATGCCGATTTAGTGTTTGAAGCCTTGGATGCAACGGCCACCCAAAGCCATTTCCTCCAAGCATTTGAACAGCTAGAAGCGTTATTAAAAGAACAGCGATTAATGTTTTTTGATGACTTATTATGGCGGCCTTTAAAGCTGCTTGCTAAACAGCCAGAACTGCTAACCCGCTTGCAAGGTTTTTTAGATTACTTAATTGTTGATGAATACCAAGACATTAACGAAGTGCAGCAGGCGCTGATTAAAGCCCTTGCTGGTGATGCCCAAGTGATGGTGGTGGGCGATTTAGACCAGTGCATTTATGAATGGCGTGGTGCTCGCCCTGAATACATGCTGCGCCGTTTTCAGCAAGACTTTAAACAGGTGCAAGACTACCCACTAACGCATACGTTTCGTTTTGGTCACAGCCTTGCTTTGGCTGCTAACCAAGTGATTAGGTATAATACAGAACGCCCTGAACAAATAACCTTGGCTGTTGAGAAGGCCAGTCCCACTTATTTAAGCCAAGGGCAGGGCAGTGCTTGGCTTTTAGAGCAACTAGCCACTTGGCAGGCAAAAGCACCAGAGGGTAAAGCGGCTATTTTGGTGCGTAGCTGGTCGCAAAGTTTAGATGTGCAGTTAGAGCTACTAAAAAACCACCAGCCTTTTCAATTGGCTAGGCAAGAACATTTTATTTTTAATCGCCCTCAAATTCGTGGTTTGTTAGCCTATGCACGCCTTGCTATTCATAGCCAAGCTGGCATTAAAATTAACTATCAGCACCCCGATGCCCAGCAAGATTTTTATCAGCTATTAAGTTTTCCTACGCTTTATTTAACCGAACCCGAACGCCAAGGCTTGTTGCAAGGCAGAATATTAAGTGAACCTGCCTTAATTGCTGCCATTGATAACCTGCCCAAAGGTAAAAGGCATCGGGTGAATCAAAGGCTAGAACTGCTAGAAAACTTAGCTAAACACGCAAAAAAACTGAAGCCTGCCGATTTTATACAGCTAACCTTGCGTGAAACCGATGCCTTAGAAAAAATACGCAAAGCATCACCCAGCAAAGAAAGCGGCAATGAAGCTTTGCGTTTAATTGAAGGGCTAAAGCGTTATGCAGAAAAAAGCACCACCAGCGACCTAGGCGAATGGGTGAATGCATTAGAGCTTGCCCGCCAAGAAGGCGCTGCCAGCCAAACAACCGATGCTACTGCAGAACAATTGGTTATTTTAACTGTGCATTCAGCCAAGGGTTTGGAGTGGGATTGGGTGGGCGTGTATGGGTTAAACGAAGGCGACTTTCCCTACACTTCAGGTTTTAGCCGTTTAAGCCCAGCCGAAGAAGAGGCAGAAAGGCGTTTATTCTACGTTGCCATTACACGGGCTAAACATTGGCTGGTGCTGGCGCAAAGTGAAAACTCAAATCACCCCAGCCGCTTTTTAGAAGAAGCCGCTTTAGCCGATGCAAGTAAGTTTGCTGAATTGATTCACCAACCGCCTTTGCAACCCAAGCAAACAAAGGTAAGCATCAAGGTGCATAACCCTAAGCTACTCACCCAATATTGGCAGGCGGTTAGCCCGTTACCACCGCCTAAACTTGTGGCTTATGATTGATGGCTTTTAAGCGTGCTTAGGCGTTTAAGGTTGTCGCATATCACCGCTGCTGCAACGCCCACGTTTAATGACTCTGCTGCCCCAAAGGCTGGAATGGTGATTTTGCGTGTTACCCTTAAAGCTAACTCTTGGCTAATGCCTTGCGCTTCGCTGCCTAATAAAATAACCCCACCGCTTGGGCTAGCTTTTAGCTGGTGAATGGATTCGCCTTCTAAGTAAGCACCTAAAATGGCGGTATTGGCTGGAAGCTGGTTAAAAAAAGCGCCTAAGGGTTGGTAGCTAACGGCAATGCGCAAAAAAGAACCTTTAGACGCAGTAATTACCTTGGGGTTATAAACTTCAGCTGTCGTCGGTGAACAAACCACCTGCCCAATGCCATACCAATCGGCAATGCGTAGTAGGCTGCCTAAATTCCCTGGGTCATTAATGCCATCCAAAGCCAGTATCCAAGCCTGTTCAGTATCCAGTGGCTTTAAGGTAGGTTCAGGCATTTTCACTAGCGCCAAAGCTGCTGAATTACTGACTAAAGTGCTAACTGCTGTCAGCTCTGCTGCCGAACATTCTATTAAAACTACTTTAGACTGTTTGATTAAGCCTTGATAAGCACCAATAAATTCAGGCGTAGCATAAAGGCTGTCTATTTGCCAGCTAGAAGCTAATAACTCAGCAACCACCTTTTCCCCTTCCACTAAAAATAACCCCTGTTCACGGCGGGCTTTTTTTCTGTGTAAAGCACGTAAGTTTTTAGCCTGATTTTTACTAAGCATGAGTAACCCTAAAATAAAGCAAGAAGCTGGGTATTATACTGAAATATTGCTAAAAAAATCCCAATGCATCTAAAGGACTGGCTATTCCTGCAAAATGTTGCCCAATAACATGCGTATAAATCTGTGTGGTTTTTACGTCTGTATGCCCCAGTAACTCTTGTACTGTACGAATATCTCGTCCTGCCTGTAATAAATGCGTGGCAAAAGAATGGCGAAAAGTATGGCAGGAAACTCATTTATTCAGTATTCCAGCTCGTTTTACTGCTGCCTTTAATGCTTTTCTAGCCACTGAATCGTGTAAGTGATGGCGACACAACTTACCTGTAACCGGATGATTACACCAAGTAATAGAAGGGAAAGCATACATCCAAGCGGGCTGCCGGTAGGCTGATGGGTATTTTCTATCCAAAGCAAAAGGCATGGATGGACCAATTGCTTGGGCATTATCTACAACTTGCAGCGCAATGGCTTCCTGAATTAATTGTTCAATTGCAGGTTTTAGACTAAGAGGAAGCAAGGTATTTCGGCTTTTACCACCTTTACCATCGTAAACAGAAATACAACCATGATCAAAATCGAAATCTTTGACCCGCAACCTTAAGTATTCATTAATACGCAAACCACCACCGTAAAGTAGTGAAAATAAAACAAGGTTGCGCCCATTCAAAGCCTGTCAAAATGTGTTGCACTTCAATTATAGAAAGCACAACAGGTAAGTTTCTAGGTTTACTTGCTGGACTAAAGTCAATTTCACCCAGCGGCTTTTGTAAATACTTGTTATATAAAAAAGCCAGCGCATTTAAAGCAATTTTTTGCGTGTTTATAGCCACATGCTTGCTGTTCGCTAGGTAGGATAAAAACTACTACACTTCTTTGCTACCCATAGTTAAAGGGTGTCGCTTTTTATGAAATAAAATAAAGTATTTAATACAGTATAAGTAAGTTTTTTCGGTTTTAAGTGCGTACCCTTTTTGGCGCATATCCATGCGTATAGAACTTAAAAACGGACTTTTCAGCATAAGAATCACCTCACCTTAAAAAACTGGTTGTTTATACAGTCTATTTTAGTTGGGGTTTTGAAATATGCCTGTTTAAAACCTTGACCTTGCTCACTTATTCTCTACTTTTTTATTTAAAGCTATAAAAATCAGAACGTTGGGATTTGAAGAGGATGAAATAGTGTGCATGCAGTGAGCAGGATAGGCGGCGTGCTTGAATTGTAACTAAAGGTTAGCTTGTTTTTTCTGATTAAATCTTTAGTATTCAGAGTCATACATTAATTTTTAGTAAGCAAGCCAAAGCGACAAAACGAGCATGCCTACTAATACGCTGTTAGCTGTAATCGAAAACTTTAGAGGATGTGCATGAATAAAGTGGTGTCAATTGATGGCGATGAGCTTGATTCAACATTTAATGTAGGGGTTGTGTCTGAGATTGCTGGACTGATAATAGAATCATGGGGACCCAAAGATCGTAATCCCGATTATGGCAAAGCATTTGAAACGATAATTACCAGGTTAAGAAAAAAGAAAATTAATCAAATTCAAGTTCACGTAATATCGAGAAATTTAGTAAAAGCCTATCCAAATATTGAAGATCGTTCCATTGAGGTCAATAAAACTAAATTAATCGATATTCTCTCAGATACACCTGAAGACGTTCGCAAACTTATAGGTAAAGAAGTTGGGAACTTAAAAGAGCCTAGCGTAAAGTCTTCAAAAGGTGGCAATCGTTATAAGCGTATCCTGATATCACATCATGAGATGACAGAAAATGATTGGCACGATATTGCCTTGGGTAAGTTCCAACCGACTTTCGACGAGCTAGAATTAGAAAGTTTAGTGGATGAATTAGTGGATACTAATTTTAGTGAGCCAAGTGGTAGTGAACACCCAAACAGTATTAACCGAACTTCTATTGCTTATGAACGAGATCCAAGGGTTAAAGCTTGGACTTTAAAGCAGGCTAATGGGCATTGCGAATATTGTGGGCAAGAAGCTCCTTTTACCAAGGAGAACGGTAAGCCGTATCTAGAAGTTCATCACGTCGAGCCTTTAGCGCAAGGTGGTGCTGATACTACTAGCAATACTGTTGCTCTGTGCCCTAACTGCCACCGAGCATTTCATTTTTCAGCCCAAAAGTTGTCTATGATTCAGAAAGTAAAACAGAAAGTCGCACGGTTAAAGTAACTTACAGCTAACAAAGCATTTAAGAGTGATTCGCAACGCTTGGCAGTTTCGCTTCGCTCAAGTATAGCCAAGCGCCGCTCACACCTTAATGCGGCGTTAGCGACGAAGATGTAGTCCTCATAATAAGGAGAATAGATGAAAGTATTTTTAAGTTGGTCGGGTGATGCGAGCCACAAAGTAGCGAAAATTCTCAGGGAGTGGCTACCTTCTGTGATTCAATCCATTGAGCCTTACGTTTCGTCAGAAGATATCGACAAAGGTGCAAGGTGGAGTACTGATATAGCTTCGGAATTAGCGGATTCGAGTTACGGAATTCTTTGTGTAACAAAAGATAACTTGCATGCGCCGTGGTTAACCTTTGAAGCGGGAGCGCTTTCAAAGACAATGGATAAATCTTTTGTCAGCCCCTTCCTTTTCGATATTAAACGATCAGAAGTTAATGGGCCAATTTTACAGTTTCAATCTACTATTTTTCAAAAAGACGATATAAAGAAGCTCTTGGTGTCGCTAAACAAGGCTGGCACTGAGGGACAACTAAGCGACGAAAAGTTAGATAAAGCTCTTGATGTTTGGTATCCCGATCTTGAAAAAAACCTGAATGAGTTACTTGATAAGCAACCTAAGCCTGAAGAGGTGAAATCTGAAGTTCAAAAGAATGAACCATTGGTAAACTCTATACTTGAAGAAATTCTAGACCTCTCCCGCGTAAATCAAAAACTCTTAAGAAATCCGGATTCGGACATATATAAAACAATCGAATCTATGCAAATTATGCTGAAAGAAATAATCACTAGATCTGAGTTCGAAAAAGACTCGCGGATGGTTCGACGCAGGAGAAAAATTCATCCTAAAATGCTTGATGAAATCCTTCACATGTCTCCTAGATTTGAAAAGAATTTCACTGGCTTTCAAATAGCCATTAGTTTGTTTAGAAACGATTTCCCATGGATATACGATGCAGGTATAGATCTGGTTAGAACCTTGCGAAGTTCCGACGAACCCGAAATACAACGAGATGCTGTTCAAGCATTTGATGAGTTAATTGAATTTTCCTTAGAGCATCCGATGATGCGAGAAATGTTTATGCCAGACAAGGAAATCTGGATGATGGCGAGAGACCTGCCTCACATACTGCGTAGAACCTTGGATGCGTATAGAATGCGCTAACAAGTCGTGCCAGTCGGACAGTTTGTTCCGTGGCTTTTTTGTGCTGATCGCTACGCTGGTACAAAACGCCACTCCACAAACTGCCGCTGCACTCGGCGTTCAGGCTGTAGAAAAACCCTCTAACTTATGGTTTGATTGGATTTTCAGATAACGAGGGCATGAGGATGGCTCGATTCAAGCATTACGACTATAACCAGCAGACAATGGTGGTAATTAATTATCTTGAACAGCTTCAGCTTGGCACCTTCGAATTTGCTCTGCATTACCTCATTTCTGAAAAACTCGACCTGTCTGCTTTTCACCAGCCTTATAAAAATGATACCGAAGGCCGCCCAGCTTACGATCCAGCCATTCTGTTAAAGAT
>CANQLY010000026.1 GCA_947624795.1 uncultured Marinospirillum sp.
GCTGGGCAGGCGTTTAAGTAGCCATTGTTGTGGTGCAGGTGCTGGTGGTGGTAAAAGGCTGCCAGCACAACCGGCTAATAAAAAACTACTAAACAGTAATAGCAATAATAAACGCATTTAAAGCTCCTATTGTTCGCCAGGGCCAGCCGATTGAGAACGGTTGCCACGTATCCAAGTATTGCTTTCTAAGCGAAATTGTTCAGCTAAATTTTCTGCCTGTAGCAGTAAGGGGCTAAGTAAGCGGGTGCTGGCTTGCGTGTCTTCTGTTAGATTCTGTAGCTGCTCTCGCATGTGTTGCAATTCAATGGTTAAGTTTTTTTGCAGTTGTTCAGCAGAGCCTGACAAGGCGCTAGATAAGTTAGTGGCTAGCTGTTGAAATGCTTTAGGATCAAAGGCATTAACCCGTGTTTCTGCTGTGCTGCTAAGTCGCTCTAAAGATGAAAGCAGGCTTGAGATTTGCTGCTGCATACCTTCATTGGTTAACGAGCTTAATTGGCTAGTTAAGCCATTCAGCGACTGGGTTAGCTGATTGAAGTTTTGTATGGCTACATCAATGTTTTCAGTTATTTCAACTAACCGTGAGCCTTGGCTTGCAATGGTGGCTGGCTTTTTTTCACTGGTGACTAATAGCTCACCTAGGTTACTTCTGCTTTGCAATTCAACAAACAATAACCCCGTGATGCCTTGGTACTGCAAAGTGGCAAAGGTGCTGTTGCGTATGGGTAAGTCTTCATCAAGCCTTAGGGTTAGGCGCACCCTTTCTTCAGGGTCGCTTACTAGGCTAATTTTTTCAACATAGCCCACGGGCACGCCCCGGTACTTAACGGCGGCACGTTCATTTAAACCAGAAACGGAATCATAAAAATAAGTAACGTAGGCTAGGCGGTCAGCATTGCGGCTGTCTTTAGTCATTAAGCCAATAAAAAATAGCCCACCCAATACCAGTGCTACAACAAAACCACCCACTAGGGTGTAGTTAATTCTAGGGTTCATTACTGGTTCGCTCCTAGGCCACGGTTACGTGCACCTGCAGCACGGGTATTTGCAAAATAATGCTTAATAGCAGGATGACTATGCATGGTTAACACCTCCATTGGTGCTTTACATAGCACCTTTTTTTCACCTAAAAAAGCCACTTGATTACTCACCTGCCACAAAGAATCTAAATCATGGGTAACAAGTATTAAAGTTAAATCCATGGTGGCATGTAACTCTAATAGCATTTCATCAAAAGCGCTGGCGCTGGCAGGGTCTAAGCCTGCGGTGGGTTCATCAAGTAACAATAAATTAGGGTCAAGTGCTAAAGCCCGTGCCACTGCCGCACGTTTTAGCATACCGCCACTTAGTTCTTGTGGCAGTTTAGTGGCAGCACTGGCAGGTAGCCCCACTAGCTTAATTTTTAGCATGGCCAATTCTTTTAAAAACTTTTCAGGCAAGCGCTGGTGTTCTCTAATTGGTAGCATAATATTTTCTAAAATATTTAAGCTGGTAAATAAAGCACCCTGCTGAAACATCATGCCCATTTTTTTGCGTAGCTGAATCAGTGCATTGGTCGACAGCTTTTCTGTTGCCTGCCCAAACAAAGCCACGCTGCCTGCTTGGGGTGTTTTAAGTAGTGCAATTTCACTTAAGAGTACTGATTTACCACTGCCACTGCCACCCACTAAAGCAAGGCGTTCACCCCGTTGAATACTGAGGTTTAAATTTTGGTGAACAACCTGCGTGCCAAATTGGGTAGTAATGTCGCTAAGTTCCACAAGGGCTTGAGTATTGGAATGCATATTACCAACCTACGTCGCTAAACATAATAGAGAAGATGGCATCAACAATAATGACTAAAAAAATAGCCTGTACTACGCTGCGAGTGGTTCTAACGCCCACTGCATCGGCACCACCGCTGGCAAGCATGCCCTGCATACAACCCACACTGACAATGATTAAAGCAAATACGGGGGCTTTAATTATGCCAATAAAAAAATGGGCAATACTGACTTCTTGGCTTAAGCGCTGCAAGAAAAGTGTGGGGCT
Organism: uncultured Marinospirillum sp.; assembly: GCA_947624795.1. GTDB lineage: Bacteria > Pseudomonadota > Gammaproteobacteria > Pseudomonadales > Halomonadaceae > Marinospirillum. The sequence goes on from CANQLY010000026.1 coordinate 2,029, forward strand.
AATTTCTAATTGCAGGTAGGCAACTAAACTGCCCCCCACCAAGCCGCTAATGTCGGCTAAAAAGGTTAGCAGGGGTAGGGCAATAATTAAGCCAATAAGTTTGGGCAGAATAAGCCAATCAAAGGGATTTTGGCCTAGGCTACGCAGGGCAAGCACCTCTTGGTTGATATTCATGGTGGCTAGCTGTGCAGCATAGGCCGAGCCTGAACGTCCTGCGACCAAAATGGCGGTAATTAATGGGCCAAGCTCTCTTAAGTGCGTAAGCGCTACTAGCTCAACAATAAAAACGTTAGCGCCATAGGTTTTTAATTGCAGGCCACCTTGCCATGCAACCACCGCACCTAATAAAAAAGACAGCAAAGCAATAATAGGCACCGCATGCAGGCCATCTCGCTGAATAACATCCAGCAAAAGCTTAAACTTAAAGCGCCTTGGATTAAGAAGAAGGGTAAACAGGGCCGCAAACAGTTGGCCAATAAAGTCTAGTAACTGCTTGGCATGGCTGCTTAGCAGGCTAACCCGAAGCCCAATATCTGCTAACCAGCCCATTTTTTTAGGTTCAGGAATGTCTGTTTCACGCTCTTGTAACACTAGGCGTAAAAGTTGTTCTTGGGTTGTGGTTAAGCCCTTAGGCCATGCCTGATGCTCTTCACCAAAAATATGCAAAAAAGCCATGGCACCGTTGGTATCCATGGCTTTGATTGATAGCTGCAAATTCGTTTGGTGCAAAACAAAGGTTGGCTGTAAACCCAGCCACTGCTTTAAGTAAGCAGTGGTACAGTGGCCATAAAGTGTGTAGTTCCCATTCACCAATTGAAGGTTCGGGGCTTGCCCTTTATCTTGCATAGTGACTCCAGTCAGTCCTTGTGAAAAAAGTATCCCTATTTAAAAATTATTTGTCAGCGGCTAGTGTCTTTTTAGGTGCAGGCCTTCTAGCTCTAGGTTTTCTAGGTGCAGGCTTTTGCCCTGCCGGTGCTGAATTAGATGGCGTGCGTGCTGGCGCTTTAGGTAAAGCATTAAATGCTGGCAGTGTTTCAACGTCCAGTGTTCTTTTAATTAAGCGCTCAATGCCTCGTAACAGTTTTATTTCATCTTCTGATACCAAAGAAATGGCATGGCCAGTAGACCCTGCACGGCCTGTACGCCCAATGCGGTGCACATAGTCTTCTGCCACATTGGGCAGTTCATAGTTCACCACTTGCGGCAGTTGGTCTATGTCTAAACCCCGTGCTGCTATATCAGTCGCCACTAAAATTTGTACACTGCCGTCTTTAAAGCCCGCTAACGCTTTGGTTCTTGCGCCTTGGCTTTTATTACCATGAATGGCAGCGGCTTTAAAGCCCGAGGCTTCAATTTGCTGGGTCAGCTTATTAGCACCGTGTTTGGTTTTAGTAAATACTAATACCTGAAACCAGTTGTTGTCTTTAATTAGCTGCACTAACAAGGCTGGTTTTTGGGCTTTTTCAATTTTATACACTTTTTGTTCTACGCTAGGCGCAGCGGCATTGGGTGGGCTGACCGAGATTTCAACGGGGTTGTTGACTAAACCTCTAGCAAGCTTACGAATGTCGTTAGAGAAAGTGGCAGAAAACAAAAGGTTTTGGCGCTTAGCTGGCAGAATTTTTAAAATCTTTTTAATGTCGTGAATAAAGCCCATGTCCAGCATACGGTCGGCTTCATCTAACACTAGCACTTCAAGATCAGAAAATTTTACGGCGTTTTGGTTGTATAAATCCATTAAACGGCCTGGGGTTGCCACTAAAATATCAACGCCCCGGCGTAACTTCATCATTTGTGGGTTAATTTTTACGCCACCAAACACCACCGTCGAACTAAGCTTCATGCCTTTACTGTAAGTAGCCACACTTTCAGCCACCTGAGCTGCTAACTCACGGGTGGGCGTTAAAATGAGTGCCCGTGCCTGATTTGCACCGGCAGGCTTACCAGCCGCTAGGCGTTCTAAAATGGGCAATGTAAAGCCTGCTGTTTTACCTGTGCCAGTTTGAGCAGCAGCCATGACATCTTGGCCTGCTAAAATGGCGGGTATGGCTTGGGCTTGAATAGGGGTTGGGCTGGTATAGCCCTGCTCTTTAAGAGCGTCAAGAATCGGGGCGCTTAGGCCCAGAGTAGAAAAACTCATGTGGGGAGAAATCTCGGTAACTTACAAAAAGAATAAAAAATGACCTGCACGGGGCAGATAAGAGGCGCAAGTTTACAGGAATAATGGCTATAAAGATAACCTAATCCGATTTTCGACCTTTGGCGGCTGGTCTGTATTTGAGGCAGTGTTATACTTGGCCACAACAAAATCAGATGAAGAAGAGGACCTTGCTTATGACAACAATTCGCCAAGACGACCTGATACAGAGTGTTGCTGATGCTCTGCAGTTCATTTCTTATTATCACCCTAAAGATTTTATTGATTCTTTAAACCAAGCTTACGAACGTGAAGAATCGCCTGCGGCTAAAGATGCCATGGCACAAATTCTAATTAACTCACGCATGTGCGCTATGGGCCATCGCCCCATTTGCCAAGACACCGGCATAGTAACCGTGTTTTTAGAAGTCGGTATGAATGTGCGTTGGGATGATGCCACCATGAGTGTTGAAGGCATGGTTAACGAAGGTGTGCGTAAAGCTTACCTGCTTCCAGATAATATCTTGCGTGCTTCAGTTTTGGCCGACCCAGACGGCAAGCGCACTAACACCAAAGACAACACACCTGCCATTATTCACGTTAAATTAGTGCCAGGTAATCAAGTTGAAGTGCACGTAGCAGCTAAGGGCGGCGGCTCAGAAGCCAAGTCGCGCTTTGCTATGCTTAACCCTTCTGACAGCGTTGCTGATTGGGTACTAGAACAAATTCCTTTAATGGGCGCTGGCTGGTGTCCGCCAGGAATGCTGGGTATTGGTATTGGCGGCACGGCTGAAAAAGCCATGTTGCTGGCTAAAGAATCGTTACTTGAGCCGATTGATATTCAAGACTTGCAAAAGCGTGGTGCTAGTAACCGTTCTGAAGAACTACGCTTAGAGCTGTTTGATAAAATTAACCAGCTAGGCATTGGTGCACAAGGTTTGGGCGGTTTAACGACCGTGTTAGACGTTAAAGTAAAAGACTACCCAACCCATGCGGCTAATAAGCCAGTGGCGATTATTCCTAACTGTGCGGCAACCCGTCACACCCACTTTGTGTTAGATGGTTCAGGCCCTGCGGTATTAGAAGCACCTAAGCTTGAAGACTGGCCAGAAATAACCCGTGAAGCGGGTGCCGATGTTAAGCGCATTAACCTAAACACTATTAGCCGTGAAGACGTTAAAGACTTAAAACCTGGCGATGTGGTTTTACTGTCAGGTAAAATGCTGACTGGCCGTGATGCGGCACACAAGCGCATGGTTGATATGATCAATAACGGTGAAGAATTACCGGTGGATTTAAACGGCAAGTTTATCTATTACGTTGGCCCAGTCGACCCAGTGCGTGATGAAGTGGTTGGACCCGCCGGCCCTACAACGGCAACGCGTATGGATAAATTTACCCGTACCGTATTAGAAAAAACTGGCTTGCTAGGCATGATAGGCAAATCTGAGCGTGGCCCGATTGGGATAGATGCCATTCGTGATAACCAAGCGGTTTATTTAATGGCAGTCGGTGGCGCAGCTTATTTGGTTGCACAAGCCATTAAACATGCCAAGGTGCTGGCGTTTGAAGACTTGGGTATGGAAGCTATCTACGAATTTGATGTCGAAGACATGCCGGTGACGGTGGCAGTCGATGTTCGTGGCGATTCTATCCATGATTTAGGCCCTGCCAAGTGGAAAGACCTTATTGCCAAGGATGCGGCTAAGTAATCAGTAATTAACCCCAAGGATGGGGTTTTTTTAGGGTATTTATGAATCATTTTTTTATCAACCTACGCTATTTTAACTTGCCTAGCGTGGCGTTAGTCTTGGTTTTTTCCATGCATCTTGCTGGGTGTAGCTTTTCCTTGCCAAAAAATACAGGCGAACCTTCAACCGCTTTACCCCCCCGCCAAAGAAGGGCAGTTAGCAATAGCCATTACAGACATGATGGCCAAGCATCCTGATTTAACCGGCGTGGTACCTTTGGCCAAGGGTGCCGATGCTTTTGCTGCACGCATGCTGTTAGCCGATGCGGCAACCACTTCAATAGACACCCAATATTACATTTGGCGTGCCGACCTTACCGGCTATTTGTTGTTAGATAGATTAAAGCAAGCGGCAGATAGAGGCGTGAAAATACGCCTTCTATTAGATGACCACGGCACTTCCGGCTTAGATCCTGACATTGCAGCCTTACATGCTCATCCCAATATTCAAGTGCGCTTATGGAATCCTTATCCTTTGCGCCGTTTTCGGCTGCTTTCTTTCACCTTCGATTTTTTTCGCCTAAACCGCCGTATGCACAACAAAAGCTTCACGGTAGATGGCCTAGCCAGTGTGCTAGGTGGCCGCAATGTGGGCGATGAATATTTTAGCACCGGCCAAACGCCCTTGTTTGTTGATTTAGACGTACTGGTTGCTGGCAAGGTAGTACCGGCCATTTCACAAGACTTTGATAGTTATTGGAATAGCCCTTCTGCCTACCCTGCTAGCTTAATTGTTGCCCCGCTTAGTAAAAAAAATCCAAGCAAGGGCGCAAGTGTTAGCGACAAAATCGCTTGTTACAGCCAGACAGAACAAATGATTGACTACCGGCAAGTATTAGAGCAAACCGACATGGTGAGTAAGCTTGCGGCTGGCAATTTAGAAATGGAATGGACCAAGGTAAAACTGGTTAGCGACAGCCCCAAAAAAGGGCAGGGCGCTTTGCCTAGAGAAAAATTGTTAGGCGGCATTTTGTTTAAAGCGGTGGGCACAATAGAAAGCCAGTTTGATGGCGTTTCACCTTATTTTGTACCGGGTAAAGAAGGCGTTGAGGCATTTACTGCCCTACAAAACCAAGGCGTACAAGTAAGAATGTTAACCAACTCACTTGAAGCCACCGATGTACTGCCAGTTCATGCAGGTTATGCCAAAAGGCGCAAAAAAATGCTGGCCGGTGGTATCGAGCTTTTTGAACTGCGTCGCCAAGTGGAAGGCGGTGACGAGGTTAATAGCAAACTAGGCCCTTTTGGTTCTTCAGGTGCTAGCTTGCACGCCAAAACCTTTGCCGTAGATGGTAAGCGTATTTTTGTGGGCTCTTTTAATTTTGACCCACGTTCGGCACGCTTAAATACGGAAATGGGCTTGCTGATTGACAGCGAACGTATGGCCAGCGGCCTTCATGCCACCTTTGATCAAGGGTTAAACGGCACCGCTTGGCAGGTTAAACAAGACGATGGCCAATTGGTTTGGGTTGACCCAAGCAATGCAGCTACACCGGCTTTAACTAAAGAACCCGGCATTAGTTTTTGGCGGGGTGTGGGTTTAAAAGTGGTGGGCTGGTTACCGATTGAGTGGTTGTTGTAGGAGTTATCCTTCTTTTGTTGCTTCATGCTATCCTTAGCAAATTAATTTTCTTTCAGCGGCTGCGGTAGCAAGCTTATGGGTTATCAGGTTTTAGCGCGAAAATGGCGCCCGAAAAATTTTCATCAGTTGGTGGGGCAAGATCACGTTAGTCGAGCGTTAGTTAATGCACTCGATACTGACCGTCTACACCATGCCTATTTATTTACCGGTACACGTGGGGTTGGTAAAACCACCTTGGCACGTATTTTGGCCAAGTGCCTTAATTGCGAAACAGGCGTTACTAGCGAGCCTTGTGGGGTTTGTTCCACCTGTGAGGCGATAGATACTGGGCGTTTTGTCGATTTAATTGAAGTGGATGCTGCCAGCCGAACCAAGGTTGAAGACACACGCGAACTACTCGATAACGTACAATATGCACCGACTCAAGGTCGATTCAAAGTCTACCTAATTGATGAAGTGCACATGCTCTCTACCCATAGTTTTAATGCTCTGTTAAAAACTCTGGAAGAACCACCACCCCATGTTAAGTTTTTATTAGCGACTACCGACCCACAAAAATTACCTGCCACGGTTTTATCGCGCTGTTTGCAGTTTCAATTAAAAAACATGCCAGCAGAGCGGGTAGTTGAACACCTGCGTTATCTTTTAGCAGAAGAAAAAGTTGGCTTTGATGAAGCCTCTTTATGGCTATTAGGCCGTGCTGCCGATGGTTCAATGCGTGATGCGCTTAGTTTAACCGACCAAGCCATTGCTTTTGGGCAGGGTAATTTGGCGGTTGACCAAGTGGCCACTATGTTGGGCGTGTTAGATCACCAGCATTTACTAGGCTTATTGCGTGCGCTAGTTAGCCACGACCCTGCTCAGCTAATGGCCGTGGTTGGAACCCTTGCTGAACAAGCGCCAGATTTTGCCGCTGTATTGCAAGACCTTGCCAGTTTATTGCACCGCTTAACGTTAGCGCAGGTGGTGCCTGAAGCTTTACCTGAAGATCAGCTCAACCGAGACGAGTTAATCGCCTTAGCTGCCAGTTTGCCTGCTGAAGAAGTGCAGCTGTATTATCAGTTAGCCATTGAAGGTCGCCGTGATTTACCCCTAGCACCCGACCCTCGCACTGGCCTGGAAATGACTTTGTTGCGGATGCTGGCTTTTCGTCCACAGGGCATTCCAGAATTACCTGAGCAGCCACTCAGCCCAAAGACCCAAGCCCCTGAAGCTAATTTAATAGAAGCTACACCAGCAGAAGCTAAGCCAGTTACGCCTATCACTCAGGCGCTGGCAAGCAACCCAGCCGAACCAGTTATTCAGGGGCAGTCATTAACACCCGTAGCACCTTTAGTTGCGGAAGCTTTGCAACTAAACGAGCCTAAACCTATGCAAGTGGCTATTGCAGCGACAGTGCCTTCAGTAATAGAGCCTTCAGCAATAGAGATTCCAGCCGAAAAGGTTCCTGCTGAAGTAATTCCAGCCATTCAACAAGGTTCAGCAACCCAGCTGCAAACGAATGAAGACTGGCTAGAAGTATTCGATGCATTAAACTTACAGGGTTGGGCAGGCACACAAATTCGTAACCTCTGTTTATTGGAGCGCAAAGAACACACGCTGTATTTTTTAGCGCCTGCCCAAGCACTGGCTTTTATTAATGATGATTTAAAAGCCAGTTTGAAAAGCCAGCTGCAAGGTTTATTTAAAGAAAACCTAGTGCTAAGTTTTGAGGCAAGGGATCCTATTCCCTTAGATAATGTTTCTACACGCCGTGAAACGTTACGCAAACAGCTATTAACAACAACGCTTGAGTCTTTGCAGCAGCACCCCCATATACAGCTTTTACAGCAAGTTTTTCAGGCAAGCTTTGATGAATCAAGTATTGTGCCTGCTGCTTGGATGCCAGAAAATACGCTGCATTAATTGTTAGCTATTTGCGGTTATTGAATTCACTTTTATTGAACTGATTATTGTTAGGAGAAAAGCATGTTTAAAGGTATGGGCGATATGGGCAAGCTAATGAAGCAAGCTCAAGAAATGCAAGGTAAGATGCAACAAATGCAAGAAGAAGCAGCCAATGCGACTGCGGTGGGCGAATCGGGTGCGGGCCTAGTAAAAATCACTATGACCGGTCGCCACGACGTTCGTAAAGTTGAAATTGATGACAGCCTAATGCAAGAAGAAAAAGAAATTCTTGAAGACTTATTAGCCGCTGCAGTGAATGATGCTGTGCGCAAGGTTGAGCAGGTAAGTAAAGACAAAATGGCCGAGCTAACGGCAGGTATGCCTTTACCTCCTGGCTTTAAGATGCCTTTTTAAGTCATGCAATTTAGCCCTTTAATAGAAGAGCTTATTCAAGCCTTGCGTTGCCTTCCAGGTGTTGGGCCTAAAAATGCCCAGCGCATGGCTTTGCACCTTTTAGAAAGAAACCGTATGGGCGGTGACCGCCTAGCCAGAGTGCTGCAACAAAGCATGCAAGCGGTGGGGCATTGTTCTAGTTGCCGCACCTTAACCGAAGAAAAAACGTGCCACATTTGTCGTAGTGGGCGGCGCAACACTAAGGTGCTTTGTGTTGTAGAAACCCCTGCCGATATGCTGGCGCTGGAACAAAGCGGCGTTTACGATGGGCGCTATTTTGTATTGCTAGGCCACTTGTCACCCTTGGCAGGCATTGGTCCAGATGATTTGGGCTTTGATGAACTGGTTGAAAAATTACGTAACGAGCCGGTTGAAGAAGTGATTTTAGCAACCAATCCAACGCTAGAGGGTGAGACAACAGCCCAATATTTAGTTGGATTGCTCGCTTCTTTACCACTTAAAATTACTCACCTTGCTCAGGGTATTCCCTTGGGTGGTGAGCTTGAATCTTTGGATGGCGGTACTCTATCGCGCGCTTTTTCTGGGCGATTGGGTTTTGCTTCCGCTAAGGAAACCAACGGATGAGTTTTGACCGTATCTGGGTTGATAACCTGCAACACCTAGAAGAATTATGTGCTGACTGGCAAATGCTAGATGAGCTTGCGATGGACACTGAATTTATCCGCACTGATACTTTTTATCCACGCCCTGCTCTTTTACAAGTGGGTGATGGCAAAGCTTGTTATTTGTTAGATGTGCTGGCTTTGGGTCGTCCAGAATGCTTACTTAATCTTTTGGTATCGGGCCCTTTAAAAATATTTCACAGCTGTTCTGAAGACTTAGAAATGCTGCAGCACTGGTTAGGTGTCTTGCCCAATCCTTTGGTTGACACGCAGCTTGCGGTTAGCCTAGTTGAAAGTGATTCTGCTATGGGCTATCAGCGCATGGTGGAAAACTATTTAGGCATTTTGCTCGATAAGGGCGAAACCCGTTCTGACTGGCTACAGCGCCCTTTAACTGAATCACAACAGCTGTATGCAGCACAAGATGTTGAGTTTTTATTGCCCATTTGGTACCAATTAAAAGCCAAGCTAATAGAAAAAGACAAGCTGACTATTTTGTTAGAAGAAAGTCGTTGGTTGCTTGAAGAGGCAATGGAAGACCACCCTGAAGATGCTTGGCAGCGTTGCAAGCAGGCTTGGCGCTTAAATGCTAGAGAATTAGCAGTATTGCAGCGTTTGGCAAGGTGGCGCGATAGCCGTGCACGCCAAGTCGATAAGCCCCGCAACCGTGTTGCAAGTGATGTGCAGCTACAGCTATTGGCAGAAAAACAGCCACAAAGTCAGGGTGATTTTATTGAACTGACTGAATTAGCCCCAGGTTGGGTGAAACGTTACGGTAAAGACATTATTAATGAAATTAAACAAGCGTTAAGCATTCCTAAAGCGCTATTGCCAACGCCTTTATCTTCACCTATGGGGCCTGAATATAAGGTGGCACGTAAACACCTTAAAAAAGCCATGGTTAATCTTGCCAGTGAATTTGAAGTGCCTACTGAACTTTTAGCTAAGCGCAAGCAAGTGGATGACTGGCTGCAAGCTTTGGCACAAAAGCAGTTGCCTGAAGTGCCTGAAAACTGGCCTGCTTGGCGCCGCGACGCTTTAGAAACATTGATGAAACAGTTGCTTGCTGAGGGTGAAATGCAATGAGAGTTTTAACTGAGGTTTATCTAAGTAGCCTTAAAGATGAAATGTATTTGTACGTTGATAAAAAGTGGGGCTTAAAAGCGGTGCCAGAAGAGCTAATGGCTATTTTTGGTAAGCCTAAAATGGTGTTCACTTTTTTTTTAACGCCGGATAAAAAGCTGGCCAGAGTGGATGCAAGCAAGGTATGCCAGCAATTAAGAGTGCAGGGTTTTTATTTACAAATGCCCCCTGTTAGAGAAAATTACATGCTTGATCTTTACCGTGCACCCACCGAGGCGCGCTATTAATGGCAGATAAAGTTAGATCTGATTTGCGCCCTAATTTTTTGGCATTGCCACTGACTGAGTTAACTGATTTTGAGTGGGAAGCCTTGTGTGACGGGTGTGGTCGCTGCTGTTTGCATAAGTTGCAAGATGAAGAAAATGATGTGCTTTATTACACGGATGTGGCGTGTAAGTTACTGGATTTAAAAGCCTGCCATTGTAAGCATTATGAAGATCGGATTAAATACGTGCCTGATTGCATGTCGATTCGAGAAGAAGGTGAGGCCGTTTATGCCCTTTTGCCTTCAGATTGTGCTTATCGGTTGCGTTATGAAAATAAACCCCTACCTTTATGGCACCCTTTACTTGCTGGCACAAGCGATGCTATGCATGCGCTAGGTATTAGTGTTCGAGGGCAGGTGATTTCTGAAGAAGCTATGCAAGGCCGTGACTTAGAAGAACGCATTATTCATTGGATAGATTAGGCATACTGAAAAAAACGTTACACCTTGTAGCTTTTCTTCTGTTGCTTTGCCTACTAGTATTAACCCTTTGTCGTTGAACTCAATAAGATAACCTATGGATAATCTCATTGCTCTTAGCTGGCTTGCCTACTTTTTAAGTTCGGTTTTTTTAGTACTGGCAAGTTGGAAATTATTGTTTTGGTTGCCCTTTACATTAAAATTGGGCATCTCATTAAGTCAAATGGCTATTTTATTAATTCCTGCTGACATTAATGAGGCTGCTATGGCGCCTGCTTTTATTGTATTAGTAGTCGAATTATTGTCTCATTTACCCCTAAATGAAGTGCTGGCTAAAATTGCACCGCTAGTAGCTGCCTTGATAGCCGTTTGGCCACTTGCCTTTCTTTTAGGTTGGTTAAGGGCGCGACAGCTTAGTTTGATAGCACAAAAAAAAGCAATAAATACAGATGTAAAAGCTTAGTTAAACCTTTAAGTAACTCATAGGAAAATTGCGTTATGGTCGGATTTGTTTTAGTACTTACCTTTGTTATGTTGGTGGCAGGTGTGTTTGGTGGTTTGGTTAACTTCTATCTGCTTAACCAAGATAACCGTGATACAACAGGTATGATACGGTGTGTGGTGGTGGGGGTGGGTGCGGCATTTTTAGTGCCAGTGTTGCTTGATTTAGTGGGCAGTAGCATTGTTGATCAAAGTCGCAATGACCCAAGCCAGCTATTGATTTATACGGGTTTATGTTTAATTGCAGCCATTGCTTCACGGGTTGTTGTGACCAATAAGATAGACCGTACTTTGCAAGCCGCTGATACTGCTAAGCTGGAAGTTGAAGATTTGCGTATACAGGTTAGGCAGTTGCAGTTGTCTTTGTTTCCATTAATTGAAACTGAAACTGAAATGGATTCTGCACAGGTAGAAGAAGGTGACCTACTTGATGGCTTAGATGTGGCTGCAACGCAAGTTTTGAAAGCTTTGGGTACTGGGCGTTATATTTTCCGCACCCAAGATAGCCTATTAAAAGATTTGGAATTAGTTGATAGTGATGTTATTAAGTCATTGAATATACTAATGAATACTGGTTTAACAGGGAAGGTTAATTCAAGCTGGGGCTTGCGTTGGCACTTAACTGAGCGTGGTCGTCGTCTTGTTGAGCTGGGTGTATAACACCACCACTTGCTAGCTACAAGCTAAGCAGGGATGGATAATTGGTTGTGGAGAAAATCATGTTTGGACGCAAAACTGTACAAAAACTAATGCTGCTAGTGCTACTCATCGGATTGTTGTATGCCGCTAAGGTTTTTGCAGTGCAACCTGATGTACGTTTATTGGTAGACGTTTCGGGGAGCATGAAAAGAACAGACCCTAACAACCTACGTATTCCTGCTACTAATTTGCTGATTGATTTATTGCCAGCAGAAAGTAAGGTAGGGATTTGGACTTTTGGTACTTACACTAATAGCCTTGTGCCGTATGGGAAGGTTGATGAGGCTTGGCGTAATAATGCACGTAATCAGGCAAAGAAAATTAATTCAACTGCTTTGTTTACCGACATTGAAAATGCCATAGAAAGGTCGGGGTTAAACCTTAATGGTGGTGATGCTAGTGCTCAAAAGCACATAATTTTGCTTTCAGATGGGTTGGTTGATATTTCTGAAGCAGGGAGTCAATCAGCACGTGAGGCGGGTAATCAAAAATCACGCGATCACTTGTTACGCACTTTGATTCCTAAGTTGGCTAAAGAAGGTTACATCATTCATACCCTGTCTTTATCAGATGAAGCTGACCATGACTTAATGGCAACCATGGCACAGCGCACGGGTGGTTTGCATGCCATTGCTTATGAAGCTAAAGATTTAATGCCTTTATTGCTGCAAATTATTAACCGTTTAGCGCCAAGTGAAGAAGTGCCTTTGCAGGATAATCGTTTTTTAATTGATCCAACGATTGATGAATTTACATTGCTTGCCTTTCATGCACCCGGCGCACAGGTGGTTTTGCATGACCCTAATAATAAGAAAAACACCCGCCTATCAAATGATGAAAACCTTCGTTGGCATGGCAATGACCGCTACACTTTGGTGACGGTAAAATCACCTTTAGCCGGTAAATGGTACTTAGAATCGCCTGAGCACCCCGATAACCGTGTGACTGTTATTTCTGATATTCGCCTTCATTCCACTAGCTTGCCACCCACTATTTACCGTGGTTACCCGCAAGAAGTGGAGGCTTGGTTTACTGAAGAAAAAAAATTAATTAATCGCCGTGAATTTTTAAGCTTATTAAGTGCGCGGGCTGTTCATCAAAAAGGTGCAGAGTTACTAGGTGCCTACACCATGCCTTTGGCTGCTAATCAGCCACATTACCAAGTCACATTAGATGACTTTCCTAAGCTAGGCGAGCAGACGCTTAAAATTGAAGTGGATGGCCGTACTTTTTTACGCCAAGTAACCCACAGTTTTAATGTGCAAAATGTGGTTGCTGCCAGTCTACAATTGCCTGATGACGGCAGTCATCCAAGGGTTATCTTGCGTGCCCAGCACCCCGATTTAAAGCCGGCGGATGTTAATTACCTCATTAGTGCCAATAATAAGCCTTTAACGGCTGAATACCGGGGCGATGGTGAGTGGCGAGTTGATCTATCTGCTTTAGATCGCAGCGTTGATCAAGTAATTGATGTGTTAGTTCAAACTAAAATAGGCAACACGCCGTTAAAAATTGACTTGCCTAATTTAACTTTAATGGCAGAACAAACCGAAGGCACTGGGCAAGGGTTAGCTTTGCCCACACTAGTGCCTAACCCTGTACCACAAGTAATACCTGCACCTGTTTTACCAATGGGAATGCCTGAATCTGACGTGGATGTGCAACCTTTGGTTGATGCGCCGCCCCAAGAAGTGTTAAGTGAGGAAGTATTACCAGAAGAATTAGAAGAAGAGGGCGCTAAGCCTGGTCTTTTTGACCCGATTGAAAGCTGGGATGATCCACGCATGCCTTGGATTTATGCTTCGGTAGCTTTGGCTAATATTGCCTTATTTCTAGTGGCTTTTTTCATGTATCGAAACTTTGTTAATAAGCGCAAAACAATGCAGGAATCTTCTAATGATGAGAGTCCACTACCTTACTTAGATGATTCGCTAGGCGGTGAGTTGAGTGACTTTGAGATGGATAATGACTTGGAAAGTGGCCTTGAAGACGATGATTTAGATGAGTTAGACGACTTAGATGATCTTGAAGATGAATTTGAAGACGATGAACCTGAAAACAATAAGCGCTAATTTAGAATCGTTTAATGAAGGTTATGTTTAATGTGTGAACTACTTGGCATGAGTGCAAACGTACCGACTGACATTACGTTTAGCATGGCAGGCTTTTTGCGGCGCGGGGGTGCAACTGGCCCCCACCTTGATGGCTGGGGCGTGGCTTTTTATGAGCAAGAAGGCTACCGGGAATTTAAAGACCCTTTTCCATCCATTGATTCACCCGTTGCTAGAATGCTGTTGGATTACCCTATAAAAAGCCGCATTGTGATAAGCCATATTCGCCAAGCCAATGTGGGTGGTGTCAGCCTAGGCAATACTCACCCTTTTTCTAGGGAGCTTTGGGGGCGGCATTGGTGTTATGCACACAATGGCCAGTTGGCTGGTTTTAAAGACCACCTACCCCTTAGTCATTATTTTCCTACCGGTGAAACCGATAGCGAATGGGCTTTTTGCTGGTTAATGGGTGAAATTCGTGATGCTTTCCCAAAGCCACCAGAAGACCAAGAGCCTTTACAGCATTTAATTCATGCCCGCTGCGAAACGTTGCGTGAACTGGGTGTTTTTAATCTGCTTATTTCAGACAGCAAACACCTTTATGCTTATTGTTCAACTAAGCTTGCACACTTAACTCGCCGTGCACCCTTTGGCCCTGCAGCGCTAAAAGACACTGAGTTAAAAATAGATTTTGCAGCCTGCACAACCCCCAAAGACGTGGTGAGTGTTATTGCAACAGCACCCCTTACTTTGGATGAAACTTGGAACATTATGCAGCCAGGTGAATTGGCTGTTTTTGAAAGTGGCGAACTGATTACTACAAGGCATAGCCACTCTTTACCTAGAATTTAAGTTGTTTTAAACAACTGCTGAGCTGTTCAAAATACTAAGTTATAACAAAAGATTAAATTCTAAAAATTACGAGGGCATTAAAAATAACAGAACCCTTGTTTGATAAAGGATAAAAAGCGCCATGAAATTTACTGGAACTAAAAACTACGTTGCCACTGAAGAATTGCAGTTGGCTGTGAATGCTGCCATTGCCTTAGAACGCCCTTTACTGATTAAAGGCGAACCCGGTACAGGCAAGACATTGCTAGCTGAAGAAGTGGCGGCTGCGTTGGATATGCCATTAATTACTTGGCACGTAAAATCGACCACCAAAGCCCAGCAAGGCTTGTATGAATACGATGCCGTGTCTCGCCTGCGTGATTCTCAGCTAGGCACTGACCGTGTGCATGACATTAGTAATTACATAGTGCCGGGTAAGCTGTGGGAAGCCTTCACTAGTGATCGCCCTTCCGTTTTACTGATTGATGAAGTCGATAAAGCCGACATTGAATTTCCTAACGACCTATTGTTAGAACTTGATCGCATGGAATTTTATGTGTACGAAACCCAACAAACCATTAAAGCCAGCCAGCGTCCCCTTGTTATTATTACGTCTAATAACGAAAAAGAACTGCCTGATGCCTTCTTGCGCCGTTGTTTTTTCCACTACATTCGCTTTCCAGACAGGCACACCATGCAGCAAATAGTGGATGTGCACTTTCCTAATATCCAGCAAGAACTTGTCCAAAAAGCCTTAGAAGTTTTTTATGATTTGCGTGATGTGGCTGGCCTAAAGAAAAAGCCCAGCACTTCAGAATTAGTCGATTGGCTGAAATTATTAATGGCCGATGAGCTTGCCCGTGATGCGCTGCTAAGTAAAAACAATACTAGCAGTGTGCCACCTTTTAGCGGTGCTTTGGTTAAAAATGAACAGGATGCCAGCTTGCTAGAACGCCTAACCTTTATGATGCGCCGTCAGAATAAATAATCTAAATAATAAAAGTGACGTTCATTAAACAGGTAAGTGGCTAGATAACCTATGCTAATTGATTTTTTTGAAGAAGTAAGAGCTGCCGGTGTACCGGCTACACCGCGCGAGCTATTAGATTTAATTCGTGGTTTGCAGGCTGATTTAGCCTTTGCCGAAATCGATGATTTTTACCTTTTGGCGCGTACCTGCCTAGTTAAAGACGAAAAATATTACGACCGTTTTGACTTAGCCTTTTCTAGCTACTTTAAAGGCATCGGCAGCCTAGATGAGCTGCTAGAAAAAGTGATTCCCGATGATTGGCTAAGGCAAACCTTTGAAAAGTTTTTAAGCGAAGAAGACCGCAAAAAAATTCAAAGCCTAGGCAGCTTAGAAAAACTAATGGAAGAGTTTAAAAAGCGCCTAGAAGAACAAAAAGAACGCCATGCCGGTGGTAGTAAATGGATAGGCACGGGCGGAACCTCACCCTTTGGTCATGGTGGCTATCACCCAGAAGGCATAAGGGTAGGGGGAGAATCTAAAAATCGTAGTGCTGCTAAGGTTTGGGAAAAACGCGAGTTTAGAAATTTTGATGACTCCCTTAGCCTTGGTAATCGTAATATCCAAGTGGCACTCAAGCGCCTACGCCAATTTGCCCGTACCGGCGCAGCAGAAGAACTCGATTTAGACGGCACCATTAAAGCCACCGCACGCAATGCCGGTTATTTAGATTTAAAAATGGTGCGAGAAAAACACAACTCGGTTAAGGTTTTGTTATTGCTTGATGTTGGTGGTTCTATGGATGATCACATAGAAATGGTCGAGGAACTATTCACTGCCTGCCGAACAGAATTTAAGCACCTAGAGCACTACTATTTTCATAACTGCCTGTATGAATCAGTTTGGAAAGACAACAACCGCCGTTTTAATGAACGCATTCCAACCATGGATTTAATTCATAAATACGGCCCAGATTACAAAGTAATTTTTGTGGGTGATGCCTCTATGTCACCTTATGAAATTGCTGTAGCCGGTGGTAGCGTTGAACATTTTAACCAAGAACCTGGGCAGGTGTGGTTAAAACGAGTCACAAACAACTGGAATAAAACCGTTTGGCTTAACCCTGTGCCTGAAAAATATTGGGGTTACACCCAGTCCATAAGCATGATTAATCAGCTAATGGAAAAACGTATGTACCCTCTTACCATTGAAGGCTTGGATGCTGCCATGAAGGAGCTAGTTAAGTGATCCAAGTGTTACAAACCTTAGCTAACAATAGCTTAGGACGAGACTTTGTCGTAGGTGATCTGCATGGTTATTATGCAGAATTAATGCAGGCGTTAGAGCAGGTGAGTTTTGACTTTACCCAAGACCGCCTGTTGGCCGTAGGTGATTTAATTAACCGAGGCCCCGATTCCTACAACTGCTTGCAACTAGTAAACGAACCTTGGTTTTATTCAGTGCAAGGCAACCATGAACGCCTAATGTTATACAGCCTAGCAGGCAATAAATCAGCCTACCTAGCTTGGCAAAAACATGGTGGAGGCTGGGCCTCCTTGTACAAGGAAGAAGAACTGCATGAACTGGTAGAACTTATTCAAAACAAAATGCCCCTAGCCCTAGAAGTCAGCCTTGAAGAAGAACGCTTAGGCATAGTGCATGCAGAAGTACCAAAAGATGATTGGAATAGCTTAAGGCAATGGCAGGGCGAAATAACTAGAGAGTTGCTGGATACAACTACGGTATTACGTAACCGCCTACATAAAAAGCTAGATCACCCAGTCGCCAATATAGATGCTGTAGCCTGTGGTCACACCCTAGTTAAAAAGCCCACCCGTTTAGGTAATGTCAACTACCTAGAAACAGGCATTTGTGCGCCGCAAATGAAGGGTTATTTAACCCTGATAGAAGCCAAGCAACTTTTAGCTACAAATTAAAATACCGTTTATCTAGCGCAGGCTACTGGCCTTGTTTAGCTAAATTCACAGCTTTTAAGCCAATATTAGTGATAAATCGTAAACGTACAGCAACCCCACCTTTTAGCGCAGTCTCCTATCACTAAACTAGGCTCCTCTTTATTCAGGAGCAAGTGATGAGCAA
>CANQLY010000027.1 GCA_947624795.1 uncultured Marinospirillum sp.
CGTAGCTCTTGTTCCATTGGGCGCACAAGCAGGCGTTCGGCATCTTCAGGGCTAATGCCTTCTAAGCGCATAGAAACGTACATGATGGGAATGGTAATATCAGGAAAGGCTTCTTTGGGAATGGCGGTATAAGCGGCCCAACCGCCCACTAGCAGCATTAATAAAGCTAATAAGGTGGCACGGCTACGTTCTATCGCAACACGAATCATGGCTAGCATTTAACGCTTCTCCTGTGCTGCCTGCACTTTTTTTACATTGCCTGTATCGGCTTGTTCTGCATTGACTAGAACAGGAGAAACCTTGTCGCCTGATTCAACAAAACCACCCCCTAGGGTAATCAGTTGAATTTCTTCAGGTAGCCCACCAAGCCAAGCGCCTTTAACATCGCTGCTTAAAAGCTCGATGGGGGTAAACACGACCCTTTGTTGGCTGTTTACATGCTTGATGCCTAAGCGCCCTTGCTTGTCTAAACTTAGCCTTGCCAAAGAAATGTAATGGGCAGGAAGGCTGGGGCGTTGAATAAGCAAGGTGGCGCTTGCACCGGCTAGGCGCAGTTGCTCTGGGTTATTAACTGCGGCTTCTAGCTGAAAAGTACGGGTAGAAGCATTGGCAAGACTGCTAATTAAAGTGATGTTACCAGTTAGCTTGCGTCCATCTAATAGCCTAAGTGTAACGGGCTGGTTTTCTTTAATGCTGGCTATTTTTTGCTGAGGAATTTGTGCTATCGCTTTAAGTTGGCTGATATTTAATAGGGTAAATAATGGGTCACCCTTTTGCACAAATTCACCTAGTTCAACGTGGCGTTTATCAAGCAAACCACTAAAAGGCGCTTTAGGGCGTGTATTGGCTAAATCAAGTTCAGCCATTTTTAAGTCGGCTTCAGTTTTTAATAGGTTACTTTTTAAACGCAGCAATTCATTTTCAGAAACCAAATTGGTGCTTTGTAGCCGTTGGGCTGCCTTAAGTTCGGCGGCACTGCTTGCAAGTTCTGCTTTGAATCGGGTGAGTTGGGCAGGGCGATTGTCTTCTGCTAGCTGCAATAAGCTGGCGCCTTGGTTAATTTCTTGCCCTTCTTTGGCTAACAGTTGAATAACACGGCCACTGGTTTCAGCAATTAAATTAACTTGCTGCCAAGGTTGCAATTGCCCTTGCAGGGTTTCTATTGGGTTGAATACTTTGGCTTTAACCCATTGCGTTTCAACCCGCATAAGCGCTTGGGTTTTAGCTTGCTGAACCTGTTCAGGCGTTTTTGTTTTGCTTGATAAAAAATCACCACTGGCAAGCCAAATAACTAAGATTAATAAGAGCACTAGCGCAAGCAGCGGCGATAAGGATTTTTTGAAAGACATAAGGTAACCTTGTTATAAAAAGCAGTGATAAAAACAGGTGTAAATCGTATATAAGTAAAGACTAAACTTACAGGTAATTGTGCAATAAAACTACTGGTAACAGCAGGTAACAAGGCCTTGGGTTCAGTTGCAATTGATTTAGCTATCAATCGGCCTTATGCCCGTTAATACTTGTGCAGAGGTTTTGCGTGCAGTTTGAATAAAGTCGTCAATAAATTCTAGATTTTGCTGGTTTTCTCGGTGGGCCGCATAAAGGGTTCCCCAAGTGCCTTCTTTGCCTAACCTACGTGCAGCCACGTAATCCCTTTCTAAATATTCTGTCATCGCCCAATTTGGCAATGCACAAACGCCCCGATGGCTGGCAACTAGCTGCATCATTAAAATGGTGAGTTCAGCGGTTCTTATATCGGCAGGTTCTATGGCGGCTGGGTCTAAGAAACGGGTAAAAATGTCTAATAAATTACGCTCAACAGGGTAGGTAATTAAAGTTTCTGCTATTAAATCGGTAGGTTCAATAAAATCTTTTTCAATAAAAGCATGGTCTTTAGGAATGGCTAACAGGCTTTCGTAATGAAACAAAGGCGAGTAAACCACGCCTTCTATGGGGCGAGGGTCTGCGGTAATGACTAAATCTAGCTCTTGGCGTTTCAAAGCAGGCAAGGGCGCAAAGTGGTGCCCACCGGGGACATCAATTTCAACTTCTGGCCAGTTTTTACGAAAAGCATCCAAAGTTGGCATTAACCATTGGTAACAACTGTGGCATTCAATGGCAAGGTGCAAACGCCCTGCTTGCCCTTTGGCTAGGCGCTGTAAATCGCGTTGGGCGGCTTCAAATCTTGGCAACACATCGTCGGCAAGTTTTAATAACCGTTGGCCACTGGAAGTGAACTGCAGCGGCTTACTTTTACGAATAAATAGCTCAGTATCTAATAAGTGCTCTAAGGCTTTTAATTGGTGCGATAAAGCCGACTGGGTTAAATGCAAACGGTCTGCTGCATCGACTAGGCTGCCTGCCACCCGCAAGGCAGCCAAGGTTTTTAGGTGACGTAATTCAACCATCAAAAAGCCCCTTGAGTTTAGTATGTTTACAAGTCTTTGTGCGACACTTTACAGCAATTACGACCACTAGCTTTGGCTTTATAAAGTGCTTCATCCGCTAGGCTAATAAGTTCTTCTGGACTTAAGTCATCTTCAGGTAAATAAAGTGCCACAAAATGTATGGTATGGCTTTCTTGGAATAACTTTTCTGTTAAGGCGCTAAATATTAGTAGGGCTTTTTCTAAGGGGATAAACAGTGAAGGCCTGTTGCACCAAGTTTCATAGTAACTCCTTGAGATTTTGAATTATTCTAACTGATAACTAGCCGAAGCTGGCTATGCTAAACTGCTTATTTTATTTTGGAGCTATGGAAGTGCTAAAGGTTATTTTTGGTGTAGCAAGGGTTAATTTTCTTACTTTGGCTTTGGTTTGTGTGGCTTTAGCTGCCGCCTTAAGCTGGTATGAAACTCAACAGCTAGTTTTATTAAATCTTATGTTGGTGGTTGGTTTAGCTTTGGCTGCGCACACCAGCGTAAATGCTTTTAATGAATATTTTGATTTTCGGTCAGGGTTAGATTTTTTGACCGAAAAGACACCTTTTAGCGGTGGCAGTGGCACTTTAGTTAAGCATCCCGATAAAGCCGGTGTTGCTTTGGCGGTTGCTTTATCTAGCTTGCTGTTAGTTGTGGGGCTTGGTCTTTGGTTTGTTTGGCAGCTGGGGTGGCAACTGCTTTTGATAGGTGTACCCGGAGTGTTAATTATTTATGCCTATACCCAGTACATTAACCGCTCACCTTTGCTTTGTTTATTAGCGCCAGGTGTGGGTTTTGGTTTATTAATGACATTAGGTGCTAGCTGGGTGTTTACTGGTTTTTTAACACCTGCTGCTTGGGTAATGGCTAGTTTGGTTACTTTATTGGTGAGCAATCTTTTGTTGTTAAATCAGTTTCCTGATGTTGAAGCAGATAAAAAAGTTGGTCGTCGCCACTACCCCATTGTTTTGGGCCGTTCAGCAAGTGCTTGGATTTTTGTAGGGTTTTTGGTGGTGAGTTATGTTTTGTTGCTGGGGGCTTGGTTGTTAGGTTGGTTGCCAGTGCAGGTTTTAATAGGGCTGGTGTCATTATTTTTGGCAGTACCTTTGGCTAGTAAAGTGCTGAAACAAGCCAACAATATTGCTTTGCTTACGCCTGCTTTAGGTATGAATGTTGCCCTGTGCCATTTGTACCCTGTGGCTATTATTTCAGGTTTAATTTGGGCAGCTTAGCCCTATAGATTTAGCTTTATAGTTAATGGCCTAGTGTATGCAACAGCTAGGCCATAACTAGAAGGTAACTACAGGTAGTGGGAAGCGTCGGCATTTAACAGGTTTAGATTGGCCATACGTATTCTTAGCGAAGTTATGTCTGAATCAACTAGGCGTTCACGCGCTTTAATGAAATCGTTTACATCTAGCGCTTTAATAATACCTTGCAGGGCATTGATGTGTTCAGCATGGAGGCTACCCATGGCTTCTAGACCTTTTTTGATGTCTGTAAAAAGCTCCACATATTTATCATTAAAGGTGCGGAAGTTTTCTTCGATACGCTGGTTGTTAGTGGGGTTATTCATTATCGCGTCACCTCTGTTTATATTTATTGTTGATCTTTGATGGTAACAGTCTAGTGAAAGTAAACAATAAGCGCGGCTTAAGACTTTCGTATTAGCGTAACTAATAAAGCTTTCTAGCTATGCTTAGGTTGTTTATAGGCTGTAAAGGTAAGGTGAAATAGAAGCAGCTACCTGCATTTAGACGGCTACGCAGACTAATACTGCCCCCCATTTGTTCAATAATGCGCCTAGATATTGCCAAGCCTAAACCGGTGCCGCCGTAGCGTCTGGAGATGCTAGCATCGGCTTGAGTGAAAATTTCAAACATTTTTTGTTGTACCGCTTCATCTATACCTAGCCCAGTATCTTCTACTTCAAAGTGTAGTCCTTTTTCACTTAAGTCGACTCTAAGTTCAACACTGCCTTGTTCCGTAAATTTAAGTGCATTACCCAACAGGTTCAGTAGTACTTGGCGTAAGCGGCCAGGGTCGGTGTTGTAAAAAGCGTTGGCTTCAGGTGAAAGCTGTAAGTTAAGCTTAACCTGTTTTTGATTAAGTCCAGCAGCAAAAAAGTCGATGACTTCTTTTAATAACGGAGCTAATTCAACACTACGGTAATCAAGTACTAGCCGGCCTGCTTCTAATCTGGAAATATCCATCAGCTCGTTAAGAAGCTTCATTAAAGCAGTGGCACTTTTATTAATGGCGTGTGTGTATTTTTGCTGTTCAGTATTAAGGCTGGTTTCAAATAATAGCTCACTCATGCCTAAAACACCGTTCATAGGCGTGCGTATTTCATGGCTCATGGTGGCTAAAAACTCAGATTTAGCAAGGTTGGCAGCTTCAGATTTAGTAATGGCTTCTTCTAGTTCAGAAGTCATTAGCTGCGCTTTATGTTGGGCTGTGCGTGCCTCAAACATTTTATAAATTAATAAATAAATAATAAGTGCCATTGTCAGCATTAAAAAAACTAACAAGACAATAAGGTAGTGGTAAAGCTTGCGTATGGTTTGTCTTTTTTTAGTGTTTATTTGGCTGCTAACATCTTTTAATGTGGTTATTAATTCTTCTGTAGTGCGTTGCAATTGTTGTGAAAGCTGCAACAAATAGGTAACGTTTTTTGGCAGCTGTGCATCAGGTAATAAAAAGGTATCATCCATTAACTCAATGATATTAGAAGCCTGTAGACTTAGGTTGCGTGTGTGGGTTTTTATTTCAATTAAATTATAGTATTGACCGTGGCGCAAGACGGTTAGGCGACTATAAAGAATTTCAAAGCGTAATTCGGTTTCTTTCCATCGTTTGGTGTTTTTTTGGTATTTGTAAGCATTAAGTAAAGTATTGAGTTTAAGGTTTTCACGGTCTAACTGGTAAGCAGCCCATAATCCACTATCCCTTTCTGCTAACTGAATTTCTTGCTCACGATTTTGTAAAATTAGTAACAGCGCCAGTGCGGCTAAAAAAAACGCAGCTGCAATAAAAGGCAGTAGCCAAAACTTAGTTTGGTAAAGTAAAAGTCTATTTTTTATCAAAAGTTTTCTTATCTAAATTCAATGGTTTTTACCTGCCAAACCGAGCGATTATAGTGCATTTCAGTATTCAATTGGGGTTGTTCATCAAAAGGGTAGATAGTAAACAAAGGGCCGCGATCTCGAATACGCTGAAGCTTACCATTTTTTTTAAGCGCAAGAATAAGATCATAGTCTAGCGAATCACTGACAGGGATTTCTGCAACAAAACCATTTAATGAAATAATTCTCATATTGCTGTTTTTATCTGCGCCAACTGCTTCCACTAGCGCACGCATTAAAGGGCCAGAATAGGTATTATTGCCAACAAACCAAGGGTTGTGGGTGGTTACTTCCTGCTGCTCTAAAGATTCAAGCAGTTGCTGGTCAAATTCAGCCAGTTCAAGCCGATTGGTATGACGGATTTTGCCAATAATAGTTAACAAAACAGTGCCTTCAGCAGCGGGCAAGTCTGCACTGGCTTGGGTAGTAAACAGTAAGGTAAACAGCAGTAAAAAAATGAGGTGTCGCATACAGTCTCCTAGCGCTTATAGATACAAAAATAGTATGCCTTTTTTTATAGTTATTGACAGGATAAAAATAAAAAACTGCCAAGTTAACGGATTAACTTGGCAGTAGGTTAATAAAAAAACAGCTTAGAAGTTGAAATTACCGCTTACCCAAAAACTGCGTCCAGGTTCGGTTAAGGTATCATTCCAAGCACTAGCGCCCATGTTTAATGGATCTGACCCTGCCGCATTACGATTTAAAAAGTTAGCGTAGTTTTTATCTAGTACATTATTAATACCCGTAGAAACACTTAACTGCTCTGTGGGTTTCCAAGCAAGGCTTAAATCGACTAAGCCATAACCGGCGGTGGCTTTTTCGTTAGCATCAGCATTTAAGCGATTGGCTTTTTCTGCCAAGCGAAAGGTGGTTGCTACTTCCCATTGGGCGTTAATCCAATGCTGGGAAACTTGGCCTTGGTAGGGGGTTATTTGTGCCAAGCTGCCGCCATCGCTACGGTTATCGCCACGCAGTAAACTCAGCTGCCCACGGGTTTCCCAGTTGCCAGCATAGCGCAGGGTGCTGTCTAGTTCTAAACCATAAAGCGCCGCTTTAATATTGCGGTAGGTCGATTTACCTGCATTAACATCACGGTAAATGTAGTCGGTAACTTGATTGCTAAAAACCACCGCTGAATAGTCAAATGCTTGGCTTTGACCTAGTAAGCCTAAGTCTGCTTGATGGCTGGTTTCAGGTTTTAGATCAGGATTACCCACCCAGTTGCCGCGTGCCATGTACATTTCGGTTGCATCGCCCATGCGCTGGCTGCGACTAAGGCTTACAAAGGCACGTTGCCATTGGCCTAGGTCTTGTTCAAAACGCATAAATGCACCAGTAAGCCATTGGTCTCTATCAAGATCGCCCGTAATACCGTAGGTAGTGTTATAAATAGCGGCTGGCATCATACCATCCGCCGGTTTGCTGTTAGCTAAGTCGGCTTGTGCTTCAAAATAATCGGCACGAATACCGGTAGAAACACGGCGATTAGCACCTAAACTGTGCTCGACTTCAGCAAAAACACCCACCTGCCTCTGGGTAACATCTGGCCACATAAAAGCGAGCTGTTTGGAGTTGGCGCTAGGTGAGCTAATTTGTGTTGCAGAGCGCTGGTTTTCTAATAGGTTAATGCCGCCGGTGAACTGATTTGGCCCTAGCTCATACTCAGCCATTAAGCGCCCTGTTAGGGTGTCTGACGTGGTGGGAACAACCATTTTCATCATGGCTTTAGGGCGTAATGAGAAGTTATCCATTACATGCTCTACTTGGCTGTAGTTTAAGTTGCCACTTAGGGTTAAAAAAGCTGAAGCATCGTAACGGCCACGCAAACCATAGGTTTTGTTATCGCTGATAGGCGAATCCATGCCTGCACCGGCAAACTTAACGTCCCTTTCACGGGTTTCTTCATAACTGACTTCTAGCCAGCCCTGACTACTCGGTGTCCAGCCTAGCGCCGCACCGCCTTGGGTTGATTCATAGCCGCTCCAAATTTTACGCCCTGCACCGTCTTTATAATCTTGGGCTTTGCTGTATTCCCCAAAGGCACGAATATAGCCCTGTTCGCCACCGGCTAAAACACGCCCCCAGCCTTTAAATGCTTCGCCGTTGGTGGCATAGCTACTGCCTAGTTGACCGCTAATGGCTGAATCATTGGCAGTAAAACTGGGCTGCTGGCGTTCAAAAACCACCGTACCACCACTGCCGCCTGCACCGTGGCGCAAGGTAGTAACGCCCTTGCTGATAGTGACAAGATCATAAGAAGTCAGTGGCGCATAGGCGGTGGGTGGATCCATACGGTTAGGGCAGCCACCAAACACGTAAGCGCCATCAAGCAGAATATTTAAGCGGTTTTGCCCTAGGCCACGAATAATAGGATCTAAACCATGACCACCCATGCGGTTGGTTGCAATGCCATTTTGTTGGCTTAACCATTCCCCTGTATCGGCTGTTAGGCGTTGTGAACTGGCTGGATTAAGTTCAGTGGTTAGGTTATTGGTTGGTTGGCCTGTGACTAAAAGTGGTGGTAGGTCTTGGGCTTTGGCAGTTGAACTAATAAAAGTGCTGCTGCAAGACAAAAGCGCAGCAACAGCCATCGCCAATGGGCGGGCTGCAAAAAAAGTACTGTTCATAAAATTTCCTAAAGCTGAATTAAATGCATTGTTTATTGTTTATTGCTTATTTATTGCGATTCAGTTTTAGGGTTTGTTGCTAAAAAAAGTGTTAACTAGGCATTAGCGGCTGACATGAGTAATGGGAACTCCCGCCTTAACCTAAGCAACAATCTAAACAACAAACCCCGAGTCAAAATGAACTCAGTGATAGCAACACAAACAGCAGAATGTAAGCGCATACCGCTGGCTAACAACTCATCACTAAGGTCTGACTCAGGTAAAAGGTGGGGCACGAGACGGGGGTGGGCGGCTAACAAAAACCGCTTGTTTAGCTATTTTATTAGCAGGTAAAGCATTGAATCTGGCAGGAATACTATTGGGCGCAAAAAAGCTTAAAGTTGGCAGGGTAAGCACAGCCGTTGCTACGCATTGCGGGCAATGGGAAGCCGGTTGTTGCGATTCTAACTGTTCGCCTGCGGCATTAATTAAAATGCGCTGGGTAACGCCCTGCCAAGAACAGACTTCGATATAACCATCGGCATGAACAAGCAGCGGCGGCACTGAAAAAGGCGTGAGTACTCGATTGACCATAACGGCCAAGGCAAGTAACAACAACCAAGCGTTCAGATTACGGCTAAGTTTCACGACTTAACACTTTCCTTTAGTAAGTCTTATTTTTGCTGGCGGTTAATTTACCACCTTTTGCTCTATAAGCAACAGCTTAGGTATATACTCTTGGATGTATACTAAAGGTACAATTCAAAGGCTTAATCTATTTTATTAAAAGCAGGGTGTGTTTACTGTGCAACATTTATTATCTGACAGCTATTTATTTCGTTTTGGTGGCATAGCTCGCCTTTATGGGCAACCCGCCTTGGTTAAATTGGCGGCTGCTAAAGTGGCCGTTATAGGTATTGGCGGTGTGGGTAGTTGGACTGCTGAAGCGTTAGTTAGAACGGGGGTGGGGCAGGTAACGCTGTATGATTTAGACGATGTGTGTACCAGTAATATTAATCGTCAGTTACACGCCCTAGATTCTACGGTTGGTAAGTCTAAAGTTGAGGTCATGGCAGCACGTTTACTTGATATTAACCCTGAAGCAAAAATTACGGCAATTAGCCGCTTTATTACTACCAATAACCTTGCCCAAGAACTAGACCAAGGTTTTGATGTGGTGATTGATGCTACCGATACGGTGCCCGTAAAGGCCGGTATTATTAACTGGTGTCGTCGTAATAAAGTTGGCTTGGTGGTGGTCGGTGGTGCTGGTGGGCAGATAGACCCACGCCTTATAACCACCGCAGATTTAGTGCGTACCACCCAAGACCCTTTGCTAGCTAGAGTGCGTAATTTATTGCGCCGTGATTATGGCTTTACCCGTGATGTAAAAAAGCGTTTTAAAGTGGAGTGTGTTTATTCTACTGAACAGTTAGTTTACCCACAGGCCGATGGCAGTGTTGCTTGTAAAAAACCCGATGCAGGTGAGGCACTTAAGCTTGATTGTGCCAGTGGCTTTGGTTCAGCAGCTTTTGTAACGGGTGCTTTTGGATTTGTTGCAGCGCAGCGAGCGATAGATCGACTAATTAAAGCTTGATATGCATCAGAATTACTTGAAAAAATTACTATAATAAACCAAAGTTGTAAGGATATAGCATTTAAGTAAAAGCTAAATTAAGCCTAGCTCATAAAAAAAACCTTTAAAAAAGCAGGAACCAATTCATGCCAAAAAAACACCTTCCCTTTGAAAGCGTAAGTCGAAGAGACTTACTTAAGCTCGGCTTAGGTGCCGGTGTTGTCGGCCCTTTAGCACTTAGCTCTCGTGGTGCCAAAGCCGTTAACACACAAGCCCATATTGTTATTGTGGGTGCAGGCGCGGGTGGTTTGTCGATGGCTAATCGCCTAACCAATAGCCTGCAAGGCGCTAAAATCACCATTATTGATACCCGTGAAAAGCATTATTATCAGCCGGGTTGGACTTTAGTGGCTTCGGGTGTGTGGAACCAAGATAAAACAGTGACTGACATTGTTGACTGGCTGCCCAAAAGTGTGAACTGGGTGAAAGGCCATGTGGCTGAATATGACCCAGACAATAACCGTGTGTTGCTTGAAGATGGTCAAGCAGTTAGCTATGACCAGCTCATTGTCGCTTCGGGTTTGCAGCTGCGTTATGACTTAATTCAAGGCATGGACGTTGACTTAATTGGTCAGGGTAAAGGCGTTGGTAGTGTCTATGCCAGTATGGATGCTTCAGCTAAAACCAATGAAGAAATTAAGCGCTGGATCAGTAAAGGGGGCGGTACGGGTTTATTTAACCTGCCTCCTACGGCTTTAAAATGTGCAGGTGCACCTATAAAAATGACGTTCACCACCTTGCACCGCTTAGAAGACACGGGTCGCCGTGAGCAGTTTAATGTTGAGTTTATGACGCCTTCTGGCGGCTTGTTTAGCGTGCCTTTTTATAATGACTTTATAAAGCAGCGCTTTTCAGAACAGGGTGTAACCCGCAATGATTTGTGGACATTAAAAGCCATTGATGCCGATGCTAAAAAAGCCACTTACAGTGTTAAAGGCGGCGAAGATCAGGTAAAAGACTACGATTTTATTCACGTTGTGCCACCGATGACCGCCGGCGCTGCCTTAGAAAATAGCCCCTTAGCTTTTCAGCCCAATGAAAATTTTAAAGGCTGGATGAAAGTTGACCGTGAAACCCTACAAAACCCAGATTACTTTAATGTTTGGGGTATTGGTGATGTGATGGGTATGCCAAGCAATAAAACGGCGGCAAGTGTAAAAATGCAAGCCAAGGTATTAGAAGAAAACTTTTTGGCCAGTTTACAAGGCAAGCCTTTAACCGCTAAGCACAATGGCTATACCTCTTGCCCTATGATTACTGCCATTGGTAAGGCGATGCTAGTTGAATTTGGTTGGGACAGTAAACTGTTGCCTTCCTTCTCTTTTATTGATCCTAAAAAAGAATCTTGGACTGTTTGGGTTATGAAAGAACGCATGTTGCGCCCCGCTTACTACGCCATGCTTGAAGGCAAAATCTAAGGAGAAAGTTTCATGACATTTTCAGGAATTTTGACGGTTGTGTGGTATTCCGCTTTGCCTTGGTTGTGGCTGATTAGCGTCATGCTCGTTGCTTTTTTAGTGCCTCAGCTGCTTGCTCGCATGAAAAGCTATAGCTTTACAAGCAAAGGCGGCATGGGGTCTAAATACATTCCACCTTTGGTTGTTTTGCTGGCATTTTTTTTAGTGCCTTTGCAAACCCAATCAAGCCTTGCTTATGTGAATACTTGGGTTGATTGGATGAACCTTATTGGTGTATCCATCGGTTTAGGTTTTTATGCTTGGCTGGTTTTTCACCCCATTTGTTTTATGCGTAATAGTAAGTAGCTTGCTTTATTCATTAAAAGCCCTGTTTAAGACAGGGCTTTTTTTATACACTTTTGTTTAGTTTTTTTTAGCCTTAAGGATATTGTGATGTTAAAGCCACAGGTGGATGCTTTTTTTGATTTAGCAACGTTCACTTACAGCTATTTGGTGCGTGATTCACACAGTAATCGCTGTGCCATTATAGATTCAGTGCTAGATTTTGACCCTGCATCGGGTAAGACTTCAACGGCTAGTGCCGATGCGATTATTAGCCAAGTTAAAACACAAAGCTTGCAGGTTGAATGGATCTTAGAAACCCATGTTCATGCCGACCATTTATCTGCTGCGCCTTATTTACAAGCTAAACTGGGCGGTAAAATTGGCATAGGTGCTAAAATAACCACAGTGCAACAGGTGTTTGGTGAGGTGTTTAATGCCGGTGCTGCATTTGCAACCGATGGCAGTCAGTTCGACCAGCTGTTTAGCCAAGGCGACACTTTTAAAATAGGCCAGTTAGCCGTTGAGGTGCTGCACACCCCCGGCCACACCCCTGCGTGCCTAACTTATTTAATCGGCGATGCCGGCTTTGTTGGTGACACGCTGTTTATGCCCGATTACGGCACGGCCCGTTGTGATTTTCCAGGCGGTGATGCTGCGACCCTTTACCAATCCATTCAAACGATTTTTGCCCTGCCGCCAGCCACCCGTTTATTTATGTGCCACGATTACTTGGCGCCGGGGCGAGATGATTACCGTTATGAAACCACAGTAGCCGAACAACAGCAGCACAATATTCATGTAGGTCAGGGTAAAAATGAAGCTGACTTTGTTGCCCTACGCACCCAGCGTGATGCGACTTTAGCCATGCCACGCCTTATTTTACCTTCAGTGCAAATTAATATGCGTGCAGGGCATTTTCCACCGGCTGAAGCCAATGGTGTAAGCTACTTAAAATTTCCTTTAAACGCATTCAAATAAGGCAAATAATTCATGGATTTACCCAATAAACGCCAGCTAGAAGATGATTTAATTACCTGCGGTCAGTTAACCGTTGAACACATTAAAGTCCTTGCCAAAGCCGGTGTAAAAACGCTGATTTTTAATCGTCCTGATGCTGAAGAAAAAGACCAACCAGCCACCAGTCAGCTGCAGCAACAGGCAAAGGCTTTGGGGGTGCAGTGGGTGCATCAGCCGGTTTTATCGGGGCAAGTTACCCAAGAAGAAGGCCTTGAATTTGGTAGAATTTATACCGCTGCCATCAAGCCTGTGGTGGCTTTTTGCCGTTCAGGGGCAAGGTGTGGTTGCTTGTGGGCGCTAAGCCAAAAAGACCAGCAACCCGCCGCAGAATTAGTAACTAAAATGCAGCAAGCAGGCTTTGATATGCCTGATTTTTTTAAGCGCCTGACTTCTTAATAATCAGCGCCTTACTTTTAAAAAAGGTAATAAGCCTCGCATGAAACAAACATCAACCCCTTTAGATTACCCAGAACTGCAAGGCACCACCATGCGCCAAGGTTTGTGGGGCTTGCTACGGGGTGGTATTTATAATCGCCAGTTATTTAAACAAGATGCCAGTGCCGCATTGATTGTTAGCCTGTTATTAATCCCACAAAGCCTTGCTTATGCTTTGTTGGCAGGGTTGCCTTTGCAGGCAGGGCTTTATGCCAGCATTTTACCGGCCATTGCTTATGCTTTGTTTGGCACAAGTGGTGTGCTGGCGGTGGGGCCGGTGGCCATCACTTCTTTATTAACTTTTAGCGCTTTAAGCCCGATTGCTGTGCCAGGTTCAGATGAATACGTGTTATTGGCTATTTTGCTGGCGCTGATGTCGGGTATTTGTTTGCTGTTGATGAGCTTATTACGCATGGGTTTTTTAGCTAACTTTTTAAGCCATCCGGTCATGTCTGCTTTTGTAAGCGGTGCTGCCATTATGATTTTACTTGGGCAGCTTAAAGGCATTACTGCCATTCCTGTGCAGGGGGCAAACCTGCCAGATCAGCTTATAAGTTTTTATCAAGGGTTAGGTCAGCTGCATTTAAGCACACTTTTTCTGGGCAGTGTATTTGTGGCTTTTTTATATTGGTCACGCAATTACTTAGCTCAGGTTTTACAAAAGTGGGGCTTAAAAAAAACAGGGGCTGCTTTGTTAGCCCGCATGGCACCTTTGGTGTTATTAGTGGTTGCTACTTTGGGCGTGGGGCTGATGGGGTTAGATAAACAAGGCATTCAAATTGTAGGCAAGCTGCCACTGCAACTACCTAGCATTGAATGGCAAAGCATCAAGCTAAGCACCTTAACTACTTTATTGCCTATGGCGATGATGATTAGCTTAATTGGTTTTGCAGAATCAGTGGCGATTGCCAGAACCTTTGCCGCCAAGCGTAGGCAGCAGGTGAATAGTAACCGTGAGCTATTGGGTTTAGGTATGGCAAATTTAGCCGCAGGTTTAAGTGCAAGCTTGCCTGTTACGGGTGGGCTTTCACGCACAGTGCTTAATAACGATGCCGGTGCCTTAACCCCAATGGCCAGCTTTTTAACCGCCATTGCGATGGGCGTTATTTTATTGTTTTTTACAGGCTGGCTTTATTACTTACCTCAAGCCATGTTATCGGCTGTCATTATTGTTGCCGTCTTGTCTTTAATTGAATGGCGGCAGCTGCCGCATTTGTGGCGTTATAGCCGAGAAGATGCTTGGTCTTGGATTGCCACGTTAAGCGGTGTGTTGTTGCTGGGTTTAGAGCTAGGTTTACTTTTGGGCGTATTGGTTTCTTTGGCGGCTTGGCTTGCAAAAAACAGCCGCCCCCACATGGCAGTGGTGGGCTTAATTAAAGGCACAGAACATTACCGTAATCGGCAGCGTTATAATGTGGAATTGCACCCAGCCATCTTGTCGTTACGCATTGATGAAAGCCTAATGTTTGCCAATGCTCAGGAAGTGGAGCAGCAAATTTTAAAAGAAGTCACGCTGCACAGTCAGCTACGCCACGTTGTCTTGATGGGGTCAGGCATTAACCACATTGATGCCAGTGGTGTGGAAATGTTGGCTCAGCTTAATGGTTTATTAAAAGAGCAGGGCATTTTTTTGCACTTATCAGAAATTAAAGGCCCTGTATTAGACAAGCTTAAATTGGTGGCATTTGTTAAAGCTTTGTCGGGTGATGTGTTTTTAACCCAGCACCAAGCAATGCAAACCCTAATAAGGGTTGAAGAGGAAGGAAAATAGACCCCATGATACCCATTGAAACCCGTGGCATTCATTGGTTTAGGCATGATTTGCGTGTAACAGACAACCAAGCATTGGCAAAACTGGCACAAAGCACCCAGCGTTGCATTGGGGTGTATGTGTTTGATGCGCGCTGGGAAGACCTTAATCAGTGGGGTTGCTGCCATTTAGGTCGCCACCGTAAAGCCTTTATTGAAAGTGCGTTATTTGATTTACAAAAACGCTTACGTGCGCTAGGTTCTGATTTAATCGTGTTGGCAGGCGACCCTGTTGAAGTTATGACCTGCTTGGTTAACACCAATGCCATTAGCCACTTAAGTTATGAGTTTCATGCTGGTTGGAATGAGCGGCAGGCGGTTAAACAATTGCAAGCGGCCTTGCCTGCTTTGCATTGGATTAAAGGGCAAAGTAATTATTTATACGCCTATGATCACCTGCCCTTTACACTTGATAAGCTGCCTTCCACTTTTACTCCTACTCGCCATGCATTAGAAAAGTATGCCAAGCCTCGCTTGCCTTTAGAGGCGGCTACTGAAAATACCCCCATAACCTTAGCGTTATTAGCATTAAACCTAGGCAAGCTAACACCCTATTGTTTTTCATCTAATGCACCACTAGGTGCTTATTCTGGTGGCGAATCTGCGGCTTTAGCTCGCATTGATGATTACTTTTTTGTAACCGATGCTATTGCCACTTACAAAGAAACCCGTAATGGCCTAGATGGTTGGGGTTTTTCAAGTCGGGCATCGGCAGTTTAACTTACAAAAACAGGCAGAAATGCATGATCCTAAAGGGCTGTTTGTTACGCAGTGGCTTGACGATTGATTAGAAAAATAAGCAGTAAAAAGCCACGGCTTGGCGCCTTAATGCTAGGATGCTATTGCTGTTTTATAACTATTTTTTAGTTCCCGTTGAATTGCACCCTTAAATTGAGAGTTCCTTTATGGCAACCAAGCCAACGATTTACAAACTGACGCTTGCTATTTCTGATTTAAACCGTGAATACTATGATTCAGTCAGCCTAACGGTTGCGCTCCACCCATCAGAAACCTTAGAAAGAATGATGGCAAGAGTGATGGCCTACTGCTTAAATGTGCAGGAAAACATAGCCTTTGCTAAAGGCATGTCCAATGTTGAAGAGCCTGATATTTGGGTTAAAACACTGGATAATCAGGTAAAATTGTGGATTGACATAGGTGAGCCTGCACCTGATCGGGTAAAAAAATGCAGCCGCCTTGCACCTGAAATGAAAGTCTATAGTTTTAATAGTAAATCGAATGTGTGGTGGGAACAAAGCAAAAGTAAGGTGCAGCAATTTAGCCACGTTAAATTTTACCAGTTTGATTGGCAGCAAGTTCAGGTGCTGGCAACTTTTGTAGAGCGCACTATGGATTGGTCACTGACCATTAGCGGCGATAGTATTTATGTTGCTGCCAACAATCAAGAATGCGAGTTATTGGTTAGTGAGCTAGTTTAATTGCCTAGCCACACGTTAAAGTTTAACTTTGCCTCGTAATGCCTTAGTTGCACCCCGTTGCGTTTTTTGGTCGACTCGCCTGCGCCTTGCATTTTTGCTGGGTTTTGTAGGCGTTCGGGTTTTATCAAGGTGAATGGCTTCCAGAATGAATTGCTGCAGCCGCTCTAAAGCCGCAAACCTATTTTTCTCTTGGGTACGAAAGTTTTGCGCCTTAATAATCAGCACGCCTTCTTTATTAATGCGGCGGTCTTTGCTTTCTAATAATTGCTGTTTTTGAAAGTCGCTTAAACTTGAGGCGTTAATGTCAAAACGCAGATGAATGGCTGAAGACACTTTGTTAACATTTTGCCCACCAGAACCTTGTGAGCGGATAGCCGTTAATTCTACTTCATCAGCAGTTAGGCTAAGGCTTTCGTTAATACTAATCATAATAATGCCCCTTTTTATTGGGTTGTTTATTTTTTAATGCAAACAAAAATGGCATTGCCAGAAGCTGCATTTAAAGGGATGATTTTTTCATAGTCGTGTTCAAATGCATGCACTTCAAAATAAGGTGCTAATAGTGCTTTTAACTCACCAAAATTAACCGCCACCATGGGGTGTTCATCTTGCCAAGTGTGAGTTAAATCAGCCGTTGTTTTTTCAATGGTTAGCTTTAATTGTTGCGCTTCACCCTGCCCAGAATAATACCAACCTGAACTAAAAGTAAACGTAGCGTCCTTGTGTTGGCGGCTGTGCTTTATGAATAATGCATTGTCGATTTTATGTTTATCGACCCCATTAAAACAAAATACACCGCCTGTTTTTAATGCTTTGTGCACGCTGGCTAAACACTGGGTTAGTTTTTTTATTGTTGCGTTGTAGTGAATGGAATACAAAAAGCAGGTGATTAAATCTAAGGGTTCATTGGCAGTAAAATCGCTCATGTCTTGTAAAGAAAACACTGCTTTAGGGCAACGCTTTTTAGCTAAATCTAACATGGGTTGGTTAATATCAAGCCCACTGCTGTGGTAGTTAAAATTAATAAACTGTTGCACGTGGGGGCCAGTGCCGCAGGCTAAATCTAGGTGATTAAGTCTAGGCGTGTTGTTGTTAAGGGCATTAGAGCCGCTAGTGCCAAACATTTGGTGCAATCGGCGAATGTGGTTACTTTGTGCTGGGTAGTTAATGTCTGCACACATTAAATCGTAGTAGCCAGAAAGGTCGGTGTAAAGAGCGTTGCCAGACATAATGAGCCTATAGTCGCGTTGGTGAATAATTAGGTAATGGTTAGGTAATGGTTGGGTAAGTAGAATTAAACAAAGGTGTGGCAAGGTAAGGTTAAGTAAAAACTTAAAAAATCAGTGAAATAGCAGGGTTTTATGCGGTGGATTCTAGCAAATTAAATGGATAAAAGGCTGGGGTTAGTGGTTTTTTTATACTTTTTTAAACAAATAAACCTTAGTTTTCTTGCAAAAGTTGGCCTTCTTGTGTAGAAACACTTCTCTAATATAAAGATAAGTTATGGAATGCCACTCTATTTAAAGGGGTTAAATTATGAACCAACGTGTAGATATTGCTACGCTTGCCATTGAAGCTCGTCCTTTTAAAGTTTATACCCAGCGCCAGTTAGACAAAATTGAAGCCTTAAAAGATTTACCCGAAGCGCTTCTGTTTGATATGCAGGTTGTTAGCCAAGTGCTGCCTTTTCGTGTGAATGACTATGTTATTGAAGAATTAATTGACTGGAAGGCCGTACCTAACGACCCCGTTTTTCAGCTAACTTTCCCGCAACGTGGCATGTTAAAGCCTGAACACTTTGATGAAGTGGCAGAGCTTTTAAAAAGCCAAGCACCGGCAGCCCAACTAAAAGAAGCCGTTGAGCGCATTCGTGAAGATTTAAACCCTCACCCAGCTGGGCAGATGGACATGAACTTGCCAATGCTTAATGGCAGACCCTTGCCCGGTATGCAGCATAAATACCAAGAAACCGTGTTGTTTTTTCCAAGCCAAGGTCAAGTTTGCCATAGCTATTGCACCTTCTGTTTCCGTTGGGCGCAGTTTGTGGGCGATAAAGATTTACGTTTTTCTTCCAATGAAGCAGAAACCCTGCATGCTTATTTAGCTGAACACACCGAAGTGACCGACTTGCTATTAACCGGCGGCGACCCTATGGTGATGAAGGCTAAGCATTTACGTATGTACTTAGAAGGCTTAATGAAGCCTGAATTAGACCACGTTAAAAATATTCGCATTGGCTCAAAAAGCTTGTCTTTTTGGCCCTACCGTTTTGTAACGGATGACGATGCACATGAAATTTTGGCGCTGTTTCGTGAATTAATTGCAGCTGGTAAGCACATTGCTTTTATGGCGCACTTTAACCATTGGCACGAAATGGACACGCCCATTTGCCGTGAAGCCGTCAAGCGCATTCGTGCAACGGGTGCTGTGATTCGTACCCAAGCCCCTTTGTTGCGCCACATTAACGACGATGTTGACCAGTGGGTAACCATGTGGAAGATGCAAGTGGCGCAGGGCATGATT
>CANQLY010000028.1 GCA_947624795.1 uncultured Marinospirillum sp.
TTTGATGCTGCTAAAGTTTTTGGCCGTGAAGCGCCTCTAGTGGTTGAGGTGGGCTTTGGCATGGGCGGCTCGTTACTCGAACAAGTGCAAGCCATGCCCGACCATAACTTTGTGGGCATTGAAGTTCACTTACCTGGGGTGGGTAAGTTGTTGGGCGAGGCCGGTGATTTGGGTGTGGATAACTTAAGGGTTTACCACGAAGATGCAGTAGAGGTTTTTAACCAGTGCATTCCCGATAATTCAATCGACTTATTTCAACTGTTTTTCCCTGACCCTTGGCACAAAAAAAAGCACAATAAACGCCGCATAGTGCAGCCGCCTTTTGTGGAAGTGATTCGCAAA
This sequence comes from uncultured Marinospirillum sp., assembly GCA_947624795.1. Classification (GTDB taxonomy): domain Bacteria; phylum Pseudomonadota; class Gammaproteobacteria; order Pseudomonadales; family Halomonadaceae; genus Marinospirillum. The sequence goes on from CANQLY010000028.1 coordinate 343, forward strand.
AAGCTAAAAATTGGTGGGCGTTTTCATTTGGCAACCGATTGGGAAGCCTACGCAGAACACATGCGTGATGTAATGAACAATGCCGCTGGTTATGAAAACACTGCGACCCAAGGTGATTTTGTGCCACGGCCAGAATCTCGCCCTTTAACTAAATTTGAACTGCGTGGCGAACGCTTAGGGCATGGCGTTTGGGATTTGATTTATCAGCGAATTAACTAACTTTCAAATAAAATATTACAATAAAAAATACTGAGGAATTATCTGTGGCATTAAACTTTAAAAACAAGCTGTTAATTTCTACACTAAGCCTACTACTCATTACTTGCTTAGTGTTAGCAGCCCTTGCCCTTTACCGCTTAATGACTGAAACACACACCACCTTGGATAGCCAAATATCCATGACCTTAGAACAGGCAAAGGGTGCCGCCAATAGTTGGAGTGATGCTAAATTTGCTGTTATAAACTCAGCCTCTAAAAACCTACCCACTAGTAACCTAGGCATAGATTCACCTCTAACCTTGGCAAAAGATTCTGGTGGTTTCGATCTTTTATATATAGGCACACCACAAAAAGAATTTCTACAATCTAACCCTGCCACAGTGCAACGAGCCGACTATGACCCAACCGCTCGCCCTTGGTATAAACAAGCTCAGCAGGCTAATAAGTTAATTATTACCCAACCCTACCCACGCTCTAGCACTGGCGAGCTAGTGGTTACTGTTGCTGCGCCCATGCAAAATGGGATGGGTGGCGTGGTTGCAGGCGATGTAACCCTTACCCAGCTTATAAAAACACTTTTAATGATGGAAACTCGCTGGACTTCACAGCTTTGGTTAACCAATGAAAATGGCCAGCTATTAGCCCACCCAGATTCAAGTCAAGCGAACAAGAACTATACTGAACTTTATTCTAATGCAAGCGAAGGTTTTCGTGGCTTAGATAAAGTGCAATACCTGAATCAAAGCTGGTTTATTCGTGAAATATCATTACCCAAGCAAGGCTGGAAGCTTATTTTATTAATTAACGAAAAAGATGCTTTAGCACCACTTTATGAGCTAACCCTGCAACTAGTATTAAGTAGCTTACTTATAGTGGCCATTGCTGCTTTTCTAATTTGGTTACTCACTAACTATTTCAGTACACCATTAATACGTGTTACCCAAGCACTCAACTTGCTTGCCGATGGTAAAATTCAGCAACGCACCCAAATTACTTCAAACGATGAGTTTGGCATGATGAGCCTTGCTTATAACCGCTTAATTGAAAAACTACAATCAACCTTAGGCAAAACCAGCCGGTTAAGCGATGAATTACTTGCAAGTGTTGAATCAACAGAAGTTCACTCCAATGAAACACTAAACGCAACTCAAGAACAGCGTGAAGCCCTGTCGCAAATGTCTGAAGCGGTAAGCCAAATGTCGATTGCCACCGCTGAAATTGCTGAAAATGCGGAACGAACTGCCAGCGCTTCAGAATCAGGGGTCGATTCTAGCCAGCAGGGAATGAAGCTAATGCAAAGCAGCCATAATTCCATCTCTAAGCTTTCAACACTAGTACACAGCAACGCCATTAAGTTGGATGAACTAGCTTTAACCGTTGAAGGCATTCGTAAAATTTTGCGTAACATTAATGACATTGCCGAACAAACCAACCTGCTAGCTTTAAATGCTGCCATTGAAGCGGCACGGGCAGGCGAGCATGGCCGTGGCTTTGCGGTAGTGGCCGATGAAGTGCGCTCTTTGTCGCATAACACCCAAAATGCAACGCAAGAAATTCAATCGTTAATTCAAAAACTTGAAACGGCAACTCAAGAAACCATTAAAGAAATGCGCTTAAGTGAGCTGACAGCCAAAGAAAGCACCGACCAAGCCAGCCTTGCTTATGAACAAATTCAGGCCATTACAAAAGCCAACACCACCATTAATGATATGACACTGCAAACCGCAAGCGCCGTGGAAGAGCAGCACATGATGTCGAATGAAATTCACGACAACACCAGCAAAATCCATGATATTTCATTGGTGCTTGCTGAAGCGGCTGAAGGCAACCATTCTGAATCACTCAAACTAAAGGAAGAGATTTTATCGCTTAAAGCGCATTTAGCGGCTTCTTTTGAAATGGGTAAACTAACCTAAGCTTTATTTTTATAGCTGCCCTGCTGCAAAGGCTGTCTAGCTGAGTTATAATTTTTGTATAAGTTAGTTAAACTTAACTGTTTTCTCTGTACTGAGGGGCGCTGCAGCAGCATTTTCTGTCAGGCTCAGTTCAGGAACTAAAGACTAACGGCGCCCGTTAAAACGATGCAATGGCCACTATTTATTGGCTATTTATTCTGCTAAACGGAGTGTTATATGTCTGAATTTACTGATTACAAAGTAGCCGATATCAGCCTAGCTGATTGGGGCCGTAAAGAACTGCGCATTGCTGAAAGCGAAATGCCTGCGCTAATGACCATTCGTGCTAAATACCGCGAACAGCAGCCGCTTAAAGGTGCGCGCATTGTTGGCTGTATTCACATGACCATTCAAACCGGCGTATTGATTGAAACCCTAATTGATTTAGGCGCTGAAGTTCGCTGGTCTTCTTGCAATATCTTCTCTACCCAAGACCATGCTGCGGCAGCCATTGCAGCAGCGGGCACGCCAGTATTTGCTTGGAAAGGCGAAACCGAAGAAGAATACCTCTGGTGCATTAAACAAACCATTGAAGGCAAAAATGGTTGGGAACCCAACATGGTGCTAGACGATGGCGGCGACTTAACCGCAATTCTGCACGATGATTACCCTCAGTTAATTGACGCTATTCACGGTGTTTCTGAAGAAACTACCACAGGTGTGCACCGTTTAATTGAAATGATGCAGAAAGGCACTTTGAAGATTCCTGCGATCAACGTAAACGATGCAGTTACCAAGTCTAAGAACGACAACAAGTACGGCTGCCGCCATAGCTTAAACGATGCGATTAAGCGTGCGACTGACCACCTGCTTTCGGGTAAGCAAGCATTGGTGATTGGTTATGGTGACGTAGGTAAAGGTTCTGCGCTTTCTTTAAGGCAAGAAGGCATGATTGTTAAAGTCACTGAAGTGGATCCTATCTGTGCGATGCAGGCTTGCATGGACGGTTACGAAGTGGTTTCTCCTTATTTGAACGGCGTTAATACCGGTAAAGATGAGGGTGTGGATAAGTTATTGCTAGGCAAAATCGACCTATTAGTTACCACCACTGGTAACGTGAATGTGTGCGATGCGCCGATGATGAAAGCCCTGAAAAATGGTGCGATTGTCTGTAACATTGGTCACTTCGACAATGAAATTGACACGGCTTACACACGCAAAAACTGGGCTTGGCAGGAAATTAAGCCACAGGTTCATAAAATTTTCCGTGACGGCAAGCCAGGTCAGTTTGATGAAGCCAGCAACGATTACTTAATTCTGCTTTCTGAAGGCCGCTTAGTGAACCTAGGTAATGCAACAGGTCACCCTAGCCGTATTATGGATGGTTCTTTTGCTAACCAAGTACTAGCGCAAATTCATTTATTTGAAGAAGGTTTTGCTAACCTACCAGCAGACCAAAAAGCTAGCAATATAACTGTTGAAGTGTTGCCTAAGCAGTTAGATGAAGAAGTGGCTCAGTACATGGTTCAAGGTTTTGGTGGCGTGATTACCAAGCTAACCGATGACCAAGCCAAGTACTTAGGTGTGCCGCAGGCTGGCCCATTTAAGCCAGAGACTTACCGTTACTAGTGAGTATTGCTAGCTAACAGTAGAAGCCCAGTTTAACTGGGCTTTTTTATTACCAACTAAAAAGGACAGGGCGCAGTAAAAGTCATTGCCTCTGTTGTGCTTGGATGGTTTATTTCTAGCTCTTGTGCATGCAGTAATAAACGCGAGCTAGCTGCTAACGCTTCACCTTCTGCATAAAACCTATCGCCTAAAATTGGGAAGCCTAAAGCCAATAAATGCACCCTTAACTGATGCGAGCGGCCGGTGAGCGGATACAGCTCTAAGCGGCTAGTTTTACCATCACTCGACAAAACTTTATAACGTGTAATAGAGGGCTTGCCCCTTTCAAAGCAAACCTTTTGCATGGGGCGATTAGGCCAATCACAAATCAGCGGTAAATCAATTTCCCCTTCTGCTTCTGCCGGACAACCCCACACCTGTGCAATATAAACCTTTCTAGTTTGACGGTTTTGAAATTGCATTTTAACAGCACGTTCTGCACTTTTACGCAGGGCAACGGCCAAAACACCCGATGTGGCTAAATCTAAGCGGTGCACAAGTTCAGCATAGGGCGATATTTCTTTGGCGCGTGATTCAACGCTGTCATACAAATCTTCACCACGACCGGGATTAGAAAGTAACCCTGCTGGTTTATTCACCACAAGCAAGTCTTTATCTTGGTACAGAATATCAAGCCAAGGGTCGGTGGGTGGATTGTAATTTATAGGTGGTAATACTTTAATCATGCAATACCTAGGTCATTGTAAGCGCGCATTGGTGGGTGAGTTTTGTTTTTGTACCTGTTGAACCAAGACCCAAGGGGCAACCACTAACGCCCAAAGTTCGGTGTTTTCTTGGTGCCAAACTTTAGCGTCTACATCAGCAACCGTGCCAACAGCACCTGAATCTAACCACTGCTGAAACTGGGTTCGGTTATCTTGGGTAAGTTGCAAGCCAACTTCGGCTAAATCAAGTGCTGTGCTTACTTGCACCACACAACCACGAGCATGGTGTATCTCAAGTTCACGCCAGCCAATTAAAGCCGTTTCTAGGGCTAGCTTACTGCGTAATAAATCGGGTTGGCGTGCATCTGGGTGCTCATCTTGCATTTTATTTTTAACCTTAGTGTTTTGTCTGTAATATTGATTGGCATTCTAGTCGATTATTTAACCGGATGCTAAACCTGCTATTTAACACTTAGTTAAGTGATTCGATGACTACCATTACTATTGATGAGATAAACCATGCCTTCTATACCCATTAGTTTTGAGTTTTTTCCCCCTAAAACACCCGTAGGCCAAGAAAAGCTTTTAGTGGTGCGTGATAAGCTTGCTGCCCTGAATCCTGAATTTTTTTCTGTTACCTATGGCGCCGGTGGTTCTACCCAAGATGGCACCTTACAAACCGTTTTAGCTTTACGTGAAAGCGGCATTGATTCAGCACCACACATGTCGTGCATTGGTGCAAGCCGTGCCGAATTACGCAATCAATTGCAAGGCTACAAAGACAAGGGTATTCGCCGCTTAGTTGCTTTGCGTGGTGATTTACCTTCGGGTATGGGTATGGGTGGCGAGCTACGTTATGCCAATGAATTGGTTGAGTTTATTCGCCAAGAGTTTGGGCAAGATTTTATAATTGAAGTGGCGGCTTATCCTGAAGTTCACCCACAAGCGCCTAGTTTAGATATTGATATTCAAAACTTTGTACGCAAGTGCCAAGCCGGTGCTGACAGTGCCATTACCCAGTACTTTTTTAATGCCGATGCTTATTTTTATTTTGTAGACAAGGTTCGAGCCGCAGGCATAGAAATCCCAATTATTCCTGGCATTATGCCCATTACTAACTACACCAAGCTGGCACGTTTTTCTGATGCCTGTGGCGCAGAACTGCCACGCTGGATAAGAAAGCAATTAGAATCTTATGGCGATGACAGTGACAGTATTATTAAATTTGGTGAAGAGGTTATTTCTAATATGTGCCAACAATTGATCGATGGCGGCGCACCTAGCTTACACTTTTATACGCTCAATCAAGCCAAAGCTTCTTTAGCCGTTGTTAATAACTTAAAGTGAAGCAACATGTAGCCTTTACTTGGGTCTGGGTTAAGTGAACGGCTGGTTAATAAATAAGCTTGGTAATGCCCATTGGCTGATTTAAACATCACTTCAGCACGGGCAGCCCGACCTATGGCTAGCTTTTTAAAGAAACAACCGGCATTGGCTACTGAAGGGTTACCCTGCATTAAATCTTGTAGGGTAACACCTAATAGTAACTTTTCTTTAGGAAAAATTTGCTCTGCTGCAGGGTTAAACTGATCAAGCTGGCCGTTGGAATCTATTAGTAAAACCGGAAAATCAAGCTCTTCTAATAGCTGTGCAAAGGCTAGGTTTTTTTGCTCTAAACGCTGATTATTTTCTAACAGCTCTTGTTGTTGTCTTTTAATTAATTCAAACCACTGGCTGTAATAAAGGTTAACTAAATCTTGCTGACTAATTAAGCCCACCATTTTATTGTCATCACTGACCACCACAAGGCGTTTAAAACCTTTTTTCTTCATGCTATCAATGGCTTGGCGTACTGAAAAATACTCGGGCAAAGTAGAAACAGGGCTAGACATCACCGTATCAACACGGCAAGCAAGGTCAGCGCCACTGTCCATTAAACGAATAGCATCAGAGAGGGTGAATACACCTAAAGGCACACGCTCCTCACTCACTAAAGCCGTACTCACACCCTGCTGCTGCATTAAAGTTAAAACAAGGTGAATGGGCATTTCTCTATTCACTTGCAGCAGCTGCACACCCCGCAATAAATCACCAATGCGCTGACTTTCGGCTAGGGCATCTGGATCTAGGTTTTGCACTAAATCAGTGTAGGTCACTATGCCACACAGCTTATCGTTTGTATCAATCAAGCAAACCTGTTCTGCTTGATGCAGGCTAATCAGCTTAATGGCTTCTTGTACGTCGGCTTCAGGGGGTAAATGCAAAGCCCTAGGTAATAATAGCTGCGACAAAGGCACGTTAAAGTTAATGCCTTGCAAGTGAAAAGACATTAAGTCTTTGGCTTGCAGTAAGCGGTAACCTTTACTGGTATCAACTAACAGGCTGCGAATTGTTTTTTTATTCATTAAAGCCAAGGCTTCAGCTAAGGTTGCTTGTTCGTTTAAGCTAATAACCTGCGTTGTTGCAATGGATAGTAAGGTTGGAAATTGCATAATGTCGGCCTTCTATTAGTCTGACCAAGGAAGTTTACGGTAACTAAGCGCTTCTAATAAATGCTTAGACTCTATAACAGGCTTAACCTCTAGGTCGGCTAAAGTAAGCGCTACTTTAATTATACGGTGTGTAGCCCTTGCCGACAGGTGTATCTTATTCATAGCTCGGGTTAAAAGTTGTTGCTCTTCTAAACCTAAGGGTGCAAATGCCTCTAATTCAGTGGGTGTCAGGTGAGCGTTGGGCTTGCCTGCCCTTGCTATTTGCCGCTGGCGTGCCTCTTTTACTCTTAGGCGCACCTCTGCTGAACTTTCACCCTCGGCAGGCTGCCATAAAAGATCAGCCGGTAAAGCGGGCACTTCAAGGTGCAAATCAATTCTATCTAACAAAGGTCCTGAAAGCCTTGATTGGTATCGTTTTATTAACCCTTGTGCACAAATACAAGCCTTGCGTGGATCACCTAAATACCCACAAGGGCAAGGGTTCATCGCCGCAATTAATAAAAACTGAGCAGGGTAAGTGGCTTTGCGCTTAGCACGGGCTAAGTAAATCACTCCCGCTTCTAAGGGTTCACGTAATACTTCCAATACTTGCCGCCCAAATTCTGGCAGCTCATCTAAAAATAAAATACCTCTGTGCGCCAACGAAATTTCACCCGGCATAGGGTTACTGCCACCGCCCACTAACGCCGCAGCCGATGAGGTGTGGTGAGGGGAACGAAAAGGCCGTTGCCGCCAAGTGCTAGTATCAAAACCTTGTGTAATGGATTGAATCGCTGCAATTTCTAAGGCTTCGTCTTCGTTTAAATCAGGTAACAAGCTTGGCAAACAGCGGGCTAATAAAGTTTTGCCACTGCCTGGTGGCCCACAAAACAACACATTATGCTGCCCTGCAGCGGCTAACATGAGTGCTCTTTTAGCCGATTGCTGACCTTTAACTTCCAGTAAATCAGTGTAATTTAAGCAATGGGCTTTAGGCTGCTCTTGGCTAGGTTCTAGCAACTCTGATTGCCCTCGCAAAGCAGCAGCCACTTCAAGCAGGTGATTTGCGCCCCCTGTTTTTAAATTAGAAATAAGCCCCACTTCTGATAAATTAGCGGCAGGAAGCACTAAAAACTTACCCGCTTTAGCAGTGGCTAAACCAGTTGATAATGCACCTTTAACTTCACGCAATTCACCATTTAAAGCCAGCTCACCAATGAACTCACGTCCATTTAAACCGCTTTGGGGTAATTGTTTAGAGGCAACTAAAATACCCAAAGCAATGGGCAAATCATAACGCCCACCTTCTTTAGGTAAATCAGCAGGTGAAAGGTTAACAGTGATGCGGCGGGCAGGAAATTCAAAACCAGCCGTAAGCAAAGCACTGCGAACTCGGTCACGGCTTTCCCTTACTGCTGTTTCAGGCATGCCGACAAGATTAAAAGCAGGCAAACCATTGGCAAGGTGCACTTCAACCCTAACTTCAGGCGCATCCAAGCCAATAAGGGCACGACTAGCAACCAATGCTAGTGACATATCTAACCTCCTTGTTTTACTGTAACTTGCCTCTTAGCTTTCTAGCTTTCTAGCTTTCCAGCTTTCTTATTTTTAAGCTAATCCTTTGCAGGTGAACCAAGCTTAGCTTCTAAGGCATCTAAACGCGAATTTAACTGGTCCACTTTTTGACGGGTTCGCTGATGAATTTGCAACAAGCGATCGTAATCTTCACGACTCACTAAATCTAATTTAGCTGCCACCTCACCCACTCGCTTTTTTAATGTTTGGCTAGTTGGCAAGGGCTGATTTAACTCACCAAACTTGGCGGCTATTTCATCGGTGATGCGTTGTAAGTGTTCAGGCTTTAACATTGTTGTCTCCTAAGTGGGTGCAGTTTAACATTCCCCGACCTGAAGGACGGAGTTTTTCAACTTAAAGTAATAAAAAATGAATCTCTTTTTGGTTATTTTTTGCCAGAGGCTTTACCATTAGGCCAGCCAATGCAAAGACTTAACCTATTCGCTTATCAATTTATTAAGGAAACACCCATGAAACTCATTACTGCTATTATTAAACCTTTTAAACTCGATGATGTGCGTGAAGCTTTATCTGAAATTGGTGTGCAAGGCATTACAGTCACTGAAGTTAAGGGGTTTGGCCGCCAAAAAGGGCACACTGAACTTTACCGTGGTGCTGAATACGTTGTCGACTTTCTACCTAAAATTAAATTAGAAATTGCAGTCGATGCAGCCATGGCCGAACAAGTCATTGATTCCATTATTAGTGTTGCCAACACAGGAAAAATTGGTGATGGTAAAATTTTTGTAACGCCACTCGATCAAATTATCCGCATTCGCACTGGCGAAAAAGGCAAAGATGCCGTCTAGTTTCACAACTCATTGATTTATTCTCGCCATCAAGCTTTTCAGGCTTTGCCTAGGCTTTAAAAAAGCTTAGGCATTGAACAATACTGACAAACAATGCTGACAAACAATGCTTAAACCACTTGCGTTGTAACCTTTAATAAATCAGTGAGTTCTAACTGCAACCTATCGCCTGCGGCTAACTTACCTACACCTGCTGGCGTACCTGTAATCACCACATCGCCTGGCAGCAGCGTAAAAGTTTGGCTAATGTGGCTTAGTAATTCAGCAATCGGGGTTAGCATTTGGCAGGCTTTGCCACGCTGTTTTTCAACGCCATTAATGCTTAAACTCAGCTCTAACGCCTGCCAGTCAGTTACCTGCTCAGCAGCAACAAAATCAGACAAGGGGCAAGCACCATCCCAAGCTTTAGCCCTTTCCCAAGGGTGGCCTTGTTGCTTAAGCTTGGTTTGCAAATCTCTTAGCGTTAAATCCAATGCCAAACCCACCCCCACAACCCCAGCCAAGGCTTCTATAGCAGTGGCTTTGCTTAAGGGCTGACCAATTAATAGGGCAATTTCTGTTTCATAATGCACATCGCCCACCCCTTGGGGTAAGTGTAAAAATTCATGCATTGCTACAGCACTGGTTGCAGGCTTAATAAATAATAACGGCTGCTCTGGCACAGGGTTATTAAGCTCTGCCGCATGCTCTGCATAATTACGCCCCACACAAACAATTTTACCTAAAGGCAAAAGGGTATTTTTTACTAATATTTTTGAATTAAAAATAGAATGACTGACCATCAATCATCACCTTTTATTGTAGTTAGGTGGTTAAAATGAACCTGACCATCGACCAAGCAGGTAACCACCCGACCTTTGAGTGGCTGATTCCAAAAAGGGGTATTATGGCCTGCTGAAAAGCTGGTTTGCTCATTTAATACCCAAGGTGCATCAGGGTCGATTAAAATTAAATCGGCCTTATAACCTGCCCACAAAGCGCCTGATTTCAAGCCAAGCAGCTGGGCCGGTGCAAACGCTAAGCGCTTCACTAAATCGCTTAAGCTAAGCCAACCTTTTTCAACCAGTATCAACATTTGTGGCAACACCACTTCTAGGCTACTCATGCCCGGCTCTGAAACTGAAAAAGGAGCCATTTTAGCCGCCTGTTCATGGGGCAGGTGGCTACTTGAAACCGCAGAGATAACGCCATCTTTTAAGCCTTGCAATAAACCAAGGCGGTCGGCTTCGCTACGCAAAGGCGGTTCTAAATGAAAGTTACTGTCAAAAGATTCTAAATAAGCATCGGTAAACAAAAGGTGGCTTAGTGCCACATCAGCAGTCACTGGCAAGCCTTGCGCCTTAGCTTGGGCAATTTGTTCGACCGCACGGGCGGTTGAAAGGTGAGCAAAATGTGCACGCACACCGGTTTGCTCAATCAGTAATAAAGCTTGGGCAACGGCTAGGGTTTCTGCGGTTTCAGGAATGCCTGCCAAGCCAAGCTGGGAAGACAAAGGGCCTTCATGCGAATAACCCGAACCTCTAAGGGCACTGTCTTCTGGGTAAATCATAACTAATAAATCAAAGGTTGCTGCATATTCTAAGCAGCGGCGCAAAATAAGGTTGTCTTGTATTGGCTGACGTAGGTTAGTTACGGCTACGCACCCGGCACTTTGTAACCCCGACATATTACTCAGCAGCTGGCCTTCTAGCCCTTGGGTTAGCGCACCAACAGGCAACACTTTAGCTTTACCTGCAAGCTCTGCTCTTTCTCTAACCACACGCACAATGGCAGGCGAATCTAAAGGCGGCACTGTGTCTGGCCGTGCACACACTTGGGTAAAACCACCGGCAAGCGCTGCTTGTGCTTCGCTTGCAATGTTGCCTTTATAGCTGGGTCCTGGGTCACGCAAATGGCAGCAAAGATCAATAAAACCCGGCGCAACAATTAACCCTGTTGCATCAATTATTTGATCTGCCTTAAAACCCTCAGGGCAAGCACCTAATCCAAAAATATGCTCGCCTTCGATATGAATATCAATAACTTGATCTAACACCTGCGCTGGATCGATAACACGACCCCCTAGAATAGAAATCCTCATTGAACTTGTAACCTTTCTTGCATTTGCCCACTCATTGCCATGCTCATCACCGCCATGCGTGTTGCTATGCCATAACCCACCTGCTGCAAAATAACGGAACGGGGGCCATCGGCAACGGCAGATTCAATTTCAACACCTCGGTTAATGGGGCCTGGGTGCATCACAATCGCTTCAGGGTGAGCATAGGCTAGTTTTTGGGTGGTCAAGCCATATAGCCGATAAAACTCTGCTTCAGAAGGCAATAAAGCACCACTCATGCGCTCTTTTTGTAAGCGCAGCATAATCACCACATCCACATCTTTTAAGCCTGATTCCATGCGGGTATAAATTTTTGCACCCATTTCTTCAATGCCAACGGGCAACAAAGTTTTGGGAGCCACAAGGCGCACCTCAGCAGCACCTAAAATATTCAGCGCCCGTATTTGCGACCTTGCTACACGGGAATGCAGAATATCGCCGACGATAGCGACTTTTAACCCTTCAAATGCGCCTTTGTGTCGACGAATAGTAAACATATCTAACATGGCTTGGGTCGGGTGAGCATGGCGACCGTCACCGGCGTTAATAATAGCAACCTGTGGCGTAATTTGGCTGGCTATAAAGTGAGCTGTGCCCGAGTCATTGTGACGCACCACAAACATATCAGCGTACATGGCTTCAATGTTGTGCAGCGTATCCATTAAAATTTCGCCCTTAGCAGTTGAAGACGTACTAATATCAAGGTTAAGTACGTCGGCTGACAAGCGTTTAGCTGCAAGCTCAAAAGTTGCACGGGTGCGAGTCGAATTTTCAAAAAACAAATTAACAATGGTTTTACCACGCAATAAAGGCACTTTTTTAACCGCTTGCCCCCCCATGTTGGCAAACGATTCTGCGGTGTCTAAAATTTCAGTTAACAAGGCTTTAGATAAACCATTAATGCTAAGAAAATGTTTTAATCGTCCATCCGCAGTTAACTGCACATTGCGGGGGTGAGCAGGATTATTAAGCGTACTACTCATGCAGATTCCTCTGTATCAAGGGGGCGAATAACTAAATTAAATTCCAAAGGATCAGGGCCTGATAGTTTTACCCGTTGATCTGCCGGTAACTCTAAATGCAAAGCACAGCAATCGGCTTGAATAGGCAGCTCTCGACCTGCTAACGACAAAAGGGTAACCAAAGTAATGGATGCTGGGCGGCCATAATCAAAAATTTCATTCATAGCAGCACGAATGGTTCGACCCGACATCAGCACATCATCAATTAACACTAGGTGCTGATTTTCAGTAGCAAAAGGCAAGTTAGAAGGCTTAACACTGGGGTTTAAACCTGTTTTTGAATAATCATCACGGTGAAAAGAAATGTCGAGCGTGCCCAAGGGTGCATTAACCTGCATTCTTTTGCGTAACGCCTCAGCAACCCAAACACCCCCTGTGTGAATACCAATCAACAAGGGTTCGCTAATGCCCCGTTGCTTTAAATAATCGTCTAAAGTGACTGCTAGGCCATCAAGCAGTGGTGCCACTTCAGGTAAAAAAACAGCGTTATTTTGATTGCCCATAGTGCAAGTCACTCCCTTGCTTATTGTTAGTAATATTTTAGTTTTTATTTAAATAATTCAATAGTTTAAGCAGATTCATTGTGGCTTGCTATAATTTGGGCCAGCAATCTGCTTTAAGTAAACACTGTCACCCTTAGGGTTTAGCTGCAACCATTCATCTAAAATAACCGCCGCCGCTAAACGGTCGACTGGGTCTTGGCTAAAATTGCCTTTATGCCCACCTTGCCGCTTAACAATTTCTTTTGCCACACGGGTTGAACCCCGCTCATTCATGCCATAACAGGCCTTGCCATAGCGCCCAAATAAACGCCGTGCAAACTTTCTAGCACGCAGGCTTAAAGGCGTTTCAGCCAAGTCTTCATCCAAAGGCAGCCCCACCACAAAAGCATCGGGTTGCCATTCTTTAATTAGCTTATCAAGAATTTCCCAAGCAGGAATACCGTCTTTAGCAGGAATTTCTGTGAGTGGGTTCACTGTGCGTGTTAATTCATTGCCCAGCGCCGCACCGTGGCGTTTACTACCAAAATCAAAAGCCATAATTAAGCGTGGTTTAGCAGTGTTAGGCATGCCCTGCCTGCCCAGTCATTAAAGTTAAGTTAATGCCTAAGGTAGCTGCTGCACCGGCTAAACGTTCATCGGCAAGGGTATTAAAAAGCAACGCTTTGTTAGCAGCACAGGTTAGCCAAGTGTTATCTAAGAGTTCTTGTTCTAGCTGCCCTGCTTCCCAACCAGAACAACCCAAAGCAATAAGGAAGTCTTCTGGGCCTTCACCTTTAGCAAGGGCTTCTAAAATATCTAACGAGGTTGTAAGGCTTAGCTGGTCGCTAATTTTTAAACAAGCTTTCCATTTTGTGTTGCCCGTGTGCAATACAAAACCACGGTCTAGGTGGACTGGACCACCACGGTAAATAGGCTGATCAGCATGTCGGTTAGACGTGCTGGTTATTGCCATTTGTTCCATTAACTCTGCAAAGGTAAGAGGTAAAGGCTTGTTAACAATTAAGCCTAACGCACCTTCGGCATTCTGCTCACAAAGGTAGATTAAACTGCTACCAAAGTGAGGGTCTTTAAGCTGTGGCATGGCTAAAAGGAAATGATCCCTAAGTGTATTCACAATTTTCTCTTTATTTTTAGCTAATCAATGATTTTGGCTAAATTATACGGGGAATGAAAGGTTTTAACTTGCATCTTACTTTAGTTGGCATACCAACCATCACCAAATTGCCAAGTACGAATAATTTCTAATACATCGGCTTCGGCTCTTATTGATTCAGGCAAAGGCGCAAACGGGGCTGCTAAATTTAAAATACGTAAGGCAGCATCATCAAGCAAACTGTGGCCTGAACCGGTTAATAATTGCGCTTCTAAAATACGGCCATCGGCAGCAATCACCACCATTAATCGCAACCGCCCACCCAGGTTTTGGCTGCGTGCAGCTTCGGGGTAGTTTAAATTACCGATGCGCTCCACCCGCTCTTCCCACTGCCTTAAATAAAGCGCCTCTTCACTGCTCATCTTTGCGCCAGAGCTAATGCGCCGCACTCTAGGCTGCTGTGCATAACTAGTTTGCATGGCGGCAAGCTCTGCTTCTAAGCGCGCAATTTCTAGGCTACGAGCAATTAAGCTACCAGACAAGCGTGGGGTTGATGCCCGTGTTTTTAAAGGAAGGTTAGCATTTTTTTCTACAGGGGTTTCTGCCGGCGCTTCTTGCTGAACAGGGAGTTCTGGCAGCGATTCATTGGTTTGTTGAACTGGGGGCGGCTTGATTTGTTCGGGCGCTTGCTGTTCAGATTCAGGCAGTTCAGATTCAGGTAGTTCTGCTTCAAGGGGCGGCTCTAAAGGCGGCGCTTGTAAATCATAAAGCAGCACTTGAGTGGCTTGAAAGTAACGTTGCTCAAGGCTCACTTCTTTGGATGAGGTAGCTAATAGCAATAATAGCAGGTGCAACAAAAAAGCAGCCAGCAGCGCCCAAATGATGGGCTGCTGCCATTTTACTTGCTGAGTAAGCCTTGCAAACAATCAACCGCGACCTAGGCGTTCTGCCAAATAAGCCATTAACTGACCACCTATATCTAGACCGCACTGCTCATCTAATTCACGCACACAGGTGGGACTGGTGACGTTAATTTCGGTGAGGTAATCGCCGATAACGTCTAAACCAACAAACATTAGGCCTTTGGCTTTAAGTACCGGCGCAACTTGGTTAACTATCCAATAATCACGTTCGGTTAACTTACGAGCAATGCCACTGCCACCGGCGGCTAGGTTGCCACGGGTTTCGCCCGCCATAGGTACACGCGCCAAACCATAAGGCACGGCTTCACCGTTAATCACTAGAATGCGGGTATCGCCGTCTTTAATTTCTGGCACAAACCTTTGCACCATTATTTGGCGCAGGTTGTTATCGGTTAATTCTTCAATAATTGCACCTAGGTTTAGGCCTTCTTCCTTTACACGGAAGATGCCCATGCCGCCCATGCCATCGAGCGGCTTTAAAATAATGTCTTGGTGTTCTTTATGGAAGGCGCGAATTAACTCGCTATTGCTGCTAACCAAGGTGGGCGGGCAACAGTCTGGAAATTCTTGGGCAAACAGCTTTTCGTTACAGTCACGCAGGCTTTGTGGCTTGTTAACCACTAGCACACCTTCACGCTCAGCAGCTTCTAACAACCAAGTCGAAGTTAAGAAGTTGCCGTCAAAAGGTGGATCGGTACGCATAAGCAGAATGTCTAGTTCAGCCATAGAAGCGGCTTGGGACTCGCCTAGTTCAAACCATTTTTCTGGGTTAGCAAAAACATCTAGGTCGGCCATCAGCGCCCAAGCTTTGCCTTGGCGTAGGTGTAAATCACCCATTTCCATGTATTTGAGTTTCCAGCCACGCTTTTTAGCAGCTAACAAGAGCGCCAGAGTGGTGTCTTTTTTGTAGGTAATATCCGCAATCGGATCCATTACCACGCCCACTACTACCTGCTTAGTCATTTTGCCTCCCACACTGGCATGTTAGTTACTTAATTAAAACTACTTAATAAAAGCTACTTAAAATCGCCCCACCAATGCTGCACTAGGGTGAGTGCGGCTAGCGGTGCAGTTTCTGTTCGTAAAATTCTAGGGCCTAAACGCAGGCCAGTAAAACCTTGTTGCTTGGCTGCTTGGGCTTCGGCTTCCGTCAAACCGCCTTCAGGGCCAATTAATAATGCCACGCTGGTTACTTCTTTAACTGCCAGCTCGCCACTTTGACCGTGCGGATGCAGCAAGAGTTTCATACTTTCTTGGCGCAAGGCTAACCAGTCGTCTAATAATTGAGGCGCATGAATAATCGGCAAGTCGTTACGGCCACTTTGCTCGCAAGCACTGATAGCAATTTGCTGCCACTGCTGGTGTTTTCTCTGCTCTCGCTCGCCTTTTAAACGCACATCGCCTTGGCGGGTATAAAGGGGGGTAATTTCTGTTACGCCCAATTCTGTGGCTTTTTGAATAATCCACTCCATCTTGTCGCCTTTAGAAATGGCTTGACCAAGATGGGTAGCTAAAGGCGAGGGAGCAGCACTTTCAACCAGCCTAAGTAACTGTAAAAGGGCACGATTTTTATTGCCTTCCACCAGCTGTGCAAGAAAGCAGTCCTTGCCATCAAATAGGTGAAGCTGTTCGCCAGCCTGCATACGCAGCACTTGAATCATATGGCGAACCACCTGACCGTCTAGCTCTATTTCAGACTGGCCGGCCAAGGGCAACGAAGAATAAAAACGCCGCACTTTAATACCTACTACTGCGTTGTTTGTGCTTCACGCTGTTTACGCTCAATAAAAATGGCTTCAAAGTTAACCGGCGCAATCATTAAAGGAGGAAACCCACCTTTAACGACTAGGTTATCAATCGCTTCACGTGCATAAGGAAAAAGAATATTAGGGCTAAAAGCACCTAAAGCGTGGTCTAGGTTATCGCCTTCAATACCGGCAATTTGAAACGCACCGCTTTGCTCTACTTCAGCTAGAAACGCTGTTTTTTCGCCAAAGGTAACCTGAGCCGTAATTTTTACAGTGACTTCGTAAAGGTCTTCACTAATTTGACGGTTACTGGTATCAAGCTTTACATCAACGTGTGGCTGGTCTTTTACCATAAAAACTTCGGGGCTATTGGGTGCTTCAAACGATACATCGCTTAGGTAAAGGCGCTGTAGTGCAAACTGGGTTTGGGGTACTTCGCTCATTCTTTAGTTTCCTTATTTTTAATTGCTTGTTGTTAATCTGTCTTACTTTTTAACCATGGGCATCGAATCACTCTGCCACTGCATAACGCCACCTTTAAGGCGTAAAACTTGTTCAAAACCTGCTTTTTGTAATTTGGCAATCGCAACACCTGCTGAAGCGCCTGTATTACAAACCACAAGGATTGTTTTTTCTTTATGCTTGTCTAGCTCTTGAATGCGTGTGTCTAAATTGGCCATAGGAATATTAACTGAACCGGCAATGTGGCCTTGGGTAAAGTTTTTACGGTCACGAATATCCAAAGCAACGGCTTCATCACGGTTCATTAAGCGCACAGCTTCAGGCACACTCACGCCATTACCTGCGGTACGGCTTTCATTAAAAACAATTAAAGCCAACAAAAGAATAAAGGCGCTAACTAACATGGGGTTATTAATACTAAACTCGATTACTTGCTCTAACATCGTCTGTCTCTTTTTATTACGCTGCGGCTTAAAGATTAAGGCAAGCTTAATCCTGAAAAAAAATTGTGGTTTAGGATACACCAGAGTAACAATCTAGGCATCTGTAAGATGGAGATTTAAGGCGAGTAGCGCTATTATACGCCTTTGTTTAATTCTTCTGGCCTGCACCTAGTCTAACTTTAATCTTATTTTAAAGAGTGATCCAATAATCTTATGAGTTCTCAACGCATTCCTACTGCCCTCATTATTCTTGATGGTTATGGTGATAATCCAGCCAGCGACAATAATGCTATTTTTCATGCCAAAACACCCATTATGGACCATTTGCGCCAAACGCTGCCTTGCAGCCAAATTCACACTGATGGTATGCATGTGGGCTTACCCGAAGGGCAAATGGGCAATTCTGAAGTCGGCCACATGAATTTAGGTGCAGGGCGCGTTGTTTACCAAGATTTCACCCGTGTTACCCAAGCCATTAAAGATGGCAGCTTTTTTACCAATCCCACCTTAATTGCTGCGGTTGATCAAGCCATTGCTAAAAAAGGCGCGATTCACCTTATGGGGCTTTTGTCCTCTGGTGGTGTTCATAGCCACGAAGAGCACTTGTTTGCTATGGCTGAATTGGCGGTTAAACGGGGCGCTAAGCAGGTTTTTTTACATGCGTTTTTAGATGGCCGTGATACACCCC
>CANQLY010000029.1 GCA_947624795.1 uncultured Marinospirillum sp.
GCGCAATCCACCAAGCGTAATCTAGCTGGGTGCTGAATAAAACACCAAAGGATGCACCCAAAGGAATGTAGCCAAAAAACACCGGCAAGGACGTTTTAAGGGCAATAAGCCAGTTTTTTTGTAGCATTTAACGTTATTCCACCTGCTCAGGTTTTAAGCGGCGCGACGTTTCAGGGTAAAGCAAGTTCAGTGCTACGGCTCCACCATCCACCACTACTGCGGCATGTTCACGGGTTAGCTGCCTAGGTTCTGCCACGCCACAAGAATGTGCAATCGATTCCACTTCATGGACTAGGTTGTGGTGGTAGTTAGCAACACGCACGGCCTTAACATCGGGTACTAGCCCCTGCTGTAGGTGTGGGTCGTGGGTCGTAATGCCGGTAGGGCAGGTGTTTTTATTGCATTGCAGGGCTTGAATGCAACCTAACGCAAACAAAAAACCACGGGCTGAAACCACAAAATCTGCACCCATGCAAAGGGCCGCAGCAACTTCGGTTGGGTTAATCAGTTTGCCAGAAGCGATTACTCGAATACGCTCTTTAAGGCCGTAACGTATTAGCTGGTTAACCAATAAAGGCAGGCTGTCCCTTAAAGGAAGGCCTACGCTGTCCATTAGCGGCATCGGCGCAGCGCCCGTTCCACCATCAGAGCTGTCTAGGGTAATAAAATCGGGTGCAGTTTCCAGCCCCCTTGCAATGATTCGTTTACAAAAATCTTCAATCCAACCGGTAGTACCCAATACCAGCTTAAAACCAACAGGCTTGCCGGTGACTTCTCGTACATGAACAATAAAATCTAATAAGGTATCAATGCTGCTAATTTCAGGGTGGCGATTAGGGCTAATGGATGCTTGTCCTGCAGGAATGCCTCGGGCTTCAGCAATTTCTGGTGTCACTTTATCGCCAGGTAATATGCCGCCTTTACCGGGTTTAGCGCCTTGTGAAAGCTTAATCTCAAACATTCTTACTTGTTCAATGCCTGCTAGGGCTTTTAATTTTGCATCATCTAACTTGCCTTGCTCGTCACGCACACCATATTTAGCTGTACCAATTTGAAAAATAATATCGCAACCGCCTTCAAGGTGGTATTTAGATAAAGCGCCTTCGCCGGTATTCATCCAGCAGCCAGCTTTGGCAGCACCCATGGCTAATGCTTGAATAGCAGGCTTAGACAGCGCACCAAAACTCATGCCAGAAATATTTAAAAAAGAAGGCGCATCATAGGGAGTGCGGCAGTTTTGACCAATACGCAAAGGCTGGGTTTGTGCTGCATCTTCAGAAAGGGTAGGAAAGGGGCAGTTTAAAAAATAATAAGTACCCGGCTTAGTTAAATCACGGGTAGAGCCAAAGGCTACGGTGTTATCGACATTTTTAGCGGCACGGTAAACCCATGAGCGTTGTGCACGGTTAAAAGGCATTTCTTCTCTGTCCATAGCAAAGAAATATTGGCGTAAAAACTCACCTAAATGCTCAAAAATATAGCGAAAACGCCCTAATAAAGGGTAGTTACGGCGAATGCTGTGGGCTGTTTGTTTCTTGTCTGTGCGATACATTAAGAAGGCGCTAATTAATACCCCCATAATAAGCAACAGCAACAAAGTGCCAACAAGAACAATAAAAATAACAGCAGCTTGAACCCAGCTTTCATTCATAAGTTTTATCCTTTAGATGAATAACCTACTCGTGCTACTTTAAGCAGCGACTAAGGCCAGAGGTATTGAAAAAATTAAGGTGTTATGCCTTCAGTATTTAACTAGTATAACCGCCCCTTATTTTTTATGCCGAAAAAAGCAAATCTGTTTTAATTTTAAAGCTGTAACCTCAAGAGTCAGGTGTTAAAATGTAAATTAGAGACTTTAATAAATAACATGATTGGTAAAACAAATTGAGTGATAAGGATTTAGTCGCTACAGATAAGAATCTTAGCTACCAAGCTGTAACAACTATTCTTGATAGCCTTGATGCACTAATTTATGTGTCTGATATTGATACCCATGAACTGATATTTATCAATAAGTATGGTCGCCATCAATGGGGCGACCCTAATGGACGCAAATGCTGGCAAGTTTTGCAGACCAATCAACTAGGCCCTTGCAGCTTTTGTACTAACCCTTTATTGCTAGACAGCCAAGGCAAGCCCACGGGTGTGCAAATAACAGAAATACAAAACACGGCTAATAATCAGTGGTATCAATGCCACGATCAAGCAATTCCTTGGCTTGATGGCCGCTTAGTACGCATAGAAGTGGCAACTGATATTACTCAGCGCAAGGCAATGGAAGAAGCGCTGCGTGCTGCTTATATGCAAGCAGAGTTACTTGCCGATACAGACATGCTAACTAATTTGAATAATCGGCGAGCATTTTTTAACCTAGGCAAACAGATACTGTATCAGGCAGAACGTAACAGTACGCCAGTGGCTTTAATTATGTTTGATTTAGATTATTTTAAGCAAATTAATGATCAATATGGCCATGCAGCGGGCGATGAAACTTTAATAGCCATTGCAAGAATTGCTGAAGAGCAGGTGCGTGCATCGGATGTTTTAGCACGCATTGGTGGTGAAGAGTTTGCTGTGCTTATGCCTCAAGCAACATTAGATCAGGCATTGATTTTAGCTGAAAGGCTAAATAAAGCTTTTTTAGCTAACCAAATTACTAAAGAAAACTACAGTTTTTCATGCACCGCAAGCTTTGGAGTGAGTGCATTAAATGCCCAAGTTGTAACCTTAGATGCGCTGATAGCTGATGCTGATAAGGCTTTGTATACTGCAAAAAACAATGGCAGAAATCAAGTACAGGTAGCAAACTAATTTTACTACCCATACCCTAAAGTAATATAGCCTTTTTAACCCTTAAAGGATTTATCGGCTAGCTTTCTTTTACTTTCTTTTGCTTACTTTTAATAAATCCTAGGTTTAAAAAGTGTTCTAGCGAATCATCAAGAATGTCTAACCAAGGCTCGGGCAATTCAGGCGCTAACGTATTGGTTAAAGTAGAGCGGTATGCCTTTTCTCTAAAGCCCATGATGTCGGCCTGCTTATCTTGCTGCCATTGCTTTAGAATTTCACCTTGTTTTTCTACGGCAAATTCTGGGTAGTCGGTTGCGTTGGTTAAATCACGAATGTATTTGGCTTGAAAGTCGATATCGCCACAAACATTATTAACCTGTTCATAGTCAGCCAGCCACTTTTGCTCATCTGCTTCACGCTCGGCTAATTCAGGCAGTTGTATTTTGCCTAAAATTTCATCACGCACATACCAAGCTTGGGCATCAAACATATTAAAAGTGAAGTACTGGTCTTGCATCCCTAAAAACACTAGCTTGGTATTAGGCTGCCAGAAAATACCCTTGTATAAATTGGCTGGATACAAGCAGTTGTGTGTTTGTAAACGCAATTCATCAGGCAAGAAGGGGAAGTGAAATAAATAACCGGTGCACATAACCACGGCATCAAAGCGCTTACTTGTGCCATCGGCAAAATGTGCTATATCGCCTTCAAAGTGCGTTAAAAGTGGTTTTTCTTCAATGCCTTCAGGCCAGTTATAACCCATGGCTTTAGAGCGATAACTAATGGTGACTGATTTAGCACCATATTTATAACACTGGGTGCCTATGTCTTCTGCTGAATAACTGCTACCCACTAACAAAAGGTCTTCGTCTTTAAATTCTAATGCATCACGAAAATCGTGAGCGTGCATTACACGGCCAGGAAATTCTTCTAGTCCTTTAAAATAAGGCATATTGGGTGTAGAAAAGTGACCCGTAGCAACCACAACGTAATCAAACTCATTGGTTTCTTGTTCACCGGTTTTATGGTTCATTACCGTGACAGTGAAGAGTTTAGTTTCATCATCAAAAGTTACCCAACGCACGGGGCATTCAAAACGTATGTATTTACGAATGTCCTGCTTATCAATGCGGCCCATAATGTAGTCTTTTAATACTTCACGGGGCGGGTAGGAGGGAATAGGCTTACCAAAATGTTCCTCAAAAGAATAATCAGCAAATTCTAAGCATTCTTTTGGGCCATTAGACCAAAGGTAACGGTACATACTGCCATGAACAGGCTCACCGTTCCTATCTAACCCTGTGCGCCAAGTGTAATTCCACATGCCGCCAATATCATTTTGCTTTTCATAGCAAATAACTTCAGGTAGGTTTTCAACACCGGCTAAGCGAGCCGCCTCAAATGCACGCAATTGTGCTAAACCACTAGGGCCTGCGCCTAAAATAGCAATTTTTTTCTTATTCAATGTATTCTCCTATAAAAACAAGTGGCACTTACCATAACATTTTTTTATGGATGCTGTGTTTAGGAAGGGATAAACAGGTTGTTTTGTAGGTGATTTGGATACAATTGCTTACTTTAAAATACAAAAAAAGAGTAAATAAAGTTATTATTTTGGCGTGGCTAATTAAGCCGGCTGGCTAATTATTTTGCTTGATTTTTGCTTGAATTGTGCTTGAAAGGCATTAATAGATGGCGCGCCAGGCGGGAGTCGAACCCACGACCTTCGCCTTCGGAGGGCGACACTCTATCCAGCTGAGCTACTAGCGCATACCTTGTAAACGTGTGTTTACAAGGGCATGAATTGTAGGGGGCTAGTGGTTAATTGTCCAGTAAGTTAGTTTGCTGATTAATAAATTTTTCTATTTGAGCACGGCTAAGTTCACCAAAATGCCGATCAACCTGCTCACCTTTGGCATTATAAAAAACCGTGGCAGGCAGGCCAGGCGCTCTAAAAAGGCGGCCTGCTTTTTGGTGAATATCCATTAATACGGCACTAAAGCTTAAGTTCTGGCTGCGTAAAAACTGATCAACCGCGACGGGGCTTTCACCTTGGTTAATCATAATAAGCTGAACCCGATCATCCTGTTCAAAGCTTGCCAGCATTGGCATTTCTCGACGGCAAGGCGGGCACCAAGTCGCCCACATATTAACAATTAAGGGCTTGCCTTGAAATTCTGTTAACAGCTGTTCTTCACCATCAAGGTTAGTAAATGCTTGGTCTGGTAAATGTTCGCTTGTGAACTGATTACCAGGCGTTAAAAGCAACAATGCCAGCCCCATAATGCTAGCAATGCCAAGGTTGGTTAGCCCGCTAGGTAGTAGTGTGGGTTTTTTAGCAAGGTAAAAACCAGTAAAAATAGCGGCGGATAAAATAGCACCCCACACACTAAAGCCGGGTTGCCAAAAATACAGCAGTGTCCAAGGCTCGCTTAGGTAGGCAGAAGGCGCACCGGCTGCATAAACTAGCCTAGCGCCTAGGGTTGCTACCAAGGCTGTTAACCAACCCCAGCGAGCAAGCCCAGGGTGACGTTTATTAAGTAGTTCACTGCCTGCCAATAAAATAATGAGGGCTATTAAACCAGGCAAGCGGCTTAAGGGTAAAACTAAAGGGCCTAAAGTAAGGGCTTCCATAATATTTTATCTTAGCGAAAACGCATTAAAGTGGGTTCAGTGTGTTGTTGTTCTGGCAAACCAGTTACGCTAGGTAGTTTAGGTAAACGCAGCATACCCGAATGGGTTTCTACCTCACCTGCTTGATTTAGCCAAATCCAGCCAGGCGTTCCATTCAACCCAAAGGCTTGCATAAGTGCCATGTTTTTTTCCAGCTGTGCCTTGTCTTTATCATTGGGTATTTTGTTTAAGCTGGCAGTGGGTTGCCCAAATGCCTGCATACTTTTTTCAAATAAGGCCGCTTGCTGATTTTTAGGCGCACTTAAAATCGCCGCTGCTTTATCACGGCTGTCAGGCTTTAAATAAGCAACAGGAATCCAACGTATTTCTAGCCCTGCTTGGCGGTAGGGCTGCAAAGCCAGCCAAGATAAATGGCAGAAGGGGCAGTTAGCATCAAAAAACATATAAATGGTGGATTTGGGTGGTGTGTCTTTACTATCGGCTAGGTTTTTTTCAGTAACAAAGTGGCTGCCAGCTAAGTCGTTCCAGCTAGGTTTTGGTAGCCATTTTTTCTGGTGCTCTTGGGTTAAATCATTGCCTTGGGCATCTAACAAAACTCCACTAATTAAAAACTCACCATCGGTCGTGGTATAAACAAGCGTGTCGCTTCCTTCAAGGCTAACAACCCAGCCGCTGATGGATGCACCCACTGGAAATTCACGTACAATATCCAACCCTTTATTTTTAAGGTGCTGAATTGGGGCTGGCAGTTTGTTAGGCACTGCTGCCGCTACTAGGTGAGTGCTAGAAAAACTAAGCAACAGCCCTAATGCTACTAGGCTGGGTTTAAATAACTTAGCCGGTAATTGGGGTGAAGAAAGGGTGTAAAACAAGCGATTCATAAAATAGTTAACCTCTGCTTAGCCGGTACTGACTAAAAATTAAGCGACAAGGTTAGCTAGTTTGCTAGGCAGTGTCATCTTTTTGGCTGGGTGAATAGGATGTGAATAATCTATGTTGAATGATCGACTCCGATTTTGGGCAATAGTTTCCCAAGCCTTGGGTTTTGCGGTTATTTTTTTGCTAGAAACCTGTTTAGGTCGTGGGCAAGCAGGCTCTTACCAGCTAGCTGTGCTGCTGGTTATGCTGGCTTTTGCGGTGGTTATTGCTGTGCTTAGGCGTTATGCCCAGCGCAAAGCCCAGCGTTTGGCTGCCGTGCGTTTTGCGCTGTTAGAAGAGGACGCTGCAGATGATTAAGGTTAAGATCAGCGCTTAAAATTCAAGTGTTTAACAAGTTTTTGTAGCTGAAACAGTTGTTTGTAATCGCCTTCTACTTTTACTTCCCCTTCTTGAATGGCACGCATAAAAGCATTTTTATCTTTGCTGGTAAAAGTACGCCACGCTTTGTCTGCAGTGCCAAATATTAGGGTCATGTCCATTGTTTGGGTGCTGTTTTTTTGAGTTGTTACGCCCGTTGCTTGCAATAAAAAACCATGATCTAGCTTTTTATCAGCAGTTTTAACAGCAAAGTTTAATGGCGTTTTTGCAATTTCTGCACGAAAGCTTTCACTGCTACGCCAAGTGCGCTTTAGTAAAAAGCCAAGTACCCAAAGGAGTAATTTTAGTTTTAACATGCTTAGAATCCGCTAAATAAGAATAATTAATGAGAAGTGCTATCCAGTAATAAGAAAAAAAGTGTAAGAAAAGTGTAAAAAAAGTGTGAAAAGAGTTTAAAAGGCTGTCAATAATAAAACCAGCGTTTGAAGGTGTCAGCAAGTAAAAAGTACCCAAACTTGCTTCTGTTAAATGTATGGCTAGAATCCTTGTGTTAGAATTTGCAGCCATTATAAATGAAAAAGTGCCTGCGTTTTTTATGCCGTTTACAAAGCTGCCACCACCGCCACCAGTCTTACTTCCAGAAACCGCTGCTGTTAACTGGTTGCCTTGTGCTCATTTAACCGGCGCCCCCGCTGGGGTTTGGCGCAGTTGGCTAAAAGAAAAAGGCTCACTAACGCTTAGGCTAAAAAGCCATGCTCAGTTAAGTTTTAAAGTCAGGGTATTAAGCGAAGAAGTGACCCGCGCCCATCCAGAAGAAAGGATTTTGCTGGGTTGTTTGCCGCAACGGTTTTGGGTTCGCCAAGTGTTTTTAGAGGTGGATGGCAAGCCCTGGGTTTTTGCACGCTCAGTATTGCCTTTAGATACACGGGGTGTTTTACATAGCCGTTTTACGCAAGTAGGGAATAAGGCGTTAGGGCAAGTATTGTTTAGCGACCCACTGATTAGGCGTGGGTCTTTTGTTTTTTGTGCCCCCAATCAGCTTTCTTTACCTAGCTTGTGGGGGCGTGCTTCTTGTTTTTATAGCCATAACTTGCGCTTGCTTGTAGCCGAGCATTTCTTACACCCAATGGCTAAACAGCTACTTTTATCTGGAGTGCCTGCAATATGACGCCTTGGTACCAACGTATCCCTGCATTTATAGATTTAACTCGCTTAAATCGCCCCATAGGTACTTACTTAGTTTTATGGCCTACTTTGTGGGCATTATGGTTTGCAGCGGGTGGCGTGCCAGACTTTAAAATTCTGCTAATTTTTATACTTGGTGTAGTGTTAATGCGTTCTGCAGGCTGTGTTATTAATGATTTTGCTGATCGTAAAGTAGACGGGCATGTTAGGCGAACTTGTAATCGGCCTTTAGCCACGGGGAAGGTAACTGCCAAAGAAGCCTTGGTGTTATTTGCTGTTTTAACGTTTATTTCGTTTATTTTAACCTTATTTACTAATGCTTTAACCATAGCACTTGCGCCGTTGGCTTTAATTTTGGCGGCAAGTTATCCCTTTATGAAGCGCTACACGCATTTTCCACAAGTGGTTTTGGGGGCTGCTTTTTCTTGTGCCATTCCCATGGCCTTTGCCGCCCAAAGCAATGCTTTGCCACCGGCTTTGTGGTTAGTTTTTTTTGCCAACCTTGTTTGGACGGTGGGTTATGATACAGCCTATGCCTTGGAAGATAGAGAAGATGACTTAACAATAGGCGTTAAATCGACCGCTATTTTTTTTGGTCAATACGACCGCCTAGCCATTGGTGTATTGCAGTTGCTTACGTTGGTGTTGCTGGCTTTGGCAGGCATGGCTTTTGAACGTGGCATTTTTTTTAACTTAGGCTTAGTCGGCATGGCAGGCTTTTTTGTTTGGCAGCAATGGCTTATACGTGCCCGCCAACGTGGGCTTTGTTTACAGGCATTTTTAAACAACCATTACGCTGGTATGTTATTATTTGTTTTGCTAGCCGCCGACTATTGGTTTTAGCTTTTTTTAAGTTTTAGCCTTGAAGCATTTGTTCTAATACTTTACTAAATTTTGCTTCTGTTTCAGGGTCTTGGGGTAAAAATTGCACCCGCAGGTTAACTTTTTCACTTAGTGGGCTGCGTTCAGCAAGTTGCAGGTTTGAAATGTAAGCTTTAACCGTGACTCTAATGGCTTTTTCTTCACTGCCAACGGCCAAACCTACGGTGACTTCTTGCCCAAGGCTTGGACTGCCTTCGCTGCGCTTACCTAGCAATAAGGCTTCTTTTAGGTTGATGTCTCGAACAATCACAGTCATGCGTTCCTCGCCTGCAACAAGCAATGCTTTACCAAAGGGGCCTTTAGGTTTTTTTGCTGTTGTTGGGCGCACTTTAACTGCTTGGGCAAGCAAAGGGTTACCGCCGGTTAACATTTCTGCGCCGCCTGCATTAGAAATGCGTTCTTTGCGGCCCATGCTCATGGCTTGTTCACGGGTAATGCGGCCTGATTTAACTAGCTGCTTCATTACTTTGTTAATTAGCTGTTCTGGTGTGAAAGGCTTGGTAACATAATCGTTTACTCCCGCTTGCAAAGCTTCAACTACGTTTTCTTTTTGGTCTAAACTAGTAACAAGAACAAAGGGTTGCTCTTTAAGGTGCTCTTGTTTTCGCACCCATTGCAGTAGTTCAATGCCACTCATTTCTGGCATTTCCCAGTCACAAAGAATTAAATCAAAGCTATTATTTTGTAGTATAGATTGGGCTTTACGGCCATCAATGGCTTCAGAAATTTCCATTTCTGGGTATTCAGTGCGTAAAGTTTTTTGCACCAGATCACGAATGAACTTGGCGTCATCAACGATTAACAGTCTTATTTTTTTCATATTGGTACGCTAGTAAAGAAATAAAAAATTTTAAGGAATCATGATTTTAGCGTTAAAGCAAAGTAAATGTTAGTGTTCTTCTATTGCAGTCAATCGTTTAAGTTAAGTCATGGCAATTGCTTTATATGAGTAAAATTTTCTACAATGCAGTTACCAGCAAGTGGTTAACAACAAAGGCATTAGGTAGGTAAGTTTAGGCTAGTTGTAAAACAGCAAATATAATAAAAAGATAGGTATAGGTACAGTCATGACAGAGCTTGATGATCTTGAAGAAACCCCAGACCCCGAAGGTCAGTTAAGTTTAAGGTTGATTGCCACCCCCAAAGATACTAATTTACACGGTGATATTTCTGCAGGCTGGGTTGTTTCACAAATGGAACAAGCCGCAGAATTAGCCGCAGCACGCTTGGCTTGTGGGCGCACGGCTACCGTTCATTAACAGGCATGGATTTCCTTTGCCCCATTCGTTTAGGTAGCTTGGTGCAGGTGCATTCAAGGTTGTTAGACACAGGCACTAGTTCAATGAAAATTAGTGTAGAAGTGTGGATTTTACCACCCAATGAAAAAGACATTCACAGCCTTTATAAGGTCACCGAGGCTGTTTTTGTTATGGTTGCACTCGATGCTAAAGGCCGTATTCGTACTTTGCCCAGCAGTTAAGCTGGCCAGTGCTATACTTAAATGGTTAGTAAAAAAATGATTTAGGTTGAAATTCAGTAAGAAGTAGCCATAAAATTAGTTGTTTATTCATTTTTGTCCTTCTTTGTTAATCTTAAGCAATGCTACTAAGTTTTATTTACAGTAGCTTAAAAAGGTTAATTGTTAAGTAGTTAATTATACATCTTAGAGGTGAAGCACTTGAAGCCACGCGGCTTGCCAGACTATTACCGGCAAAAAATTAACCTACATGATGAGCTTGATAGGCAACTGCGCGAAGAGTTGCTAAAGCTTGATGCAAAAAAGCCAGTAGTTGACCCAGACCTTGTTTTTAAGGAAGAAGTTGAGGCACTATTGAAAAACTATAATATTTCTCCTGCTCAGATGTTAGAAATTCTCTCTTGAAACCTTAGTCACTTGCCCCCATTTATCTGTAACCTAACTAGTTCAGCATGAATTAACGCAAGGGCGTATCTATGCGCCCGGTTTACGGAGTTAAATATGAGCAAGCAAGAAGAAGTCCAAGAGCAGATCGAAGGAGAGTTACTAGACCTAGTCAATGCAGACGCCCAAGCGGTTGATAACCTAAGCCCTGAAGAAGAAATTGCTGGCTTATATGCTCAAATAGAAGCTTTGCAATTAGAAACTGATGCGGCGCGTGACCAGATGCTACGTGCTGCTGCTGAGGCACAAAATGTAAGGCGTCGTGCAGAAGCTGATGTAGAAAAAGCACACAAGTTTGCATTAGAAAAATTTGCCCGTGAACTACTACCAGTTGTTGATAGCTTAGAAAAAGCCACTGAAGCTTTAGCCAATGCTGAAGATTCACAAAAAGAAGGCGTTGAAATGACCTTACAGCTATTTTTAGCTGCTATTGGTAAGTTTCAAATTAAACAACTGAATCCACTTGGGCAAACATTTGACCCCCAATACCATGAAGCCATGAGTATGGTTCCCAATCCTTCTATGCCAGCCAATGCGGTAATGGATGTGCTTCAGAAGGGCTATTCTTTAAATGAACGCTTGCTGCGCCCTGCTATGGTTGTGGTTGCAACGGGTGGTGAATCAAAAAAAGTTAAAGAGATGGCTTGAAATACGGCACCTCAGCACACATTAAATAGATAAGCGAATTGAACTTACTTTCGGAGAGATAAATATGGGTCGCATTATAGGCATTGACCTAGGTACTACCAACTCATGCATTGCTGTGTTAGATGGCGACAAGCCAAAAGTGATTGAAAATGCTGAAGGTGGACGTACAACCCCTTCCATTATTGCTTACACAGAAGATGGCGAAATTTTAGTTGGCCAAAGTGCCAAGCGCCAAGCAGTCACTAACCCCACTAACACCCTTTATGCGATTAAACGCTTAATCGGTCGCCGTTTTGATGAAGAAGTGGTTCAAAAAGACATCAAAATGGTGCCTTACAAAATTGTTAAAGCCGACAATTCTGACGCTTGGGTTGAAGTTAACGGTAAGAAAATGGCACCGCCGCAAATTTCTGCTGAAGTCTTGAAAAAGATGAAAGCCACCGCAGAAGATTATTTAGGCGAAGAAGTAACAGAAGCGGTAATTACCGTTCCAGCTTACTTTAACGACAGCCAGCGTCAGGCCACTAAAGATGCAGGCCGTATTGCAGGCCTTGAAGTAAAGCGCATTATTAACGAACCAACGGCAGCAGCCCTTGCTTATGGTATGGACAAGTCACGCGGTGATAAAACCATTGCTGTTTATGACTTAGGTGGCGGTACTTTTGATATTTCTATTATTGAAATTGCCGACGTTGATGGCGAAACCCAGTTCGAGGTTTTAGCAACTAACGGTGACACTTTCTTAGGTGGTGAAGATTTTGATACACACCTAATTAACTATTTGGCTGATGAATTTCAAAAAGACAATGGCATGGATCTTAAAGGTGATCCTTTAGCAATGCAGCGCTTAAAAGAAGCCGCAGAAAAAGCTAAAATTGAATTGTCTTCAGCACAGCAAACCGATGTAAACCTGCCTTACATTACAGCCGATGCCAGTGGCCCTAAGCACTTAAACGTAAAAGTAACCCGTGCAAAGTTAGAATCTTTAGTTGAAGCCTTGGTTGAGCGTTCATTAGAACCTTGCCGTATTGCACTAAAAGATGCTGGCCTAACCATTGACAAGATTGACGACGTTATCTTGGTGGGTGGTCAAATTCGTATGCCTTTGGTTCAAGCCAAGGTTGCTGAGTTTTTTGGTAAAGAAGCACGCAAAGACGTAAACCCAGACGAAGCAGTAGCCGTGGGTGCAGCGATTCAAGGTGCGGTGCTTTCGGGTGATGTGAAAGACGTTCTATTGCTAGACGTAACGCCTTTAACTTTAGGTATTGAGACCATGGGCGGCGTGATGACTTCTTTAATCGAGAAGAACACCACCATTCCTACTAAAAAATCTCAAGTTTTCTCTACAGCAGAAGACAACCAGAACGCAGTGACGATTCACGTATTGCAGGGCGAGCGTAAGCAAGCCACACAAAACAAATCACTGGGTCGTTTTGATTTAGCTGACATTCCACCAGCGCAGCGTGGCTTGCCTCAAATTGAAGTAACGTTTGACTTAGATGCCAACGGTATTCTTAACGTTTCAGCTAAAGACAAAGCAACGGGTAAAGAGCAGTCGATAGTCATTAAAGCGTCTTCTGGTTTGTCAGATGAAGAAGTAGAAAAAATGGTACAAGACGCTGAAGCACACGCCGCTGAAGATAAAAAGTTTGAAGAAATGGTCCAAGTGCGTAACCAAGCCGATGGCATGATTCATGCGGTACGTAAAATGGTAACCGATGCCGGTGACAAGGTTGATGCCACTGAAAAAGAAACCATTGAAACGGCTATCACTGAATTAGAAGAAGCCATGAAGGGCGACGACAAAGACGCCATTGATGCTAAAATTCAGGTATTAACTGAAGCCTCTGGCAGCATTGCCCAAAAGATGCAGGCAGATGATGCCGGTGCAGCACAGGGTGCAGATGCTACATCCAAAGATTCTGAAGATGTTGTTGATGCAGAGTTTGAAGAAGTTAAAGAGCCCAAAGAAACTAAAGAAGCCAAAGAAGACGATAAAAAATAAGTTTTCTAGCAAATAAGCAGTCAACATATTAGACAATGCGGGAGCCTTTTCCCGCATTGTCTTTATACGATGGTTGATTTACACGGTGGTTGAAACAGGCGGTGACAAAAAACCATGGCAAAACGTGATTATTACGAAATCCTAGGTGTAGAGCGCGAGGCTGACGAAAAAGAAATCAAAAAAGCCTACCGTCGTCTGGCTATGAAATACCATCCAGACCGCAACTCAGATGACCCAGCAGCCGAAGATAAATTTAAAGAAGCAACCGAAGCCTATGAAGTTTTGGCCGATGAACAAAAGCGTGCAGTGTATGATCGTCACGGCCATGCTGGTGTAGACCAACAAATGGGCGGCGGTGGCGGTGGTTTTGGCGGCGGCAATAGCGGTTTTGGTGACATCTTTGGCGATGTATTTGGCGATATCTTTTCAGGTGGTTCAAGCCGTGGTGGGCGCAGTAGTGCTCAACGGGGTTCAGACCTGCGTTATCAGTTAGACCTAGATTTAGAAGAAGCCGTTAAAGGCACCAGTGTAAAAATTAAAGTGCCTACACTTGCCGAATGCGACCCTTGTAACGGCACGGGTTCTGACGATGGTCAGGTTAAAACCTGTACTACTTGTGGTGGTGCGGGTCAGGTGCGTATGCAGCAAGGTTTCTTTGCTATTCAGCAAACTTGCCCTACGTGTCGTGGTTCAGGCCAGCTAGTGAGCAACCCTTGTAAAAAGTGCCACGGCGAAGGGCGTGTTCAAAACACCAAAACTTTGGAAGTTAAAATTCCAGCCGGTGTTGATACCGATGACCGCATTCGTCTTTCTGGTGAAGGGGAAGCTGGGCGTAAAGGTGGGCCAACGGGCGATCTTTATGTGCAAATTAATGTGCGCCCTCACCCTATTTTTGAACGAGACGGTGCTGACCTTCATTGTGAAGTGCCGGTTAGCTTTGTTGATGCAACCCTAGGTGGCGAGCTTGAAGTACCCACCTTAGAAGGCCGAGTGAAGCTTAAAATTCCTGCTGAAACACAAACGGGTAAACTGTTTCGTTTACGTGGCAAGGGTGTTAAGCAGGTTAGAGGCGGAGCACAAGGCGACTTGTTGTGTCGAGTAGTGCTTGAAACGCCAGTGAACCTAAGCGATGCACAAAAAGATATTTTACGTCAGTTCCATGAAGACACCCAGACAGAAAAGCATTCACCCAAAAAAAATAGCTGGTTTAATGGTGTAAAAAGTTTTTTTGAAAACTTAAAACCTTAAGCTTTCGGCTAATTTTTGGTCAATAAAAACCCCGCAAGCTTATGGCTGCGGGGTTTTTTAATTACTTAACCTTTTGGGTTAGGTAAAAAAGCTTAGGTAAAGAGTTTAGGTAAAAAAGCTTAGCGTTCGATAGCTAAAGCAACACCCTGACCACCACCAATACATAAAGTGGCTAGGCCTTTCTTAGCATCTTGCTTAACCATTTCGTGTACTAAAGACACTAGAACACGGCAACCAGAAGCACCAATGGGGTGGCCTAGTGCAATAGCGCCGCCATTAACGTTGACCTTGCTAACATCCCAGCCAAGTTCACGGTTAACGCAAAGGGCTTGGGCTGCAAAGGCTTCGTTAGCTTCTACAAGGTCTAGCTCATTAATGTCCCAGCCTGCTTTTTCTAAGCACAAGCGGGTAGCAGGAATGGGGCCAGTACCCATAATTTTAGGGTCTACACCAGCAGATGAGTAAGCTTTAATGCGTGCTAGTACTGTTAAACCTAGTTCTTCAGCTTTTTTAGCTGAACAAAGGATAACGGCCGCTGCCCCGTCGTTAATTGAAGAAGCGTTACCTGCGGTTACTGTGCCGTCTTTTTTAAATGCAGGGCGCATAGTGCCAAGCTTTTCAGTGGTTACACTGCGTGGGCCTTCGTCGGTGTCAAAAACAACTGGGTCGCCTTTGCGCTGAGGGATAGTGACAGGGAAAATTTCATCTTTAAAACGGCCATCAGCTACAGCTTTAGATGCCTTAGCTTGAGAAGCGGCAGCAAACGCATCTTGGTCTTCACGGCTAATTTTAAACTGATCAACGATATTTTCAGTAGTAATACCCATGTGGTAATCGTTGAATGCATCCCACAAACCATCAACTATCATGGTGTCTTGTGCTGTCCAAGGCCCCATGCGCTGACCGTTACGTGAATTAGGAAGAATGTGTGGTGAAGAACTCATGTTTTCTTGACCACCGGCAATAATAATGTCGGCATCGCCACAACGAATGGCTTGTGTTGCTAAATGCAGTGCTTTTAAACCTGAACCACACACTTTGTTAATGGTCATGGCAGGCGTTGTTTCAGGCAAACCTGCAGCAATCACTGCTTGACGTGCTGGGTTTTGACCACAGCCAGCCGTTAAAACTTGACCTAAAATAACTTCATCAATTTGGTCTGCTTTAAGGCCAGACTTTTCTAGCAACCCTTTAATAACGGTTGCACCTAGCTGGTGAGCAGGAACATTAGCAAGTGAACCACCAAAACCACCAATAGCGGTACGGCCTGCAGCTACAATAACGACATCTTGCATATTTTATTCTCCTAATTAGCCCCTGATGAGGCAAGAACAATGAATATTATCCATGGCTTAAGTTAAAAATGTACCAGAAGTTAACCGGCTTGCCTACAGGTTATAGACTAAACACCTAGAAGTTTCCTTAAAAAAAGGCAGCCTAGGCTGCCTTAGTGGTTCAAATTTCAACTGGCTTTAAAAAACAGTTTAGGAAACTTGAACAGGAATTGCATCACAGGTGTGACTGACAGCATTGCCATCGGTTAGATAGATAAGCGATGGTTTGTGCTTTAAGCGCGCTTCCTCAGAGTAGTTAGCATAGGCGCAAATAATCACACGGTCACCAACGCTTGCCATGTGTGCAGCCGCACCGTTAACCGAAATAATGCCGCTGCCTTCTTCACCCCGAATAATGTAGGTGGTGAAGCGCTTGCCGTTATCTAGGTTATAAATTTGAATTTGCTCGTATTCATGCATGCCAGCCATGTCGAGTAGATTACCATCTATGGCGCAAGAACCCTCATATTCAAGCACCGCATGAGTAACCCGGGCTTGATGGAGTTTGGCTTTGAGTAGAATGGTTTGCATTGCTTACTGTTACCTCGTTTATTTAATTACTGTCCCGCTGAACAATAAGGTTGTCAATAAGGCGGGCTTTGCCCAGCCTTGCAGCGATAAGAATAACCCAGCTTTTAGCATCTAAACTTGCATTGCTTAAGTCGGGGTTACGTATTTCAACATACTCAGGTGCAAAACCCTGTTCAGCTAAGCGAGCACGTGCTTTATAGGTGAGTTCGTGAAAATGGGTATTACCTGTGGTTAAATTTTCAGCCATCGTTGTCAGCACCGCATAAAGCGCTGGGGCTTTTGCTAGCTGCTCAGGCGTTAGGTAGCCATTGCGTGATGAAAGTGCTAAACCTTCAGGTGTTCTGTGCGTTGGCACTTCAATAATTTTAATTGGAAAGGATAAGTCATTTACCAGTTTACGAATAACCGTGACTTGCTGGTAATCTTTTTGTCCAAAACAGGCAACGTCTGGTTGCACAAAGTTAAATAACTTAGTAACAACGGTGGCAACCCCTTCAAAATGCCCAGGGCGTTTTTGGCCACACAAGCCCTCGCTTACCCCGGGTACTAAAATGCGGGTTTGGTTGTCTTGGCCATTGGGGTAAACGCTGCTAATGCTAGGGGTAAAGAGTAGGTCGCACCCAGCCTTAGCCAGCATTGCTTGGTCTGCTTCTAGCGTGCGTGGGTAGCTTTCAAAATCTTCACCGGCATTAAATTGCATAGGGTTTACAAAAATAGAGGCAACCACTAGGTCAGCATGGCGCTTAGCTTCTTCAACTAAACGCAAATGGCCATCATGCAAGTTGCCCATGGTGGGAACCAGTGCAATGGTTTTATTTTCACGGCGATAAGCTGCTAGCTGTTGACGTAATTCATCAATTTGGCTAAAAGTTTTTAGAAGTGTACTCATTTAAAGCAGTGTTCCTTTGCTGGGAAAGTACCAAGTTTTACCTGCTGATGGTAAGCCGCAAGCGCAGCAGGAATAGTATCAGCTTCAAGCATAAAGTTTTTTACAAACTTTGCTGTTTTACCAACGGTAATGCCTAGCATGTCATGCAATACAAGCACTTGACCATCAGTTTTTGGCCCTGCACCTATACCAATTACAGGGCATTTAACTGCGTTAGTAACTGCTTCACCTAAATCGCTGGGTACGCATTCTAATAAAATAATGGATGCGCCTGCTGCTTCTAAGGCAAGGGCTGTATCAATCAATGCCTGCCCTGCATCACCACGACCTTGCACCTTATAACCGCCTAGCTGGTTAACCATTTGTGGGGTTAAACCCAAATGTGCACACACAGGAATGCCCCGTTGGGTCAGCTGTGTAATGCCTTGTGCTAACCAAGCGCCCCCTTCAATTTTAACAAGGTGAGCACCGGCACGCATAAGTTGTGCAGAATTTTCTAGCAGGGTAGCAATGCTTGAATCAGACATAAAAGGTAGGTCAGCCATAATTAAGGCATGCTGATTGCCCCGCTTAACGGCTTGGGTGTGGTAAGCAATGTCTGCAAGTGTCACGGGTAGGGTAGAATCATGACCCTGTAAAACCATGCCCAGAGAATCACCTACTAGCATTACCTCAACACCTGCTTCATTAATTCGTGTTGAAAAGGTGGAGTCATAACAGGTAAGCACACTAAATTTCTCGCCTGCTTCTTTTAACTCTCTTAAGGTGTTGATGGTCACAGCGTTCATTGACTGCTCCCTGTTAAATGATTGATGAAATGAAATGCTAAATTTTAATGCACATTTCTAGCAAAAACCGATTGTTACCCCTAGTAACTAAAAAGTCAAAACCTTGTCGTAACTTTTGTTTTTTTAAGGGGTAAGGGGTGATACCTCGCTGCAGGCTTG
>CANQLY010000030.1 GCA_947624795.1 uncultured Marinospirillum sp.
TGTTGTTGGTTCGGGAGGGCTTGGTGTTGCCTGCCCGTGTGGATTCTGGGGCGCAGACGTCGTCTTTGCATGGGGTGAATTTGCTGGTCTTTGAGCGGGATGGTTTGCCTTGGGTGCGGTTTGATACGGCGTTTGAGCGGGAGGGGGCGGTGGTTGAGGTGGCTGGGATTGAGGCGCCTTTGGTGCGGCGGGTGAGTGTGGCGCAGGCGGCGGGTTTTGAGGAGCGGTTGGTGGTGGGGCTGGTGATGCAGTTGGGGGCTTTGAGGCAGGTGGTGGAGTTTACTTTAACGGATCGGGGGCATTTGGCTTTTCCGGTGTTATTGGGGCGGCGGTTTTTTATGGATATTGCGGTGATTGATGTGAGTCAGAGTTATGTTCAGGGTTTGCCTGAGGTGGTTGATTTACGGGGGGATGGGGGTGTGGATTTGGAGGGTGCGCCGGTGGATGGGGATGCTGTGCCGTTGATTATTAAGAAGGGTGGGTTATGAGTTTGGGGCGTTCTGCTTTGTTGTGGACTGCGGTGGTGTTGGTTTTGTTGGGTGGTTTGCATACGGCTTGGCGGCATTTTGTGCATCAGGTACCTTTATTGCCCGGTAGTCAGGAGACGTATTGGGATTTAGAGGCGAGGGTGGAGATGGAGGCGAAGGGGGTTCCTGTTAAGGTGCGTTTGGCTATTCCACAGAGTCAACCTGGGTTTTTGATGGGTTCTGAGCATACGGCTTCACCTGGTTTTGGGGTGAGTTTTGTGGAGGGGGATCAGCGGTTTGTGGAGTGGAGCATTCGGAGTGCTTTAGGTAAGCAATGGCTGTATTACCGTGTTCAGTTTAAATTTGATGCTCGGCAGCAGGTAGCTGCAGTTGGGGTGGCTCCTGGGCTTTTGGTAAGTACTTGGTCTTTGCCTTTGCAAGCGGCGGCTGGGCAAGTATTGCGCCGTGCTTGGCAAGAATCTGCTGACCCGTTTAGTTTAGCTAAGGCTTTGGCTGAGCAGTTAGGGGATAGGCGCAACCAGAATGGGCGGTTGCTGGTCAGTGAAATGACTGCGGCTGAAGCGATGGTTAATTTGTTAAATGATGCCAAGGTGCCTGCCCGTGTTTTATATGGTTTAGCACTAGAGGATGGGCGGCGGCGTCAGGCGTTGCAGCAGTTGGTGCAGGTATTTGATGGGGCAAATTGGCAGTTGTTTGCCTTGGGTACGGGGGCTAATGCTGGGATGAATGTCACGGGTAAGGATTACTTGTTATGGCAACAAGAGGCAGGGCCTATTTTGGAAGTATTAGGGGCTGAGGGGTCGGGAGTTTCTTTTTCGATGCTAGCCACGCACGAGCCTGCAAGTAGCAGTGTGGATGCGTTGGAAATTAAGGATGCTTTGCTTAGTTTATCAATTCATAGTTTGCCTATTTCTGAGCAGACGATGTTTAAGACGTTACTTTTGTTGCCTTTGGGTGCGTTGGTTATTGTGGTGTTAAGGGTATTTGTTGGGTTAAAGACTTCGGGTACTTTTATGCCTTTGTTGATTGCTTTGGCGTTTTTAGAAATGTCTTTAGTGGCTGGATTAATTACTTTTTTATTATTGGTTGGGGCAGGTTTAGTATTGCGGCAGTTGTTGGCTTATTTAAATTTATTATTGGTTGCAAGGGTTGCAGCGGTGATTGTCTGCGTGGTGGGTTTAATCGCTTTGTTTGCGGTGGTTTCTTTTCATACCGGCATTAGTGATGGCATGAAGGTCACGCTGTTTCCAATGATTATTTTGGCTTGGACTATTGAGCGCATGTCTATTCTTTGGGAAGAAGAAGGGGCTTTGGAGGTGTTTAAACAGGGCGGTGGAAGTTTAGTGACAGCAACTGTGGCATTTTTATTGATGGATATTTATGAAGTGCGCTATTGGATGTTTAACTTTTTAGGCTTGCAGTTGGTTGTTTTAGCATTAATTTTGGTAGTGGGAAGTTATACAGGGTATCGGTTATTGGAGCTTTGGCGTTTTAGTCCTTTGGCTGACCAGCCTTTGAATAAGGAGTAAAGGCAAGTGTTGGGTTTATTTAAGGTATTGGGTTGGTTGCGTGTGCATTTTGTCAGCCCTGCCCGGTTACGTGAACTGGGTGTTTTAGGGCTAAATGAGCGCAATGTGGCTTGCATTAGTGCACATAACCCAAGGCGCAGCTTTCCTTCTGTGGATGATAAATTACAGACCAAATTGTTGGCGCAAGATTATGGGATTGCGACCCCGGCTTTATTGGGTGTTATCCGTCATCAGGCCGAAATTGTTAGGTTTGAAAGGCATTTGCCGGCGGGGGGTGGCTTTGTTATTAAGCCTGCCGAGGGCAGCGGTGGGAAGGGTATCTTGGTGATTCAGGGTGTGTTTGATGGGTGTTATTTAAAATCGTCAGGGGAGTTGATTTCACGCCAAGCAGTGCAGCACCATTTGTCTAACCTTATTTCAGGGTTGTATAGTTTAGGTGGTCAGCCCGATGCTGCAATTATTGAGCGTTTGATTCAAAGTTCGAGTGATTTTACTGATTTTTCATTTGAAGGGGTGCCTGATATTCGGGTGATTGTTTATCATGGTTATCCGGTAATGGCCATGATGCGCTTGTCTACCCGTGCATCGGATGGTAAAGCAAATTTACACCAAGGCGCT
Organism: uncultured Marinospirillum sp.; assembly: GCA_947624795.1. Taxonomy (GTDB): domain Bacteria; phylum Pseudomonadota; class Gammaproteobacteria; order Pseudomonadales; family Halomonadaceae; genus Marinospirillum. Next base: position 2,636 of record CANQLY010000030.1, read on the forward strand.
ATTGGCGTAGGCATTGACCTGACTTTAGGTACAGCCATTCAAGCCGTTCAACACGACCGGCCTATTTTATTGCACCCCGATACTGGCAGTGATTTGCATAAATTACGCATTGAAAACTGGCAACACCTTTTAGAGCTTTCAGCCCGTTGTTATGACATGACAGGATTAGGTTATTTAGGTGCTGATTTAGTGGTGGATGCAGAGTTAGGCCCGTTACTTTTAGAGCTGAATGCACGCCCAGGCTTGGCCATTCAAATGGCAAATGGGTTAGGGCTAAAATCTAGGTTAAAACTCATTGATCAGCACAGGGCTAAACTTAAAGGGCCTGCTGAGCCTTATAAGGAAAGGGTAAGCTTGGCTCAGGGGTTGTTTACAATGCAAGTTTGTTCTGCGCCGCCTGCCAACGTAGAATAGGTGAATTAATGGTAGAACGCTGCTTACATAGCATTCATTTTTAAAGAAGCCAATACTCATGAGTCAGGTATCAGAGGAATTAATTGCAAGGGAGCTTATGGCAAAGGCTGATGCGCTTTGCAAGCGTGAAGCGCTAAGGCTTACGCCCACCCGTCGCCGTGTTTTAGAGTTAATTGTTCATAGCCCAGGGGGTGCCAAGGCTTATGATTTATTAGATGCTTTAGCGTCTGAAAACTCATCTGCTCGCCCACCCACTGTTTACCGTGCTATTGATTTTTTACTTAACCACGGGCTTATTCATCGCATTGAGTCACTCAGTGCTTACGTGCGCTGCACCTGCCCTGAACACGTTCAAGCTTACCAATTGTTAATTTGTGAAGTGTGTGGCTATGTACAAGAGCTACACGAAGAACACATTGATCAGCGACTTGATGCCGCCGCCGCTAAGCAAGGTTTTTTTGTTGAGAAAAAAACCATTGAAGTGCATGGTAGGTGCCAAGACTGCCAACCAGATACCCCTATTTCGGAGTCAGTTCATGTATGATTTATTGATTTTAAACGCGACCCTTGTCAATGAAGGCCAAATTATTCAAGCCGATGTTGCCATTGCCGATCAGCGCCTTATAGCGATTGCTTCAGATTTATCTTCTGCCCCCGCTAAACAGGTGATGGATGCGACAGGTCTGCACCTTTTACCTGGCATGATTGATGATCAGGTGCATTTTCGTGAGCCAGGTTTAACGCATAAAGGCGACATTGCTACTGAATCGGCGGCGGCTGTGGCAGGCGGCATTACTACTTACATGGAAATGCCCAATGTCGACCCATTAACCATTAATGCCCAAGCGTTAGAAGATAAGTACCAGCGAGCAACTGAGCGTTCACATGCAAATTTTGCATTTTATTTAGGCGCCAGTAACGACAACCTAGAAGAAATTAAAAACCTAGACCCTCAGGCTGCTTGTGGCGTTAAAGTGTTTATGGGTGCTTCAACAGGCAATATGCTAGTTGATAATCCAGAAACCCTTGAGGCTATTTTTGAGCATTCTCCCATTTTGGTTGCAACCCACTGTGAAGATTCGCCGATGATTGCCATTAATGAGGCGGCTGCACGTGAGACCTATGGTGAAGAAGTGCCTTTTACTGAACACCCAGCCATTCGTTCTGCTGAAGCCTGTTGGAAATCTTCTTCTTACGCTGTTGCCTTAGCTAAAAAGCACGGCACACGCTTGCACGTTTTACACGTGACAACTGCCAAAGAATTAGAATTATTTGAACCCGGTGCCATGCAAGGCAAGCGCATTACTGCAGAAGCTTGCGTGCACCATTTATGGTTTAGTGATGAAGACTATGAGCGCTTAGGTTCACAAATTAAATGTAACCCAGCCATTAAACGTAAAGAAGACAGGGATGCACTAGTGCAAGCGGTTACAGAAGGCCGTATTGATATTATCGCCACAGACCATGCGCCCCACACGTGGGAAGAAAAGCAAAATAGCTATTTTAAAGCACCGGCTGGTTTACCTTTAGTGCAACATGCCTTGCCTAGCCTTTTAGACCATTACCACGCTGGCCGCTTGTCATTGCAAACCTTAGTACAAAAAGCCTGCCATAACCCTGCCGATGCTTTTGAAGTGAAAGACAGAGGGTATTTACGTGAAGGTTATTTTGCAGACTTGGTTTTAGTGGATTTGCAAGCCACCACCACCATAACCAAAGAATCGCTATTGTATAAGTGTAGCTGGTCACCTTTTGAAGGCCATACTTTTAATAGCCGCATTGTAACAACCCTTGTCAATGGTGGTTTTGCTTGGCATGAGGGCGAGTTAGGTCAAGGCATTCATGGTCAACGCATCACGTTTAATCGCTAATTAAGGTGGACTAATGGCATTAGATAACGCATCAGATAAACAATTTTGGTTAGATTTAGAAGCCGCGCCGGTTGGTTCACAGCGCAATATTTCTAAAATAATCGACCACTTAGTGTTCAATGAGCAAGGCTTAATTACTGCCATTGCCCAACAGTTCGACACAGGTGAAGTGTTGATGCTGGCATGGATGAGTAAAGAATCTTTACTTATTTCATTAGAAGAAGGGCGGGCTTGTTATTGGTCACGTTCACGCCAACAACTGTGGCGCAAGGGCGAAAGTTCAGGCCAAGTGCAGTGGTTAAAAGGTTTGCGGGTGGATTGTGATGGTGATGCCTTATTATTAACGGTAGACCAGCAAGGGCCTGCTTGCCATACGGGGCGAAAAAGCTGTTTTTATTTGGGCTTAAAAGGTGAGCAGCTAGAAGTGCTTAATGCACCTGAAGTTGACCCTGCTAGCTTGTATAAATAATTGACTGGGTTATTAAAAAAGCTATTAATAAGCCTGTTGCGATTTTATCAGCTATTTATTAGCCCACTAAAACCACCCAGTTGCCGTTTTTACCCCACCTGTTCTAGTTATGCAATTGAAGCCGTGCAACTGCATGGCCCAATTAAAGGCATGTGGTTAGCCATTAAGCGGTTAGGTAAATGCCACCCTTTACATGAAGGTGGCGTGGATATGGTGCCGGATAAATGCTTAAAAAAAGACTGTAACTTAAAATAAACCGAAACCAAAACCTAAGCCTTAATTGCCTGAGCAATGGCAAAAATACGCTCTAACATGGCATGTAAACCATTGCTGCGGGTGGGGCTTAGGTGTTTATCTAGCCCCAATGCTTGTAAAAAATCAGGGGGCGTGGCTAAAATTTCTGCGGCGGTGCGGTTATTATAAATACGCATTAGCAAAGCAATTAAACCCGAAACAATGGCTGCATCACTTATGGCAGCAAAAGAAATGACATCGCCTTGTGCCTCTGGGCGAATCCACACTTGTGATTGGCAGCCTTCAATTTTATATTCAGGTGCCTTCCATTCATCGGGGTAGTTAGGCAATGCCTTACCTAGGTCAATAATGTACTGGTAGCGATCCATCCAATCATCAAAAAATTCAAATTCTTCTAGTAGTGTTTGTTGGGCTTGTTTTGCAGATAACATTTCAATCTCCAATTAAGTTTAAGTGGGTGCCTATTGCTTAACTTTACTAGTAGGAAGTAAGTGCACTTCCATGCGTTCACTATTGGCAATTCGAACAATTTGCCCTTCTTTAGTAATAAAACCCCGTTCTTGCAGGTCTTTTTTGTACACTTGGTATGTTCTTAGGCTGCTAGGGTTGTTAGGTGTCATTATGCTGACTTCTAGCAATGTGCGTTGATCTTTCCAGTCATAAACCATCCAAGCCACTGTGGCCAAAATAATTACCGCTAGAACCCCTGAAAAAATAAGCTTAACAGGGGGCTGGCCAGTGGCATTAGGTAAGGTTAGGTCTTGCCGTGCAATGGGCTGACCTTTAGGCAAGTTTTTTAAATTATTTGAACCTTGTTGATTACGCAATAGAAAATAAACAGAGCCACCAAGGATCAAAAACACTAGCAATTTACCTAACATGCAGTCCCCTAATTAAAAGCAGTTAAAAAGTTTTCCATAGACTAAAGCCACCCACCAACAAAGCCGCCACACCCGTTAGGTAATAGTGCCAAACTTGCTCGGGTGTTTCGCCTGTTACCTGAAGAATTAGTTGTGTTTCTAACTGCTGCTGCAAGTCATACCCCCAATAAATGAGTAGCGCAGCAACAACAATTAACACTAGGCTAACGGCACGTTTCATAAGGTTTTATTTCCTTTTGCTGGGTTGTAGTCAGTTAAATAACTCGCTAAAGGCGCTGCAAAATTGTTCGTTTCTTGGTGCTGCAATGTTTGCAGTTCTTGACGAAGTTCTGTTAAATCATCCAATGATTCAGGCCAAGTTTCAACTTTAGGTACTCGCCAAGGCAAGGCTTGCAGCCAGCTAGCAAAGCTAATGCGGCTATAATCACGCCCAGGTAGCCAAACGTCTTGCTCACGATCAAATACGATCCATTTATTGTGCTGTAACCATTCCATACTGATCTGCCACTGCTCAGCATTTTTGCTGCTGACTAACGTGCGTAAACGGTTTTCTTCTATGCCTTCAGCTTTTGCAAAAGCTTGCCAAAGTTCTTTTAAAATAACGAGCATTTGTAAACTAGGATCAAGTGAATCATTGGCGTATTTTTCTGAAGGTAAGCCACGCACAGCCACCCAGTGAGCACAAAGAAGAATCATCATCCAAGAAATATAAATCCACATCAAAAAAAGTGGGAAAGCAGCAAAGGCACCATAAATGAGTTCATAGCTAGGAAAGCTACTAACAAACCAAGTGAATATTTTTTTTGCAGCTTCAAATAAAAATGCCATGGCTAAACCGCCAACAGCGGCATCACGAAACTTGATTTTACAATGAGGCACAGCCCAATAAAGCATAGTGAATGCTAGGATACTAAAGGTAAAAGGTAAGAACTTCCACAAGGTGGCTACACCACCGCCTGTTACACCATCAAGCTTACTTAATAAGGGCATAGTGGTTAAATAAGAGCTAAGCACAATGCCTGAACCTAGTAACAAAGGACCCAGTGTAAGGACTGTCCAATAAATTAAAAAAGCCTGCAAACCCCGGCGAGGTTTTTCTACCCGCCAAATTTTATTGAATGCTTTTTCAATTGTGACAATCATCATGCCAGCAGTCACGATTAGCACAATCGCCCCCACCAGCGTCATTTGCCTTGCTTGTTTGGCAAAATCACCCATGTAATCTTGAATTACAGCACCAGTTGTAGGTACTAGGTGATCAAACAACATCACTTGTAGCTCATCACCCACGCCCCGAAATACGGGCAAGGCGGCCAACATAGAATAAACCATCACCAACATAGGCACTACAGCAAACAGTGAGGTATAAGTTAATGCCGCTGCATTACGGGGGCCATCATCGTGTAAAAAACGTTGTACCACTTGCCAAGCGTAATTTATGCCCTTTAAATCCAGTAGCTTCTTGATTAAATAGTTAAGACTTTGCATACCTAAGGTTTCATCCCTATCACAGACTGTTAGAATAGAGGCATTCTAACACTTAAAACCAATGCAATAAGAGATGCTACTATGCCATTTGTTTTTTACCATAATCCAAACTGCTCTAAATCTTGCCAAGCATTGCAGCTGCTTGAAGGTAAGGGTGTTCAGCTACAAGTACGCAAATACCTTGAAGAACCCCTTAGTTTAAATGAGCTAACACATTTGTTGGTTTTACTTGATAAAAAACCGAGTGAATTAATTCGTCAAGGTGAAGGCTTGTATAAAACACTGGGATTAGACCAGATAACAGATGCCAACCAACTGATTCAGGCAATGGTAGATAACCCTCAGCTAATTGAGCGCCCCATTTTAAGTAATGGCCAGCAAGCACGTATTGGTCGACCACCAGAGCAAGTATTAGGCATTATCTAATTTATTTTAAGGGAAAATAAAACCATGGCATTACCTTATGTTTTAGTTCTTTATTACTCTCGTAACGGCAGTACCGCAAATATGGCGCGCGCACTCGCAGAGGGCATTGAGCAGGTAAGTGGTATTGAAGCACGCTTACGCACTGTGCCAGCCATATCGCCCATGACTGAGGCGACACAGCCAGCCATACCTGAAGAAGGTGCGATTTATTGCACTGAAGACGATTTGCGTTATTGTTCAGGTTTATTGTTAGGCAGTCCCACCCGTTTTGGTAATATGGCTGCGGCCATGAAGTATTTTATTGATTCAACCAGCAGCCTTTGGCTATCCGGTGCCTTAATAGACAAGCCAGCAGGCACTTTTACTTCGACTTCAAGCCTACACGGTGGACAAGAAACAACCCTTCTAACCATGGCGCTTCCTTTATTGCACCACGGCATGATTTGGGCAGGCATCCCCTATTCTAACCCAGAATTAAGTAGCACCACTGAAGGTGGTACGCCCTATGGTGCAAGCCATGTTTCAGGAGCTAAAGGGCAGTGTGAATTAAGTGCGACTGAGCAAAAGCTTTGCTTTGAACAGGGCAAGCGCCTTGCACGCTTGGCGTTAAAACTACAAGTTCTTTAAAAAGCACATTAATAAAGCCATTAACTAGGAATTTTAATTACCTGTGAAACCTGCCGTCCCCCTACCACGTAAAGAGTTAAATTTAAAACTCAACATTAGCCGCTGGTTAACGCTAATAAGCTATTTTGGTTTATTAGCGATTCTTTTAGTCGGACTAATTATCTTTCCTCTCCCTGAAGAAAGCCGCTTATGGGTTATTTTGGCTGTACTTTGGCTACCCTTATTAATTTTTTTACCAGCCGTACTTACCCGCAACCCCCGTGGGCACGCTTGGCTGTGTTTTGTAAGCTTAGTTTACTTTATGCAGGGAACAACCACGTTTATAGTGCCAGGAAAGGCAGGAATAGGTGCGCTACAAGCTTTGTTGGCTTTAACACTGTTTACAGCCGCTATGATGTATGGCCGTTGGAGGGGTATGGAGCTGCGAGGCGCAGTAATTAACGACGCAGCACCAGACCAATAAAACTTTAACTCAACATTACACCTTACTGTATCTAAACTTAAACCCTGAAGTTTAAGTTTAGATGTTAAAACTGCAAAGTAAGCAAACCTAAGCGATGCACCTCTTGTGCGATCTCATTAGATTTGAGTTCACGTATTTTGTTGATCACTTTTTCAAGCAACAACTCAGGGTCATTTGGCTCAGGCAGTTCAGCTACACCAATACTTGAATGAACACGCAAGGTTGGGAACTCTGAATATTTAACCTTAGCTAAAGCACGGTTAATTTTTTCAGCAAGCGTTAAACCGTCATTTTGACCTTTATCTTGCATCAAAACACACAGTTTACGACCACTAAAACGCGCACAAATATCGTCTTTTGCAACCGCATAATGCAATAGGCTACCCATACTGCGTAACACGCGATCACCAACACTTTGGCCGTATTGAGCGTTAATTTCATGCAAGTTTTTGATATCAATCATGACCAGTGTTAAACGCAGTCCATTAGGGCCAACGTCAGCAACTAGGGTACGAAAGATTTCTAAGAAAGCATCACGCTGGTACAGTTGAGTAGTTTTATCTTGCGTCGATTTTGTTTGCTCATCGGCAAGTAAATTATGCACTTGATCCGTAACAGCAACACGCTCTGCTATATCACGACCACTCATCAGTACAAATTCACGATTATCCATCTTTATTAAATTCAAACGAAATTCAAAATCGTGTGGATTACCTACATTGCGACACACAGGCGAAACAACAGTAGCTCCTTCGCCTTCATCAAGAACACGCAAGTTTTCAAGTATGCTTTCTAGTTCGGCTGCAGACATTTCAGGCATAAACTCAATCGGAAGTTTATCCATGAGATCTTCTGCTGTATAACCTAGCCAGTTAGCTCCATTATCGTTTACAAACATCAGCGTTAAATCGCTTGGGTCAATAATTAAAACAAGATCCAAGGACTGCTGAAGAATGAGAGTTATTTCCTGCTCAGAGATTCTAGCCAAGACTTTTTCCTTCTGACGCTTACGCTACAGTTTGCTTAAATGCTAATCTTTTAACACTGATAGATTAACTCTAAGAGGCCCGCAAGTGAAAGCCTAAATCATAATTTGTTGTAACAACAAGCAAATACTACCAATTTAATGCCTGACGAACAAAGGGAATAGTCAGTTTACGCTGTTCTTTTAAACTTGCATCATCCAACACATCAAGCAGCGCAAAAAGACCACTGAGTTTTCTTGGGCTACGGTGCATTAAGTAACGAGCCACCTCATCAGGTACCTCCATTCCTCTTTGCCGTGCCCGAAGCTTAAAGGCTAATAGCTTTTCATCATCTTGTAAAACTTGCAAATGGTAAGTTAATCCCCAAGAAAGCCGTGAGACTAAATCAGGTAAAAAAATACCCAAATGCCCTGGAATACTTAAGCCAGAAAAGACTAGCAAACCCTCTTGCTCACGAATGCGGTTAAATAAATGAAAAAGATTTTCTTCCCATAAAGGTTGGCCTGCAATGGCTTGTAAGTTATCAATACAAACGACGCTAGTGTTTATTTGAGTTAGAGCAGCTGCATCCAACGCTTTTGTTAAATCTAGGTAACAATGACTTTTTGCCAAAGCCTCCGCTTGGTAACAAACGGATTTCAGCAGGTGTGTTTTACCTGAATCTTCTTGCCCCCAAAGGTAAATAAAATTAAAGCTTTCTGTTGTCAAAGTAAGTCTGTTTTGTTCTTCTTGTTCTTCTTTTGGAAAAAAAACTAGCTTTAACTGGGCTAAAACAGCCAAATTTTGACCCGGTAAAAAGTTATCAAAATTTAGGTCATCTTGTAGGTTTACACCTAATGCTAGTTGCATTGGTTTAAGTTGCATTGGTTTAAAGCTCATGTCCACCCTACTCAATTGGCTTGCCAACGAAAGTAAGCATCGGCCTGCTTAACCTTAGCATTGTTTTGCTTAAGATCGTTTTTCTGATCTGCTACAGATTCCACAGGGTAGCCTGTACTTTGTTGAAACCCAAGAAAAGATTCTTCTTTTAATCGGTTGTCAAGCGTTAAATTTACCCGCAATTGATCTAAATTACCACGTAGCGTCACTTCAAATAAAATGCGCTGATCAGCTGAATGCATGACGCGTACTTGACTAGTTAAGGACAAGTTATTTAAATAATCATGAATAGCAGCATAATCATGTACTTGTTGCACATTGCTGACCATCACCTGATAAATCCCTGCCCCTTGACTGCTTTGGCTAGCATAGCGATTGGATAGCTCTTCTGCGGTAAAGTTAACGCCTTCTTGAAAAGCTTCTCTTAAATTTGCAACAGAGGCAGTATGTTTTGTACTACTTGTACCGGTTAGTAATAGCCATTCAGTACGCCAATACCCACCAACTACCCTAACTTTACCTACGGCAACCGCATCGGCTTCATAAGGTTTAGAAGCAATAAGAATTTGCTGACTAAAACCACCCCAAATGTCTGAAAATAAAGTGCCAGAGGCTGGATGAAGTGCAAAATCAGGCAATAAATAAGGAATGCCCCGTTTTTCACTTTGGTTAATTAGCACTTTAGATAAAGGCAGGTTTGATTCAGGTGTAATGATTGTGCGCCCGCCTCGCCCTTCTAAAGCGATTAAAAACAATACTTTAGGGCGATTAGCATCCCAAAGAGGGGCTTTTAAACGCAGTAACAGCTGCTTAACGCCTGCCTCATCAAAAGTAAGTTCAAGCTGCTGGCTGTTGCCTCCATTAATGGGCGTGTAGCTGTATTGATTAATTAAATGCTGAGCCGAGGTAAGTTCCGTCCAAAGCTCAAAGTCTGGGCTTTCACTGTAAAGCTCTGGTGTTTGGGCAAAGTCTTCAGGTGGCATTTTTTTTAGCACCCGCTCAGTACCTGAAACCCTGATTAAAAGCTCACGTAAAAGCACATTAGCAACTACAACACGTTGTTCATCTGAAGTATCGGCAACTTGGCTGCTTAGCGTATAAAGATTAACTAATCGTTTAGCCTGCGCTTGCTGCCCTAATAATAAAGCCATTAAAAAAATCAGACTTAGCAAACTTAACGCACGCATACAAAGCGTACTTTTTATCAATTTCACCTATTCTATCCCTTTACTTTTAGTAGGAATGATTGACTTTTGACAACCCCCCTGCCCAAAAGAAGGGGATTCCCAATTCATCGGGATTAGCATAAGCCGCATGCAACAATTTAGCACTTAGCTTTTATTTTAAGGGCTAATAGTGCCCGCTTGGCGGCTTTTATAACAAAAATTTTAGCTTAGGCGACTCGACTTAATGGAGACTCGCTCGCTTGAGTGCTAGAATACGCAACTTTACGCTTCTTGCCCAATTTTACCGTTTCAATTTTTCTAACGCAGGACACCTCATGAGCCGTAGCAAAACCCCCATTACTTATAAAGATGCTGGCGTAGACATAGACGCAGGCAATGCCCTAGTAGAACGCATTAAAGGTGTTGCCAAGCGCACCAGCCGTCCCGAAGTTATGGGTGGTCTTGGTGGGTTTGGTGCACTGTGCCAAATTCCTGCTGGTTATCGCGAACCTGTTTTAGTTTCAGGCACCGATGGTGTGGGCACTAAATTACGTTTAGCCATTGATTTAAATAAGCATGACACCATTGGTATTGACTTGGTAGCCATGTGCGTTAACGACCTACTCGTCTGTGGTGCTGAACCGCTGTTCTTTTTAGATTACTATGCCACTGGCCGTTTAAACATAGATGTTGCCGCTGATGTGGTAACAGGCATAGGCGCAGGTTGTGAACAAGCAGGCTGTGCGCTGGTGGGCGGCGAAACCGCTGAAATGCCTGGTATGTATGAAGGTGATGACTATGACCTAGCAGGCTTCTGCGTTGGTATTGTAGAAAAATCAGAAATAATCGATGGCACTAAAGTAAAGGCTGGTGATCGCTTATTAGGCTTAGCCTCTTCTGGCCCCCACTCCAATGGTTATTCACTTATTCGTAAGCTTATTGAAGTTTCCGGAGAGTCATTGGATAGCCTACTAAAAGATGGCCAAACCTTGGGTGACGCCCTAATGGCTCCTACCCGTATTTACGTAAAATCTTTGCTACCCCTAGTGCGTGGCAATGAAGGCATTCATGCTTTGTCTCACATTACTGGCGGCGGCTGGTTTGAAAATATTCCTCGTGTATTGCCAGACAATTGCAAGGCAGAGTTAGATTTAACCAATTACCAACGCCCAGCAGTGTTTGATTGGCTACAAGACGCAGGACAGGTTGCTGAAACCGAAATGTACCGCACACTTAACTGTGGTATTGGCATGGTGCTAGCTGTTGATGCTAACCAGGTTGCAGAGCTAACCAAAAAGCTTGAATCCGCGGGTGAAACCGTTTTTGAGCTAGGTGAAATTACACCCCGCCATGCAAATGAAGAAGCCGTTGTAATTAAAGGTCTTAAAGCATGATGCAAGTGGGTGAAACGCCTGAAGCGCGTCGAGTTGTTGTTTTAATTTCAGGCAATGGCAGCAACTTACAAGCACTGATCGATACTGCCCAATCCAAGGAAGGATTAGGCGGTGAAATTGTTGCAGTTATTAGTGATAATGCCGAGGCTTTTGGTTTAGAACGTGCGCGACAGGTTAATATTCCAGCCTTAACGCTAGCAGCAAAAGACTTCCCTAGCCGTGAGGCCTATGATCAACAGTTAGCTCGACTTGTAGAAGAGCAACAGCCCGACCTTATAGTGCTAGCAGGCTTTATGCGAATTTTATCACCTGCTTTTGTGATTAAATTTCATGGCAAGCTATTAAACATTCACCCTTCTCTGCTTCCCAAATACAAAGGCCTGCATACCCATCGCCGCGTATTAGAAGCAGGCGATGAAGAACACGGCTTAAGCATTCACTTTGTAACCGAAGAGTTAGACGGTGGCCCACTAATCTTACAAGCGAAAGTTCCCGTTAGCCCTGACGATGATGAAGACAGCCTAGCTAGTAAGGTGCAACTCCAAGAGCATATCTTATACCCCATAGCCGTACGCTGGTTTTTACAAGGCCGCTTACAGCTAGTTGGCAACTACCCAGCCTTGGACGGAACACCCCTACCCAAACAAGGTGTAATGTACCAATAAATCCCCAACAACTAGTGATTACACTGGACAAAACCTTGATTTAGTGGCAAGATTTTGCGCCGACCTAGAGGTCGGCTTTTATATTTTTACACAAGTTTTTGATACAGTAGCCCACTGAAAACGGGAAATGAACCAAGTGTCCTCTCGTACGGGACACCACTGCTCAGGATAAAAAATGCCTTTAATTACCCTCCCCGATGGCAGTCAGCGAAATTTTGATGAAGCTGTCAGCGTGTTTCAAGTTGCAGAATCCATAGGTGCAGGTCTTGCCAAAGCAGCACTTGCTGGCAAAGTAGATGGCAAGCTGGTTGATACTAGCTACCTAATGACCGAAGACAGCAATCTAGCCATAATTACCGCAAGAGATGATGAAGGTGTTGAAGTGCTTCGTCATTCCTGTGCTCACCTTATGGCAATGGCAGTTAAGCAACTTTGGCCTCAGTCTCAGGTCACTATTGGTCCAACTATCGAAAATGGCTTTTATTACGATTTCGATATAGACGGCACCTTTGCACCTGAAGATTTAGAAGCCATAGAAAAACGCATGGGTGAACTGGTTAAGCAGGACATTCCTGTTGAACGCCTAACCATGTCACGTGATGAGGCAATTGATTTTTTCGAACAGCAGGGCGAAATCTACAAAGCTGAAATCATTCGCGACATTCCTGCCCATGAAGAACTGTCGCTTTATCGCCAAGGTGAATTTACTGACCTTTGTCGTGGCCCTCACGTACCTAGCACAGGCAAGATCAAAGCATTCAAATTAATGCGTGTATCAGGTGCTTACTGGCGTGGCGATTCAAACAACAAAATGTTGCAACGAATTTACGGCACCTGCTGGGCAGATAAAAAAGATTTAAAAGACTATTTACACCGCTTAGAAGAAGCTGAAAAGCGTGACCACCGTAAATTAGCTAAGCGTATGGATTTATTCCACATTCAAGATGAAGCACCGGGCATGGTGTTCTGGCACCCTAATGGCTGGACACTTTACCAACTTCTTGAAGATTACATGCGCGACGTTCAGCACAAAAATGGTTATGTTGAAGTAAGAACACCGCAAGTAGTTGATAAAGTGCTTTGGGAACGCTCAGGTCACTGGGAACATTACCACGCCAATATGTTCACCACTGTGTCTGAAAACCGTGACTACGCCGTTAAACCCATGAACTGCCCTTGCCACTTGCAGATATTCAACCAAGGTTTAAAAAGCTACCGTGATTTACCCCTACGCATGGCTGAATTTGGTGCTTGTCACCGTAACGAACCCTCTGGTTCTTTGCATGGTCTAATGCGTGTGCGTGGCTTCACCCAAGACGATGCCCATATCTTCTGTACTGAAGAGCAAATGGAAGAAGAATCCACCCGCTTTATTCAGCTAACCCTAGATGTGTACAAAGAGTTTGGCTTCACTGATGTTGAACTTAAGCTTTCAACTCGCCCAGAAAGCCGCCTAGGCGATGATGCACTCTGGGACAAAGCAGAACATGCCCTTGAAGCTGCATTGAACAAAGTTGGCCAAAAATGGGAGCTGCAAATTGGCGAAGGTGCTTTCTACGGCCCTAAAATCGAATTTTCCCTACGCGACTCTATAGGCCGTGTGTGGCAGTGTGGTACGCTACAGTTAGACTTTGTACTTCCAGGTCGTTTAGGTTCACAATATGTAGCTGAAGACGGTAATCGCAAACACCCAGTCATGCTGCACCGTGCTATTCTAGGTTCGTTTGAACGCTTTATTGGTATTTTAATTGAACACTATGCCGGTGATCTACCCACTTGGTTAGCACCTGTACAGATAGCAGTGATGAATATCACCGACAAACAAGCCGATTACGCCAACAATTTAACAGAAAATTTAATTAATTCAGGCTTCCGTGTAGAAACGGACTTGAGAAATGAGAAGATAGGCTTTAAAATTCGCGAGCATACCCTCGCTAAGATTCCTTTTTTGCTTGTAGTTGGTAATAAGGAAGTTGAGAATGGTACTATCTCGGTTCGTACTCGACACGGCGAAGACCTTGGATCTATGGATTTAGAAACATTTAAATCTAAGTTGCTCGAAAAGAACTAATATGTGTCACAAGAGCCCAATGTGTCACCCCAAAAAAATGATGGAGATATAGCAATCAAGCGCGCTAATCCAATTAGGCGGGATCCGAAAAAGAACCTGCCACCAATAAATGAAAACATTCAAGCCACCGAAGTACGTCTTATTGATCAAGACGGCGAACAGGTGGGCGTAGTTACGCTAGAAGATGCACTTGAACGTGCAACTGCTGCTGAATTAGATTTGGTTAAGATTTCTGATGCCGACCCCATTGTTTGTAAAATAATGGACTATGGTAAATTCCAGTTTGAAGCGAAAAAAGCAAAAAACGCTCAAAAGAAAAAACAGAAACAAATCCAGATCAAAGAACTAAAGTTCCGCCCTGGCACCGATGAAGGCGACTACCAAATCAAGTTCCGTAACGTAGTCCGTTTTCTTGAAGATGGTGACAAGGTAAAAATCACGCTTCGTTTCCGTGGTCGTGAAATGGCACACCAAGATATTGGTTTACGCCTTTTCCAACGGATCGAAGAAGACTTAGGTGATACCATTGTTGTTGAATCTCGCCCTCGTTTAGAAGGCAGACAAATGGTAATGATGCTAGCACCTAAGAAGAAATGATCCCCTACTGCACTCTAGTTTTACGCTAGGGTGCAGCTAGGTAAGCAATAGGGCTCGGATCATGCCCAATCCCTTGCAACGCATTAAAAAATGCACTTGTGGAGTACTTAGCAATGTCTAAGAATAAAATTAAGACCAAAAGTGGAGCGCGCAAGCGTTTCAAAGCGACTGCCAACGGCTTTAAGCACAAGCAGTCACACCGTAGCCATATCCTGACTAAGAAAAGCCCTAAGCGTAAGCGTCAACTGCGTAATATGAAGCAAGTTGCAGCTGCGGATCAGCCGCTTATCAAGCGTATGCTGGCCGGACTTTAAGTTTTTCTATTTCATTTTCAGGAGTAAAGTATGGCTCGCGTAAAGCGTGGTGTTCAGGCGCGTCGTCGTCACAAAAAGATTCTAAAATTAGCTAAAGGTTATTACGGTGCTCGTAGCCGTGTATTCCGCGTAGCTAAACAGGCTGTTATCAAAGCAGGTCAGTATGCTTACCGTGACCGTAAGGTTCGTAAGCGTCAGTTCCGTGCTCTGTGGATTGCCCGTATTAACGCAGCAACCCGTATGAATGGCATGTCTTACAGCCGTTTCATTTCAGGTCTGAAAAAAGCGGACATCGCCATTGACCGTAAAGTACTGGCTGACATAGCAGTACACGATATGGCTACTTTTACAGCTATCGTTGAAAAATCTAAAGCCGCTCTGGCCTAATTTTTTAGCTTAAGCTAGTAAAAAGTAATCAGGGGAAGGGCTGCGCTCTTCCCCTTTTTTATTGATTTTTATTTAACCTCTATTTAATTCTGGAGTTGTGCAGATGGAAAACCTCTCCTCCCTCACTGTAGAAGGCGAGACATTACAGCAAAGGGTGTATCAGGCACTGGAAAAAATCACCCAGACCTCCGACAGTCAAACCCTCGACCAACTCCGGGTACACTACCTAGGTAAAAAAGGTGAACTCACCAGCCTACTAAAAACCCTAGGCAGCCTACC
>CANQLY010000031.1 GCA_947624795.1 uncultured Marinospirillum sp.
GGCTCCCGAAGTAGGACTTGAACCTACGACCAACAGATTAACAGTCTGCTGCTCTACCGACTGAGCTATTCGGGAACGTATACATTGCTTGATAACTTTTCTTACTGAACTACTTTAATTGCATTCACTAACGTTTGTTTGAGTTGGCTCCCGAAGTAGGACTTGAACCTACGACCAACAGATTAACAGTCTGCTGCTCTACCGACTGAGCTATTCGGGAACATTGCCTAAAAAGGCTCTACTCAACAACGGGTTACATTCTAGTTTAAATAATCTTAAGGTCAAGCCCTAAAACAATAAAATGTAACTTTTTACTTTTTTAACGCTATTTTTTGCTGTTTATTTTGACTTAATAACAGCTTTTAACCTAACCAACACCCTAGGTGTTATGCTAGTTAAATTTGGTGGCTATGCCCTGATTTGAACAGGGGACCCCATCATTATGAGTGATGTGCTCTAACCAGCTGAGCTACATAGCCAACGGCTGCGCATTATAAAGAGATGCTTGGTTTTAGCAAGCCTTTTTATAGAAAAACTGTAAAAAAAGTATAAGATAAAGTATTTGTTTTTTAATTTTTCTACTTGATGCACCCTCTAAGGCGTGCCACTCTTGAGTTAAGGCAATCGATGGCTTTAAGATCGATTGAAATTAAAATAAATCAAAATAAATAAGTACTTTAGAAAAAATTGTGGAAAAAAGGAGTAGCAGATGACTAATTTAGATGCATCGCTTAGAGAGCAGGTGCGTATTTTAGGTGAGGGCTTAGGGCGCACCATGAGCGCTGCGCGGGGTGAAGAGTTTCTAGCATTGGTTGAATCCATTCGTAACCTTTCAAAGCAGGTGCACCAAGGTGAGGCAACACCGCAATCATTAAGTAATAGGCTTAATGATTTAGATGATGAGATGTTGTTGCCTGTGGCGCGTGCTTTTAACCAGTTTTTAAACTTAGCCAATGCTGCCGAACAGCATTACCGAGCGCGTGAACGGGTGGTTGAAGATTACCGTGCAGGTGAGCAGCCGGGCATGACGTCTTTATTAAATAAACTAAAAGCTTCGGGCTTAGCACCTGAAGCCATTTTTAAATCACTGACTGAGCAGCAAGTTGAGTTGGTTTTTACTGCCCACCCCACTGAGATTAGCCGCCGAACCCTAATTCAAAAATACGACTTGTTGGATGATTGCTTAACTGATTATGAAGCTTGCCCCAATGAAAAAGCCCGTCAAGATGTGTTGCACCGTTTAGAGCAGTTAATCGCTCAGGCTTGGCATACCGATGAAATTCGTAGTCAACGCCCCACCCCTGTTGATGAGGCGCGGTGGGGTTTTGCTGTAATTGAAAACTCATTATGGCAAGCCGTGCCTGCTTTTTACCGTCAATTAGATGAGCAGCTGCTCTTATTAACCGGAAAAACATTGCCCCTTGATGTGGCACCCATTCGCTTTGCTTCTTGGATGGGTGGCGACCGTGATGGGAACCCACGGGTTACGGCACGGGTCACGCAAGAAGTGTTGTGGTTAGCCCGTTGGATGGCGGCTGATTTGTATTACAAAGACATCGACCAATTGCGTGCAGAGCTTTCTATGCACGAGGCAAGCCCACAGCTAATTGCACAGGTGGGCGAGGTGCGTGAGCCTTACAGGGTAATATTGGGTCAGGTAAGAAAAAAATTACGTGTAACTTTGAATTGGCTTGATGCCCAGTTCAGTGGCAAAGCCTACGATGTTGATGGTGTTATTTTTGATGTGGAGGATTTACGTAAGCCGTTAGTTTTGTGTTATGACTCTTTATGCGAACAAGGCATGAAAGTGATTGCTGACGGTTTGCTGTTAGATATTTTACGCCGCTTATCAACCTTTGGTATGAGCTTATTGCGCTTAGATGTGCGCCAAGAAGCACCACGCCATGCCGAAGCTTTAGCAGAAGCCACCCGTTATTTAGGCTTAGGTGATTATGCCCAGTGGGATGAGCAGCGCCGTGTTGACTTTTTGCTGCATGAATTAACGAATCCACGGCCATTATTGCCAGAACACTGGCCTTGCAGTGATGAAACCCGTGAAGTATTAGACACCTGTAAAGTGGTTGCTTATGAGCGTGCCGATGCTTTGGGTGCTTACGTTATTTCAATGGCCGCTCAGCCTTCTGATGTTCTAGCCGTTGCTTTATTGTTAAAAACTGCCGGCATCAAGCGAAACATGCGCATTGCGCCTTTGTTTGAAACATTGGATGACCTAGAGCGTGCACCCAAGGTGGTGGATGGCTTGCTTTCTTTGCCTTGGTATAAAGACTACACCGCTGGTCGCCAAGAAGTGATGATTGGTTATTCTGATTCAGCCAAAGATGCTGGGCAATTAGCGGCTAGTTGGGCCCAGTACCGTGCACAAGAAGCGGTAACTCAAGTGTGTGCTGCACACCAAGTGCATTTAACGTTGTTCCATGGCCGTGGCGGTACGGTGGGTCGGGGTGGTGGTCCTACGCAAGCGGCTATTTTGGCACAACCACCAGGTTCTGTGCAGGGGCGTTTAAAAGTAACCGAACAGGGTGAAATGATTCGCTTTAAATTTGGTTTGCCTGCATTAGCTGAACGTGCTTTAGAGGTTTATACCAGTGCTGTTTTAGAAGCGACGCTAATGCCCCCGCCTGCCCCTAAAGACGATTGGCGTTTATTGATGGATAAAATTGCCGACGATGCAGTAGAAAGCTACCGTGCGTTAGTAAAAGACAATCCTGACTTTGTGCGTTATTTCCACCAGTTAACCCCCGAGCAAGAATTAGCAAAACTGCCTTTGGGAAGCCGACCTGCAAAGCGGCGTTCAGGGGGTGGCATTGAAAGTTTAAGGGCAATTCCGTGGATTTTTGCTTGGACGCAAGTGCGTTTAATGTTGCCTGCTTGGTTGGGCAGTGATGCTGCTTTAGAAAAAGCCATAGAACGGGGTGAAACCCAAGCCTTGCGTGAGATGATTGAAGGTTGGCCTTTTTTTGCCAGTAACATGAATATGTTGGAAATGGTGCTAGCCAAGGTAGATTTACCTACTGTGGCCGAATATGAGGGCTTGCTAGTTGCGCCTGATTTAAGGTATTTAGGTGAATCTTTGCGTACCCGAGAACAAAGGTTAGTTGAACGCTTGTTAGGTTTACTTGAGCAAACGGAATTACTTGAGCGGGTTCCCCTAACGCAACAGGCCATTAGTGTGCGTAATCCCTACATTATTCCCTTGCATCAGCTGCAATCAGAGTTATTGGCTAGGGTGCGTACTGCTGAGCAGCAATCCATTAGCAATGCTAATTCTGATAGGCTAGAAGCGGCATTAATGGTGACCATGGCAGGGATTGCTGCAGGCTTACGCAATACTGGCTAGTGCGCTAAACATTAGTTTTCTGCTATCCTTGGGCGCTACTATTCAGCAAGAGTAACTGTGTATGAGCGCCCAAGACGCTACAATTTTTTTAGCTGCCGCTATTGCTTTTCTTATCCCACTGGGGGGTTATGCCCTTCACCTTCATTTTGAAGCTAAACGCCAAGCAGGTTTGGCTGCCCAAACCCATGAAAAAGAACGCCTACAAGCCCGTGAAAACATCCTAGAAAACCTTTCGTTATTAGCCAAAGCGCTGGAAGATAAGCAGGTTAATCTGACTGAAGGCTGCTTGCGTGTGCGGGTGTTTTTAGATTTACTCGATGAAAGTGTGCATGTGCACAACTCAGATTTAGCTGTATTTGATTTGGTATACCAACAAACTAAACACTTGGCGACCCATAAAGAACGCAGCAGTCTTTCTTCAGAGGCTATGGCTAAGCAAGATGAAGAGCGCTTAGTTATTGAAGATGAGTTTGCAAATAGAATACAAGAAGCTGCAACTAAGCTACGTGTTTTTTGCCAGCAGCAGGGTAAGCTTACGGCTGAGCCTCTTTTTGTTAACGCAGCTGAGAGTAAATAAGTATGTTGCCCATTAATACGATGCTTAAAAACTTTCGTGCTGATCGCCAAAAAGCGCGTGCAGCTAAAGCAGAAAATGCAGCAGGTAAAAATGCCCTAAGTTTTAACGACCAATTAATGCAACAGGTGGCATCGGGTGGTCGTACGGCATTTAAAGAAGAATTAAATCAATTACAAGAGCTTATAGGTCAGGCAGGTGATGTGCTTGAGCGTAACCCAACGATTGGTAATTTAGAGGTTTTTCGAGCGCTTTTGTCTAACCTTGTGGGTAAGGTGGTAAAAGGTGGTTTTCAGGTTGACAGTGTAGGGCCTGGCTGGCACCCAGCTGACAGGCATCAGGTGGTGCGCCGCATTGATGAAGAAGCAGAAGATTTAATGAATTTAATTATGAGTGAACAAAAAGACCGAGTTGCCATAGCACGAACGCTTGTGAGCATTAAGGGCTTAGTTATTGATTTAGTATCCTAGGTGTAGGTGCCGTAAGAGACGACAATGAACAAACAATCCATACCCCACCCATCTTGGCCTAGTGTTGCAGATTTAATAGGCAATACGCCTTTGGTTCGTTTGCAGCGCTTAAATGCCGGTAAAAATAATGCGTTGCTAGTTAAGCTTGAGGGGAATAATCCGGCAGGTTCTGTAAAAGACCGTCCGGCTTTTTCAATGTTGCAACAAGCCCAATTGCGTGGCGAAATTAAACCCGGTGACACACTCATTGAAGCCACTTCAGGTAATACTGGCATTGCATTAGCCATGGCAG
This sequence comes from uncultured Marinospirillum sp., assembly GCA_947624795.1. Lineage (GTDB taxonomy): Bacteria > Pseudomonadota > Gammaproteobacteria > Pseudomonadales > Halomonadaceae > Marinospirillum. The sequence continues at coordinate 4,695 of CANQLY010000031.1, forward strand.
CCGCGGTTATGGGCTATAAAATGATTTTAATTATGCCAGCCACCGCTTCAGATGAGCGCAAATGGGCAATGCAAGCTTATGGCGCTGAATTGATTCTAGTCAGCAAAGAAGAAGGCATGGAAGGCGCTAGAGACTTAGCGTTACAAATGGAGCAGCAGGGTAAGGGGCGGCTATTAAACCAGTTTGGTAACCAAGATAACCCCCTTGCACATTACCAAACCACAGGGCCTGAAATTTGGCAGCAAACGCAAGGGCAAGTGACCCATTTTGTTAGCTCTATGGGCACAACAGGTACCATAATGGGTACAGGGCGTTATTTAAAAGAGCAAAATGCTCAGGTGCAAATTATTGGCTTACAGCCAGCAGAAAATGCCAATATTCCGGGTATTCGCCGTTGGCCAAGTAAGTATTTGCCCAGCATTTATAATCCACAAGGTGTTGATCAGCTATTAGACATTACTCAGCAGGAAGCTGAAGTCACTATGCGCCGCTTGGCAATTGAAGAAGGCATTTTTGCCGGTGTTTCATCGGGTGGCGCTGTTGCAGGTGCATTAAAATTAGCGGCTAGTTTAGAGAATGCAGTCTTGGTAGCGATTATTTGTGACCGTGGTGATCGTTACCTTTCCACTGGTGTGTTTGCTAACCCCTAAGGCTAGCCACCTTGATAAGCAGTCATCAATAGCGAAAAACTAGGGTAAATAAACTATGGTAAAGGTAAGAGATGACCAACCACTTAAACCAGATGGTAGCGTTGATTTAGATCGCTGGTTGGATCATTTGCAACTGGATGTAACCTTGGTAGACCCATTAAGGATTCGGGCTGCCGCCCAGCTGGCTGCAACCTTAGAACAACGTGCTGAAAAAGAAAAAAGGCAGTGGTATGAAGGTGCCAGTAACCTTAGAACTGGTTTAGAAATGGCTGATATTTTGGGCGAGTTACGCATGGATGACGACACCCTAGTGGCGGCTATTTTGTACCGTGGGGTGCGTGAGGAGCTAATAAGCCTTGCTGCTGTTGAAAAACAGTTTGGTAAAACCGTGGCAAAACTTGTGCATGGTGTGCACCAGATGGCTAATATTAGCCAAACTAAAACCAGTGATGCACCAGCCTTTGGTCAGCAACAAAACCAGCTAGAGCAGTTGCGTAAAATGTTGGTGGCAGTGGTGGATGATGTGCGTGTGGCCTTAATTAAGCTGGCTGAACGTACCTGTGCCTTGCGTCAAATTAAAACTGCCAATCGTGAAAGGCGTTTAAAAGTGGCGCGTGAGGTGTTTGATATCTATGCACCCTTAGCCCACCGTTTAGGTATTGGCTACATTAAGTGGGAACTAGAAGATTTATCGTTTCGTTACTTAGAAGAAGATAGCTATAAATACATTGCCAAGTTATTGGCTGAAAAGCGCATGAATCGTGCTGAGTACATTCAAAAAGTTATCCAAGAATTAACCCTTGCCATTAAAGACCAAGGCATTGAAGGTGCTGATTTGGAAGGGCGTGCTAAGCATATCTATTCCATTTGGCGCAAGATGAAGCGCAAAAAAATTGATTTTTCTCAAGTGTATGACATTCGTGCAGTGCGGGTTTTAGTGCCTGAAGTGCGTGATTGCTATGCTGTATTGGGTATAGTGCATTCCATGTACAAACACATTCCCAATGAATTTGATGATTACATTGCTACGCCTAAAGACAATGGTTACCGCTCTTTGCATACGGCGGTGATTACCGAAAGTGGCAAGGTTTTAGAAGTACAGATTCGCACTTTTGAAATGCACGATGAAGCTGAGCTTGGTGTTTGTGCTCACTGGCTTTACAAGGGCACCGATGCGGCCAATAAAAGTAATGCTTATGAAGAAAAAATTGCTTGGCTACGGCAGGTGCTTGAATGGCAAGAAGAAATTGGTGATTTAACGGGGTTACGTGAAGAGCTGCAAGGTGACATAGCGCCTGATCGTATTTATGTATTTACCCCTGAAGGCCATGTGATTGATTTACCCCAAGGTGCAACGCCCATTGATTTTGCTTATCGTGTGCACACTGAAATTGGCCACCGTTGCCGTGGTGCTAAAGTGGGCGGGCGCATAGTGCCTTTAAACTACACCCTTAAAACGGGTGAGCAGATTGAGATTTTAACCACTTCTGGTGAAGGTGCACCAAGCCGTGATTGGCTAAACCCTGCTTTGGGCTATGTGCAAAGCGCCCGTTGCAGAGCAAAGATTCAGCATTGGTTTAAGCTGCAAGACCGTGATAAAAACATTGAGGGTGGCCGCCAGCTAATTGAAAAAGAGTTTAAGCGTTTAAGCCTTGAAGGTTTAGATATGCAGGCCTTATCTAAAGCGCACAACTTACAAACTGAAGACGACCTTTATGCGGCTTTAGGGGCAGGTGATTTGCGGCCAGGGCAGGTGCTTTCAATGGCTCAGCAGCTGTTTGGCGAAACCGAAGACATTGATCAGCTTGATCGGTTATTAACGCGCCCTTCAAATCGTAAAGCGTCGGGTAAAGATGACATTACTATTTTGGGTGTGGGGAATTTAATGACCCAAATGGCCAAGTGCTGCCAGCCGTTGCCTGATGATGACATTGTGGGTTATATCACTTTGGGGCGGGGCGTCACCATTCACCATCAAAACTGCTCAAACATTACCCAGCTGCGTGCTGAAGACCCGCATAGGTTAGTCAATGTTGAATGGGGCAGTAAAAAAGTACAAATGTACCCAGTGGATATTCGTATTAAAGCTTGGGATCGCACCGGTTTATTAAGAGACATTACAGTTATTTTAGCCAACGAAAAAGTGAACGTTTTGTCGGTCAACACGCTAACGGATAAAAAAGAAAACCTTGCCAATATATTGGTGACTTTAGAAGTGCTAGGGCTTGAAGCCTTAGGGCAGGTGTTGAATAAAATTAATCAGCTGCCTAATGTGGTGGATGTGCAGCGTTTTCGGCAAAAGACTAAAGTAATTAGTGAGTAAAATAGCAATTGAATGGCTAGGAGATAAGTTTTGGAAAGGCCTTATTCTTTACAAGATTTACTGAGTTTAATGGCAAGGTTGCGTGACCCGAAAACGGGTTGTCCTTGGGATTTAAAGCAAACCCGCCAGTCGTTAGTGCCGCATACCTTAGAAGAAGTTTATGAGGTGATTGAGTGCATTGAAACGGGCGATGTTGAGCATTTAAAAGAAGAACTGGGTGATTTACTGCTGCAAATTATTTTTTATGCACAGTTAGCCCAAGAAGAAGGGCGTTATAACTTTGCTGATGTTGTTGATGTGCTAACCAATAAGTTGGTTAGCCGTCATCCACACATTTTTCCTGATGGCAAGCTGTACGGTGCAACAGTAGCGGCAGCTGAACAACCCCAAACCCCTGAAGAAGTTAGCCAGTTATGGCAAAAGGTGAAGGCTGCCGAGCGCAAATTAAAGGGCGAGCTGCCAGCAGATTCGTTATTAGACGGTGTGCCAATGAATTTGCCAGCCATAACCCGTGCCGTAAAACTGCAAAAACGTGCTGCTAAGGTGGGGTTTGATTGGGATGATCCTTTATTAGTGCTTGATAAAATGGAAGAAGAGCTTGCTGAAATTCGTGAAGCTTTGGCCGGTGGCAAGCAAGATGAAGTGGCTGCTGAGCTGGGTGATTTTATCTTTGCTACGGCTAATTTAGCACGGCATTTAAACGTTGATCCAGACAGCGCCGTCCGCATGACAAACCGTAAGTTTGAACGCCGCTTTAAAACCATTGAAACCTTGTGCTTAGCCAAAGGCACCCCTTTAACTTTAGAAAACCAAGCCGACCCTAAGCAGTGTATTGATTTACAGCAGTTAGATGCTTATTGGGACGAAGCTAAACGTCGTGAAAACCACTAGCCGGTTAAAACAGGAAGTAAGGGATGCGTTTTTCACTTAAAAACTGGATTATCTTTGGTTGTTTTTTACCCCTGTGGTTATTAAGCCTTGCAACGGGTGGCTGGTTATTAAATGCCCATTTTAAAGCTTTAGATGAACAGCTATTAGACCGTGGCCAGTTGATGCTTAAAAACTTAAGCTACCGTTTGGCCGTTAACCTGAATCAGTCAGAGTCTTTAAATGAAATTAGGTCTTTAGTTGAGCCTTTATTAGAAAGTAAAGACGTGCGTGCTTTTTCTTTGTATGACTTTAGGCAGGTCAGCCTGTTGCATGCAGGGCCAAGTATGCGCCCTTTAGAGCTGAACCCTAATTTACGCTGGCAGTTACAAACCCAAATTTTGAAAGAAGCAGAAACCTTGCGTTTTATTCAGCCTGTTTATGAGCTACCTTCTTATGGTAAGGGAATAAATCCCCAACGCTTTTCTAGTAATCAAAAACTATTAGGTTGGGCAGAGCTTGAGTTTAATCTTACCCCTTTATTGTTACAAAAATACCGGCTGCTTCTATTAGGCGGTGTTATTGTTGTGGGGCTTTTTTTATTAAGTTTATTATTAACGCATTATTTAGTGCGTCATTTACAGCAGTGCTTAGATAAAGCCCAGACGTTATTATTAGCAATATCTGAAGGGAACTACAGCTTAATAAAGCAGTTTTCAGGCGTGATTGAAGTGGAAGGGTTAGGGTTAGGTTTAGCGGCTTTAGCCAAACAATTAGCTGAACGTGAAAAAGATTACATCGAAGCCATTGAAGAAGTGAATGACGATGCATTACGCAGTTTAGAAACCATTGAAATAAAGAATATTGAGCTAGACCAAGCCCGCAAAGATGCTTTGCATGCCAGTCGTATTAAATCTGAATTTTTAGCCAATATGAGCCATGAAATTCGTACCCCACTAAATGGCATTATTGGTTTTTCTAATTTGTTATCACGCACCCAAATGGATTTGCGCCAAAAAGAATACATTAACCACATTTTAAGTGCCTCAGAAACCATGCTAGGCATTATTAATGACATTCTTGATTTTTCAAAAATTGAAGCCGGCATGATGGTGCTAGAAGAAGTGCCGCTAGATTTACGTCAGCACTTAGACGACTGTTTGGTTATGTTTGCACCGGCCACGCACCGGCAAAATATTAACTTATTAGGCATGGTGTATGACGATGTGCCGCTTAAAGTGAGTGCTGACCCACTGCGATTAAAGCAGTTAATTATTAACTTATTAAGCAATGCACTTAAGTGCACTCAGCAAGGTGAAGTGGTGCTGCGCATTATGCTTGATGATAAAGATGCCGCCACTGTTGATGTGGATGATTTAATAGCACCTGAAGTGGATAAGGTAAGCTACATTACCTTTGCCGTCACTGATACGGGAGTGGGCTTAAGTGAGGGGCAGCGCCAAAAATTATTTCAAGCATTTACCCAAGCTGATACCACGCAAACCCGACAATTTGGTGGCACAGGCTTAGGTTTAGCCATTTGTAAGCAGCTAGTGCAGCAGATGGGTGGGCAAATTGATTTAGAAAGTGTCGAGGGTGAAGGCTCTACTTTTTGGTTTACCTTGCCATTACGGGTGTTAAATACTGCACCTGAAGCAACCCCATGGCTGGTAGGGAAAACCTTTGGCGTGCTTGAAAGCCACCGTTTAACTAACAAGGCTTGGTCGCATCAGTTGCGTACTTGGGGTGCGCAGGTTGAATCGTGGGATAGTCCCGATCAAGTGCCTGATAATTTAGATTCTAAAGGCATCGCTGCTGTATTAGTGGGCATGGATGCTGTGCAAGTAAAACAAGCGCCTTGGCTTGATTATTTAAGTCTGTTGCACGCTAAAAAAGTGCCTAATTTGTTGTTGGTTAATACCTCTGAGCCAGAAACCCATGCTTTATTGCGCCGTAAAAGTGGTGGCCAGTTATTAACCAAGCCTTTAGCTAAGCCTTTACTAAAAAAGGCTGTGCAAGATTTGTTAGACCCAATAACAGAGTGCGCAGATTTACAAGCAGTGCCTTCTAAAGTTAAGTCAGCCGTTATTTTAGTGGTTGATGATACGCCATCTAATCTACTGCTTTTAGTGACTTTATTAGAGCAGATGGGGTTTGAAACCCTACAAGCCACCAGTGGTGAAGAGGCCGTGTGTTGCATTAAGCAGCAAAGTGTTGATTTGGTGATGATGGACATTCAAATGCCGGGCATTTCAGGTGTTGAAGCAACCCAGCAAATTCGTGCTTTAGATTACCAATGCCGTACTTTACCCATTATTGCTTGCACTGCCCATGCTGCAGATGAAGAAAGGTCGGCTTGGTTACAAGAAGGCATTAACGACGTATTAATTAAGCCCATTAATGAAAAAGTAATGACTGACTTGTTACTGCGTTGGCTAGGTGATCGTTTTACCTTAGAGCAAAGCTCTAGCCCTTTATTGGAAATTAATCATAGCGAAGAGTCTTGGCAAAGCTGCCCAGTTGATTCTGAATTAGGGATTAAGCTTGCAATAGGCAAGGCAGAAGTTGCTGATGAATTATTAAAGTTGCTGCTCGTTAGTTTAGATGAAAGCCGTGAACAAATAGAACAGGCGTTAATAGAGCAAGATGACGGTGCGTTGCTAAATGCAGTACACCGCCTGCATGGTGCCAGCCGCTATTGTGGTGTGGTTGATCTGGCGCAAACCACCGAAGCCTTAGAAACCCAATTAAAAGCAGGTCAGCATCCATTGGTAGCCAGCAGTTTAGAGCAGCTTTTTTATGAGATAGACCGGCTACAAGACTGGTCTGAAAGGGAATATACCCCTGACTGGCATCAGCAAAAACAATGACTTTAACTAATGCTCTTGTGTGCCTGTAAAATTGGGCTGTAAACAGTGAATCAGTCGAGAAACTTTATCTAGGGTTTCTTGGTATTCTTGGGCGCCATTAGAATCAGCCACAAGCCCACCACCGGCTGAAATGTGCAGCTGATTTTTTTGGGCAATAAAGGTGCGTATGGCAATATTAAAATCCATGCCACCTCGCCTGTCTAAATAACCTATCGAGCCACAATAAATACTGCGCTGGCAGGGTTCTAGTTCATCAATCACTTGCATAGCACGTAACTTGGGCGCACCAGTAATGGAGCCGCCGGGAAAACTGGCTGTTAACAAATCTAAATTACCTTTGCCTGTGGCAAGCTGCCCAGTAACACGGCTAACCAAGTGGTGCACATTGGTGTAGCTTTCTAGGGTGAATAAATCGGGCACTTGAATGCTACCGGTTTGGCAAACTTTACCTAAATCATTTCTTAATAAATCAACAATCATTAAGTTTTCAGCTTGGTCTTTGGCGCTGCTTAATAATTCAGCGGCTAACTGCTGATCTTCTTGTTGAGTCTTTCCTCTTGGGCGAGTGCCTTTTATGGGTTTTGTTTCGACTAAGCCGGAAACACTGGCTTTTAAAAAACGTTCGGGCGATAAAGACAGGATAGTCGTATCACCAAAGTCCATAAACGCTGAAAAAGGTGCAGCTATTTGTTGGCGTAATAATTGCCAAGCGCTATAAAGGTCGCCTTGGTAGCTTGCGGTAAAACGCTGGGCTAGGTTAACTTGATAACAGTCGCCACTTTTTAATAAAGCTTGTACCTGATTAAAGCGTTGCTGGTAATCGGCATAACTTAGGTTGCTAACAAAGGCTTGAGTAAGCTTAAAGTTGGCTGGCGCTGGCTGGGTTTCTTGAATGATTTGCTTTAGTCGGCTGGTTAAGTCATTGGCTAATGCATCGGTACATTCGCCCACTAGCCAAGTTTGTGCTAACTGATGGTCGGTTACTAAAGCCCAAGGGTAATAACCCATACGAATCAGCGGCAAATTAATGTCGGGTTGGGTGTGTTGGGGCAGGTCTTCAAACAACCGCCCCGCTTCATAACTCCAATAACCTAGCCAGCCACCTATAAAGGGTAAATGATTAAACTCATTGCTTACAAGTTGGTTTTTATCCACTTGCCTAAGCTGTTCTAATTGAATTAAGTCTTGGCGGCTTTTCACTTCTAATCGTTGCGTGGGCGAGGCAACCGCAATAGAAAAACGACCAGCCCTATCAGCCGGTGCGCCACTGTCTAATAAAATAGGCCAAGCGAGGTGTTTAATGGCTAAAAGAAGCTCTGTTCCACTGGCAAGGGGCAGTAAATAAGCCTTTAATAAACTCAATTTGTTGACACCTTTTAAGGATGTAAAGATTGGTGAGTGAGTGGTTTTTTAATAAAACTTATAGTATTCAATAGTTTGCGGCTTTAAAATTCTTTTTAGACTAAGGTTTTAGTTGACCTGCTAATGACAGTTGTCTACAGTGTTTATCAATCCCTAAATTGTTGATAGCCTTCTAAATGAGCTTGAATCCGCACCCTTTAATAATAAACGATTCTGCTGTGAATGAGCAGCGCTGGTCTGTTGAATCCTTAGATGGGCAAACCTTAGCTGATCGTGTATTTGAAGACATTCAAGAAGCCATTGTTATAGGCAGCATTGCACCGGGTACTAAAATTACTGAACCAGGCCTTGCCAAGCAGTATGGCATTTCTCGTGGGCCTTTAAGGGAGGCCATGCGCCGTTTAGAAGGTCGGCATTTAGTAACACGCATTCCGCATGTGGGTGCACGGGTGGTTTCTTTGTCGATTGAAGAGCTGCTTGAGTTGTATGAAGTGCGTGAAGCAATGGAGGGCATGGCGTGCCGTTTGGCGGCTAGGCGAATGCCCCAAGCTGAAATTAATAGTTTAAAAGCACTGTTGCAAAAGCATGAAGAACAGGCTGAACTGCAAGAAAATATTGCCTATTATCAAAAAGAAGGCGATTTAGATTTTCATTACCGTTTGGTATTAGGTAGCGGCAATAAAAAGCTAATGGAACTCTTGTGTGGTGAGCTTTACTATCTAGTGCGTATGTACCGTTACCGTTTTAGTGCCACTAGCGGCCGGCCACAGCGGGCTTTTACTGAACACTACCGCATTGTTGATGCCATAGAGCAGCGTGATGAAGAATTGGCTGAAATGTTGATGCGTCGCCACATTCGTGCCTCAAGAAACATTGTTGAGCAACGTTTTTGTGAAGCCCAAGTCGACATTTGAGCAGGTAAATATGTGAAGCAATGATTGCTAAATAACGATTGATAAGTAACGATTTAATAGCAAGATTTTTAAATTAATAACCGAGGAAAGTTACAATGACTAAGAAACTAACGGCTGGCGGTCGCTTCCGTAAAGCACTTGCTGAAAACAGCCCTTTACAGATTGTTGGTGCAGTCAATGCTTACCATGCCATGATGGCCGAGCGTGTGGGTCACCAAGCCATTTATTTATCGGGTGGTGGTGTTGCTAATGCTTCCTATGGTTTACCTGATTTAGGTATGACCAGCTTAAACGATGTACTTGAAGACGTGCGCCGTATTACTAGCGCCGTAGAAACCCCTTTGTTGGTGGATATCGACACAGGTTGGGGTGGTGCGTTCAATATTGGTCGTGCCATTCAACAAATGGAAAAAGCCGGTGCTGCGGCTGTTCACTTGGAAGACCAAGTGGCTCAGAAGCGTTGTGGCCACCGTCCTAATAAAGAAATTGTTTCACTTCAAGAAATGGCTGACCGTGTTAAAGCAGCGGTTGATGCACGTACTGATGATGACTTTGTTATTATTGCCCGCACTGACTCTTTCCAAATGGAAGGCATTGATGCGGCTGTAGAGCGTGCACAAGCTTGTTTAGAAGCCGGTGCTGATGGTATTTTTGCTGAAGCCGTGCACACATTAGAAGATTACAAAGCCTTTGCTGATGGCATTAAAGGTGCACACCTTTTAGCGAACATTACTGAATTTGGTGCAACGCCTTTATTTAATAAAAAAGAATTAGCTGAAAACGGCGCAACCATGGTTCTTTACCCTCTGTCTGCTTTCCGTGCCGCTAACAAAGCTGCTTTAAATGTTTACCAGCACCTATTAGATGATGGTGACCAAAAGGCAGTGATTGATACCATGCAAACGCGCATGGAACTTTACGATTTCCTAAACTACCATGATTTCGAGCAGAAGCTAGACCAGCTATTTGCCGAAGGTAAAAATAAATAAACACTTATAAAAAGTGAGGAGAAAAAGAATATGGCTGAAGCTAAAAAATTAACCGGTGCTGGTCTGCGTGGTCAGTCTGCCGGTGTAACCGAGTTGTGCACTGTCGGTCAGTCAGGCTCAGGCTTAACCTACCGCGGTTATGACGTTAAAGATTTATCAGAAAACGCTACTTTTGAAGAAGTTGCTTACTTGCTTTTAAAGGGTAAGTTACCTAACCAAGCCGAGCTAGATGCTTACATTGCTAAGCTAAAAACTTTGCGTGGTTTACCAGCAGCACTTAAAACTGTGTTAGAACAAATTCCTAAAGACGCCCACCCTATGGATGTGATGCGTACTGGTTGTTCTATGCTAGGTAACCTTGAAACAGAAGCATCGTTTGATGAACAGCAAGATGCAACCGACCGTTTACTGGCTGTATTTCCTTCCATTATCTGCTACTGGTACCGCTTTACTCACGATGGCGTGCGTATTGAAACCGAAACAGACGATGATTCAATTGGTGGTCATTTCTTACACCTATTGCATGATAAAAAGCCTAGCGAACTGCACAGCAAGGTTATGAACGTTTCGTTAATTCTTTATGCTGAGCATGAATTTAACGCTTCTACCTTTACTGCACGTGTGTGTGCTTCTACGCTTTCTGATTTGCACAGCTGCATTACCGGTGCTATCGGTTCTTTACGTGGTCCTTTGCATGGCGGCGCAAACGAAGCGGCTATGGACATGATCCAGAACTGGAAGTCAGCCGATGAAGCGGAAGCTGAAATCATGGGCATGCTTGAGCGTAAAGACAAGATTATGGGCTTTGGTCACGCAATTTACAGCACCTCTGATCCTCGCAATGCGATTATTAAAGAATGGTCTGAAAAGCTGTCTAAAGACATTGGCGACACGGTTCTTTACCCTGTTTCTGACCGTGTTGAAGCGGTTATGTGGCGCGAGAAGAAGTTGTTCTGTAACGCTGACTTCTTTCATGCCAGCGCTTATCACTTTATGGACATTCCAACTAAACTGTTTACGCCTATTTTTGTTTGTTCGCGCCTAACAGGTTGGGCGGCTCACGTATTTGAGCAGCGTGCTAATAACCGTATTATTCGCCCAAGCGCAGATTATAACGGCCCAGAACCCCGTGCTGTAACACCGATTAGCGAGCGCGATTAAGCCTTGTTTCTTTAAGTCAGTCCTTCGGGGCTGACTTCCTTCTTTATAAGCGACCTGTTGAGCGTGCCTCAGATGAATAATACTGAATACCGTAAAAACCTGCCGGGTACTAAGCTAGATTACTTTGATACCCAAGCAGCTGTTGAAGCCATTAAACCTGGTTCTTATGCCACCCTTCCTTACACTTCACGCATTCTGGCTGAACAGCTAGTGCGCCGTTGTGATCCTGAAGATTTAACGGCTTCTTTAAACCAATTAATTGAACGCAAACAAGATTTTGACTTTCCTTGGTACCCAGCCCGTGTCGTGTGCCACGACATTCTTGGCCAAACCGCTTTGGTTGACTTGGCTGGCTTGCGTGATGCCATTGCTGATATGGGCGGCGACCCTGCCAAAGTAAACCCAGTCGTTCCTACTCAGCTGATTGTTGACCACTCTTTGGCCGTTGAAGCGGCAGGTTTTGATCCTGATGCTTTTGAAAAGAACCGTGCCATTGAAGACCGTCGTAACGAAGACCGTTTCCACTTTATTGAGTGGACTAAAACCGCCTTTGAAAACGTAGATGTGATTCCAGCCGGTAACGGCATCATGCACCAGATTAACCTTGAAAAAATGTCGCCGGTTATTCAAGCGCGTGATGGCATTGCCTTCCCTGATACTTGTGTTGGAACTGACTCGCACACGCCTCACGTTGATGCGCTGGGTGTTTTAGCCATAGGTGTGGGTGGTTTGGAAGCTGAAACCGTGATGCTAGGTTTGCCTTCTATGATGCGCCTGCCCGACATTATTGGTGTTGAGCTAGTAGGCAAGCGTCAGCCGGGCATTACTGCAACGGATATCGTTTTAGCCATTACTGAGTTCTTGCGTAAAGAGCGCGTAGTCGGTGCTTACTTAGAATTCTTTGGTGAAGGTGCTGATAGTTTAACTATTGGTGACCGTGCGACCATTTCTAATATGACCCCTGAATACGGCGCAACGGCTGGTATGTTCTACATTGACCAGCAAACCATTGATTACTTAAAGCTAACCGGTCGTGAGCCTGAGCAAATTGCTTTGGTTGAAAACTACGCTAAAACCACGGGTCTTTGGGCAGACAGCTTAAAAGAGGTTGTTTACCCTCGTGTGTTGAAGTTTGATCTGTCTAGCGTTGTTCGTACCATGGCAGGCCCTTCTAACCCGCACGCTCGTGTATCGACTTCTGATTTAACCGCCAAAGGCATTGCTGGCGAGTGGATTAAAGAAGATGGCTTAATGCCGGATGGTGCAGTGATTATTGCGGCGATTACTAGCTGTACTAACACTTCTAACCCACGCAACGTAGTAGCGGCTGGTTTGATTGCTAAAAAAGCTAACGAGCTAGGTTTAACACGCAAGCCTTGGGTTAAGTCTTCTTTTGCGCCCGGTTCTAAAGTGGCACGTTTGTACCTAGAAGAAGCCAACCTTCTGACTGAACTAGAGCAACT
>CANQLY010000032.1 GCA_947624795.1 uncultured Marinospirillum sp.
AAACAGGTTAGATTTTTCTTCCCGATACACCGCAAATACTTCACCTAAAGCGGTGGATCTTAATTGCAGGCGCTGCTGGGTTTCTTGCAATGCTATTTCTAATGCATCCTGCTCTTTTTCTAATGCTAGGCGCTGTTGCTCGGCTTTTTTTAGCGCACTTTTAGTAGCCGCCAAGGCATTGGCTTGCGTTTTAGCTTCTTGGTTATTTAGCTGCAAACGGGCTTCTTCTGAAAGCTTACGTTCCACACCCTTGTGCTGGGTTTGTTCTAATAATTCTTGCCAATAATCTTCAGGCAAGTTTTTAGCAACGCCGTTACTGGTGAATAAAAACGCTAAGAATAAAGTGAAAAGTAAAACGAAAAATAACGGGGATTTTTTCATGGGTTAGCCTCGACAGCGGTTACAGCAGCCGTGCGTAAAGGCACTGAAAGGGGTAAGGATAAAAATTCAGGCAAGCCTCGCTCTTCAGCTAGGGCTAACCCTCGTAATACTTCTTGGCGTTCGCTGCGGCTTAAAGGCAGCCAAGTGTTTTTTTCAGCAGACCAATAGCCTGCCCGCTGCTCATCTTCTGATAAGTAATACAGCCCAATACGCCCCACACGCAACAAAGTCAGGCGCTCTTTTTCATTGGCAGTGCCTAACTGTAAAAATTCTTGACTCACTTCCAAAGCACGGCCTTGTTCCACTTCGTTACGGTAAACGGTTAGCAATTGGCGCAGCTTTTCAGCGTGGCTCACATCCACCCTTTCTAGCAGGCTGTGCAAAGATTTAACTTTAAATAACCGTGCCTCTTTTTTAAAAGGCAAATCATGCTGAATAAACTGGCCTAGCCGCTCGGCCATTTGTAAAAGCAATGGCTCTAATGCTTCACGGGTGGTGTCTATACCGGCTAGCTGGTCTTCTAGGCTCGTCACTTCTTCACGCAACCGCTGGTTCCACTGGGCTTGTTGTTGGTTATAAGTTTCTAATAACAGCAGTTCACGGCGCACCTGCAACCATTCTTGAAAATCGGCTTGGCGCTGGGCATCTAAACGTTCAATTTTTTGCTGTATTTCAACCGCCATTTGCTGGGTTGATGTTTCAACTTGTCGGGCAGGCGCATCGTGTTTAGATGCAAGGTTGGTTTGCGCTTCAACAAAACCAGAAAACAGCACTGCAGCAAGCACACCGCTTAGGCTGGCAAGTTTTTTATGCATGTTCGAGTGATCCATCATTCAAAGGTGAGCCAGCAGGCTGACTCACCGTATTTAGGCAGGTTTAGATTAGGCCAGCACGACGCAATAAAGAAAGCGTGCCTTCTAGGTCGTTTAGCTTATCAAGATCAATGCTTGGGCTGGCTTTTAGTGCTTTTTCATAGCTGGTGCCATCGCTACTATGAGCAACTTCTGGAATAACAGAGTATTCGTTCACCTCTAAAGCAAAGTATTCTTGTGCTTGTTTTGAGGTTAAAAAGCGCAATAATTCAACGGCATTTTTTTGGTTATTGCTTGATTTAAGCACCCCAGCACCGGCAACGTTCATTAGGTTACCTATGTCGCCATTTTTGAAGAAGTCTTGCTTTACAGGAAATTTCGCATCGACTTTAGTAAAACGGGGTAGGTAATAGTTGTTCACTAGGCCGTAATCAATTTCACCATCGGCAATGCCTTCTAGCTGCGTGCCATTATTGCGGTAAGTTTTAGCATCGTTGGCTTTCATGGCGTTCAACCATTCCAACGTGCGCTCTTCACCGTGTTCAACACGCATGGCGGTAATAAAGGACTGGAAAGAACCATTCGTTGGTGCCCAACCCACACGGCCTTTAAACTGTTTACCGGTTAAATCGAACACACTTTTGGGGTGTTCAGCCGTGGGCGCACGTTCTGAAGAATAAACAAATAAACGCGCACGACCGCTAGTAGCTATCCAGTTACCGGTCACGCTTTTATAAATATTAGGCAGCTTTTCATAAATATCATTAGGCAAATCAGCAAGCAACTTAGCTTGGCTAACTGCACCCATGGCACCGGCATCTTGCCCCCAGAACACATCGGCTGGGCTGCGCTTACCTTCTTCTTGTAAAAGAACCGCCAACTGTGCTGTAGCACCGTAACGCACTTTTACTTCAATGCCAGTTTCTTTTTCAAATTCTTTAAGAATCGGCTCAACCATGGATTCACCACGGCCTGAATAAAGCGTTAGGGAAGTGGCAGAAACAACGGGGGCAACCAACAAGCTAGTAACTAACGCTAGTGGTGCAAAGAGGTTTTTACGCATGTAGAAAATCCTTATGAACAGTTCAATTAGTAATGAGAGTCTTTATCATCTTGGCGCTAGTGTAAATGACAATTATACTCAACTGCAATAGCTATAGTCTGTTTAAAATCAAAGAACCAAGGAAATTTAAGTAAAAGTGCTTAGGAAAAAATGCTACAAATTTTTATAAAGCGACACCAGCTGTCGCATGATGCAGATAAATTAACTTAAAACCCTAGAACATCAAATAATTTTACTAAATAAATTTTTGATGTTTATTTAAGTCATTAATTTCTTTAAGGTATTGCAAACAAATGAGACAAGGAAAGAGTTCAATGTCGAAAAGTAAGGATACGCTACTCAGGCTCCTAACTACCCTGCAATTAATTCCCCGTCACCCCGGACGCATTGCGACCACCACACTACAAGCTAAGCTAAGTGATCGCGGCTTTAATATCGACCTACGTTCATTACAGCGCGACCTTAAAGAAAAGCTATCTAGCCACTTCCCATTGGTTTGTGATGAATCAATGCGCCCCTTTCGCTGGAGCTTTATTTCAAATGCTCAAATCAGCTTGCCTGGGCTTGATACCCCAGCAGCACTTACGCTTTGCCTTGCAGAAAAACAGCTAAGAAGCCTATTACCTGCCAGTGTTGCCGACCAACTTAATCCCCAGTTTCAAGCCGCACGCCAACACCTAGACAGCCTTGAACATAACCAACTAGCAGGCTGGGCTAAACGGGTGCGTGTATTACCCAATGGTAAAGCTTTGCTTCCTGCACTTTTAGAAGATGACGTTTGGGCCAAGGTTAGCGAGGCACTTTTAAGCCAACAGCAGTTACAAGTTGCCTACCTCAGTCGCGCTCAACAAAAAACTAAAACCTTCACCTTGCACCCTGTTGGCCTAGTCTCTCGCTATTCACTTAGCTATTTAATTGCCCAAGTAGACGGTTATAACAACCTGCGCCATTTTGCTTTACACCGCTTTAAAAGTGCCATATTAATGAACCAGCCCAGCAATGCTCACCCAGATTTTGACCTAGATGCCTATATTCAAAGTGGCGCACTCAGCTGGAAAACAGAAGAAGGTACTACACGCCTAATCGCCGATGTTCATCCTCAACTGGCTTGGATATTAAAAGAAACCCCGCTAAGCGAAGAACAACAGCTAACACCAATAGCAGGCAGCGACTGGGAAAGACTGGAAGCCACCGTGTTTCAAGACAAAGAAACCCTTTGGTGGATTTATGGGCTTAACGACAGAATTCACCTGCATGAACCGCAAAACTGGGTAGAAGAAATTAAAGCCAGCCTTAAAGCATTAAGCAACTTTTACCAACAACCCAAGGTTATTAGCCATGATTAAACCTCAGCCTTTTGAACTTAAATGCACCCAATGTGGGTGGAGTAAAACCTTCGCCCCTACTAGTGATGTGCTATTGCCTGGGCAGGGTTTTGTTAGCAACTGCCCTAAATGTGGCAAGGGTGAACTAGAACATAAAACTGCAGGGCCGGTTAAAGGGTTGTTGGCGGATATTTTGAATAGCTTAAAATAAATGTATTTGATAAATAAAAATTAACTTTAAATCTAATGCAATCAATGGAATTTAATTACTATGAAACAGAAGCTAGAAGCCCTAATAACTAACCTAAACCAAGGACTTGTTGAGCGTGATCAAACCATTAAGTTGGCTTTGCTTACACTCTTAGCTGGTGAGAATATTTTGCTAGTTGGCCCACCAGGTACGGGTAAAAGCTTAATTGCTCGACGTATGGCAAGTGGTTTGGCAAGCAAAGGTGAACCGTCAAATGATTACTTTGAATACCTACTCACTAAGTTTTCTACGCCTGAAGAAATTTTCGGTCCACTTTCCATTAGTGAGCTAAAGCAAGACCGTTTTAAGCGCAATACACAAGGTTATTTACCGACAGTAACTACCGCTTTTCTTGATGAGATTTTTAAGTCTAGCTCGTCGATTCTTAATGCCTTACTTACTATTTTAAATGAACGTATTTACCATAATGGTGCAGAAACCCAAGAGGTTCCCTTGCGCTCATTAATTGCTGCTTCCAACGAATTACCTACAGAACAAGCAGAATTGAGCGCCCTTTATGATCGTTTTCTAGTAAGGGTTTTTATTGATTACGTGCAAGACGCTAGCCGTAAGCAGTTTTTTAAACCAGCAGAAACTTTTCAAATAAAACCAGAGCTGTGTATTACTGCAACGGAATTAGAGCAAATTGCTTCTGCAGCTGCCAAGGTTGAAATTCCAGAATTAATTGCTAATACTATTTTAAGTATTTGGGCAGAGCATAAAGAGGTATTTAAAGAGGATAGACGTGAAGAATTATCAGATCGTCGCTTAACCAAGGTTATTCAATTATTACGCATTTCAGCGGTTACTAATGGGCGAGATAAGGTCGATTTGTCGGAGGTGTTTTTGCTGAAAGATTGCCTATGGAATCATCAAGATAATGCCAAGCAAGTTATGGCGATTATTTCTAAAGAGCTACAAGAGGTAACAATTAACTTTGCTGGTGAGCTTACAGCTGATTTTAATCAAAAAACTGTTAAAACAACTTTAAAAGGGAAAGGGTTAAAAAACGATCCGTTTTTAATAGCATCAGCATCTGATTTTATGGAGCTGTCGAATTCTGAATTAGGTATGCAAAATTATTTTTTCAAACAAACTGAAGATATAGATATATCAAATGTTAAAGATTGGAAGAAAATTAATTTTAAAGGTTATTATGATGGTGACTATCATACTTTTTTGTATAATGGAAGTTATGATCGAAGCTTGTTCTTTAGTTTAGATGAGTCCACAATATCAAACTTACTTGCTAATGGAGTATCAATAGCTGGTTTTGGTTTCAATTCAGCAGTTGAAAGCTGTAAAACGACTAAGTATATATTCTCTAATAAAGATGATGATTTAAGTATTATAAAAAATTGTAATATTTTAAACTGCAATGCAGTGTTAAGTTTAGCTAAATCAGATATTTTAGATTCCTCTATCTTAAACAATGCTGCTGGAAACTATATATCAATAAATATTACTAATAGTTATGTAGAAGGTTGCCAATCTACAGGGGTATTATTTTTAGATACAGTAAAAAATACTTGTATAACAAACTGCTTAGTAAAAACAAAAAACTCCAATTCTAAAGAAAGCTTATCAAATCTTTTTAATTCTGATAATGAAAAGGATGAATTAGAAGGGTTTTATGATATTTATAGCGATTATAACAACACATCATTTTTTATTGATAATAATATAAGCGGGTTAGTTGCTAAAAATATTTTAGAAAAAAGCTTAGTTGAAAAATGCTATCTAAGCAGCTGCATTAAAGTTAAAGATGCAAGTGATTTTGGTTTAGTTGCTAATAATTTATCTTTTAGTAAAGTTGTTAATAATGTAATAGGTGGGGTTGGTTTTTTGAATTCAGGTGATTCAGGCAGAGGTATATTTGGTGCAATTGGCTATATTAATATTCCTTCTTCTAGACCGAAATCAGAAAGACCTTTAAATATAGAAGAGAGATTGGTTTTTAATGAAATGGAATCTAGCTCAATAGTTGAAACAAATATTATAAATAATTATTTCAACTTAGATGTGTTTGCAAGATCTAGAATTAAACCAAATGTCACATTAAGCATACTTGAAGAGTTAGGTTGGGATTTTAATGATAGCTGGGAGTGGAAAGAGGATGAAAATAAAATGTTAAATCCTGAAATGCCTATTTTACGCTATTTAGGTGCAGGTAATGAAAACCCTGATAGATTAAAAGCCAAAAAAGAAAAGTTGGCATCTAATAGCCTTGCTGATTTATTTAAACTAAATATTTGGCTATAAAAGGTAAGCATTATGCTCCCCATTTTTATTAAGCCAGTTTCGTTACTATTAACAAAGTTTGGTATCAAACCTTTAAAGTATTTTATAGACAATGTTTTTCGTCCCAAAGTAACGCCTGTCTCTGGTAGTGTTCTGTACTGTGATTTGTTTTTAGCTGTAGAGCACTCAGGTATCTATATTGCAAATGGCGAAATTTCAAATATTGAAGTTAACAGATTTGCTGAGGGAGTTGTTAACCTAGCCAGTGCTAGTGGTTTTACGTCAAAAAGTATTCTTGGGCGTAAAATTTATGTATCTAGTGATAGCAATGGTGCAGTAGGGAAAGACCAAGTTGGTAGTCTTGCTTTTAGCCGTATTGGCGAACGTTCCTTTTATGGTTTAGTCATAAGTAACTGTCATCAGTTTTCTACCGAATGTGTCAATTCTGCTGCTAAGAGTGCTACAAAAACCAGTGAATTAAGTTTGGAAGTAAATGAAACTTGGGAGCTAACGATTAAAGCTTTAAAGCGTGCAGCTAAGCAAAAGCTCGGTGCTACCAAGTGGTTGTTATGGGATTGGCAAAACAGCGAAGAAGCAGAGCAAGAACCTGAACCAGATTGGGAAGCACAAAATGACCACTTTAAAAAGCAACCCCTGAATGAAGAAAGTATTGCTGCTATTCGTGAGCAATTAGCCAACACCCAAGCCTATGAGCAAGAAATTGCTGATGAAGGCATTCCTGAAGAAATTCGTAATAAACTTGCTGGGTTTCGCCGCACTTTGCAGGCAGTAAGCGATAAGTACGAAGAGGTTAAAGAATTTTTAGGCGGTTGTGTGGGAGCTAACTTTTCTTATGAAGACCTTCAGGTGATGAATGAAGATTTTTCTGCACTTGCTAAAACCATGCAGAATAATCAAGCAATTAAAGACTTGTCTCATAAGATGGGGCGCAACTACATTTCTGAAGAGAAGAAAAAGAAAACCCGTATACCTGAAGCTAGCCGTAGTGAAGTGCATGGTACGCATCGTAGCGATGACTTAATGCGTATGCTGCCTAGTGAGCTAGTTAACCTTGAAGATGAAACCTTAGAAACTTTATTTTATGCGCGTTTGCTAGAAAAAAACCTGCTGACTTATGAATTAAGTGGCACACAGTTAGCAGAGGGTGAAACCATGGAAGAAGAGCAAAAACGCACTGGCCCAGTGGTTGCTTGCCTAGATACTTCGGGCAGCATGTCGGGCGAACCGCTTTTAAAAGCTAAGGCTTTGTTGCTAACACTAGCCAATATTCTTAAACAGGAAGACCGTTCTTTGCATCTGCTGTTATTTGGCTCTAGCGGGCAAATTAATGAGCTAGTTATGGATGCTGAAAACCATGCTTCTGACCTGCTTAAATTTCTACGGCAAGGCTTTGGCGGCGGTACCGATTTTGAAACACCACTAAAGCGTGCCGTTGATATTATTGACCAGTCTACCGATTTTATTAAAGCCGATATTTTAATGGTGTCAGATGGTGATTACAGTTTATCAACAGGCTTTGCTGCTTGGCTTAAAAAAGAAACCAAACGCCTAGATTGCAGTATTTACTCTGTTTTGTGCGCTGGTAGCCGGGTAGATGATGATTTTAGTGATGAGGTAGTGGTGCTTTAGCTTTCAATAAGTCTGTTAAATTACACAAAAAGGAACAACCAATGAGCGATGAAAACCAAGAATACACCAAAGATTATTCAGACGATGCTTTCTGGGGAAAGATTAAAAGCTACGCTAAAAAAGCGGGTAAGGGTGTTTTAGAACCGGCTTTAAAAATGTATTTTGCGCTAAAAGACAGCGATACACCCCTTTGGGCTAAATCCACCATTGTTGGGGCGCTGGGTTATTTTATTTCGCCTATAGATGCAATCCCCGACTTAATTCCTGTTCTTGGTTATACCGATGATGTCGGTGTTTTGGCTGCTGCCTTAGCCGCAGTTTCAGCTTATATAAAAGAAGAACACAAAGAAAAAGCCCAGCAAATGTTGCAGAAATGGCTGGGTTAGTTACCTAGAATGAACAATCAAAATACAGCTGTAATCCTAGTTCACGGTTTTTACTCCGACCCTAGCTCTTGTCATTATCTGGCAAGGGTTTTGGGTGCTGAGTACCCCGTTTTTCCTGTTGAATTAGACTTAACTTACAGTAACCTAGACCAGTGCATTGAAGCTTTACTTAAGCATACCGAGCAAATTCTTAATAATAACAGCGGTGCTCAATTATATTTTATTGGGCACAGTGCTAGCAGATTTTACACAAAAAGCTATTGCCAGATAGAGCAGAAAAACACTCTAGTGCATCTTTGGTTAGCTATGTATAATGTTTCGTGCCTGCTTCTTGTTCTTATCGAATAAAAAGCTTATACGGCTACCACAGCTTTATTTACAGTCTAACTTAATTAGTTTTAACTGTTAGTTAATATTTTAATTTAGGTTTTAATTTAAAAGGAGTTTTATTAAGAGTGAATAGTATACTAGCATTAACCCTAGGTTTGTTATCCACTGCTGTCATTGCAAGTGAGTATAATTCACCGGTAAAAAACATTGATGTCTATGAAAAAGATTTACCCTCTCTTTCTATACACAATATTTCTAATGAAGAAGTTCAGGTAGATATATTAGGTCAGGTCTTTAGCTTAACACCACTATCAGGTATGAATTTTGAATGCTTGGTTGATGACCACCTTGAACTTCAATTTAAAGGCAGCGACAGTTTAGCATTCAAAAATCACCCGTACTTTGAAGTGCCTTGCCAATCTCGTGTAGTAATTAATGAATTATTTACTAATCAGTATGAGTTATAAAAATAAAATGAAAAAAATATTAATATTAAGTGCTTTTATTTTTTTAACTGCTTGTAGCGATAGCAACAAAGATGGCTCATCTAAGTCAAGCTATTCATCCTGTAAAATAATTAGTTCTGAGGCATTGTATGCAAAAGACCGTGATAATGATTTAAAGCAATGTTGGAATGCTGAAGGTGCAGGTTTTGCTAGTCAAGGTGATGCATTACAATGGTGTGAAAGGCAAGTAAATAGCTATGTTGCCAATCAGTATATTTTTGGCCACAGTATTAAATACGCCGTAGAATCAACCTATTGTAAGTAATAAGAAACAAGAAATACCTGTAAAAACTCCGTTAGTCCTAGCCTTAAGTTTAATGGAGTTTCATTATAAAACTTGCATTGCAAAAAGGCGCAGCAAGGCAGGGGAGGTCGCAGCGGTTTATAGCGCTGTTAATAACTTAGAGTAATGCGAGTGGTTTAAAATTTAGCCTAGCTAAACCAGCCCAGATTTTTTACCTAACTGGTAAACGGCTTCATCACTGTACATTTTTAGCAACAAATGCTGCAACAGGCAAGCAAAGGCTGCTTTTTTATACCCCGCCCTAAACCCATCTAAATACCAGCACAATTACCCTTTAAACTTTAGCTTAAACCGGCCTTTAAACTAAAGTTGCTTGTGCTAGCCAGTGGTTAACGGTTAACTTCTTAAGCTTAACCTAGGAGAAATAGCATGTATAAAAACAAAACACTAGCGCTGGCACTATCTGCAGCCTTAACAGGATTCACTTGGGCAGGCAGCGCCTTAGCCGATGACCACTATGTCACCATTGGCACCGGCGGCCAAACGGGGGTTTACTACGTTGCAGGCCAGTCCATTTGCCGGTTTGTTAACCGCGACAGCAAAACCCACGGCGTTAGATGCAATGCGCCCTCAAGTGGTGGCGGTGTGGCTAACGTGAACGGCATTCGTAGTGGTGAATTTAACTTTGGTGTAATGCAGTCCGATCACCAATACAAGGCAATGGAAGGCTTAGCACCTTTTGCTGCTGAAGGAAAAATGGACGATATACGGGCGCTTTTTTCACTGCAAAGTGAAGTGTTCACCGTGCTTGCACGCAAAGATGCCAAAATTACTGATTTAGACAGCATGAAAAATAAGCGGGTCAATATTGGTAACCCAGGTTCAGGTCAGCGCAACACCCTTGAAGAAATTATGGAGAAAAAAGGCTGGGATAAATCGGTGTTTTCTTTAGCTGCAGAACTAAAACCTGCAGAACAAGCCAGTGCATTAAATGATAACAACATTGATGTAATGACCTATTTTGTAGGCCACCCCAACGGCTCTTTGCAAGAAGCCACCACCACAGTGGATGCTGTTTTTGTTCCTATTACAGGGGCTGCCATTGATGCTTTGTTGGCAGAAAAAAGCTATTACACCAAGGCTGAAATTCCCGGTGGGCTGTACAAGGGTAACGACAAACCCACGCCTTCCATTGGTGGTAAAGCCGTTTTATCTACCAGTGCCAAGGTTAGTCCTGATCTAGTTTACCAAGTTGTAAAATCAGTGTTTGATAATTTAGATCGCTTTAAAAAGCTTCACCCAGCGTTTGCTGATCTTAAAGAGCAAGACATGATTAAAGCGGGTTTATCTGCCCCGTTACATGAAGGCGCTATACGTTATTACAAAGAGCGTGGCTGGATGTAAGCTGGCAATGATTGGCAGCCACTTTTTTTAATTAAACTTTTTGATCTAGCGCTTTTAATTAAGCGCTTTTAATCTGGCTTTTTAATTAAGTGGCCACCTACTGACCCAACCTTACTACTGACTAAGGACTAACTATGTCGAGTATAAAACAGACAAGCACACAGGGTTCAGTGGCACAGGAACTTGTTGCACAAGAAACCGGCGCACGGTCTCCGCAAGGTTTAATGGCGCTGCTGATTGCCACCATTGCACTAGGCTGGTCATTGTTTCAGCTTTGGATAGCATCGCCACTACCTTTTATTTTTAAATGGGGCATTTTAAACGATACAGAAACGCGTTCTATTCACCTAAGTTTTGCTTTGTTATTAGCTTTTCTAGCCTACCCTGCCTTTAAAAAATCACCACGCCACCGCATCCCCATAACAGACATGGCGCTGGCTTTGCTGGCTGTGGCAAGCTCTGCTTATTTGTTTATTTTTTATCAACAGCTAGCACTTCGCCCCGGCAGCCTTACAACCCTTGATATGCTGGTGGCGTGTTTGGGTATTCCCATGCTTTTGGAAGCCACCCGACGCACCCTTGGCCCACCGCTTGCCATTATTGCACTCTTGTTTCTTTTTTATAGCCTAGCCGGGCCCTACATGCCCGATATCCTTGCCCACCGTGGTGTAAGTTTAAAGGCAATGGCAAATCACCAGTGGATTACGACCGAAGGGGTGTTTGGTATTGCTTTGGGCGTTTCTACTAGTTTTGTTTTTTTATTTGTTTTGTTTGGTGCGCTTTTAGAACGTGCAGGGGCTGGTAATTACTTTATTCAACTCGCCTTTAGCCTGCTAGGTCACATGCGGGGCGGGCCGGCTAAAGCTGCGGTGGTTGCCTCTGCTTTGACCGGCATGATCTCAGGCTCATCAATTGCCAATGTTGTTACAACCGGCACATTCACCATTCCCATGATGAAAAAAGTGGGGTTTTCTGCTGAAAAAGCCGGCGCTGTGGAAGTGGCTTCATCGGTGAACGGGCAAATTATGCCGCCGGTAATGGGAGCTGCCGCCTTTTTAATGGTTGAATACGTGGGCATTCCTTACGTTGATATTATTAAGCACGCCTTTTTACCTGCCGCCATTTCTTACATTGCACTGTTATACATTGTTCATTTAGAAGCACTTAAGCTGAATATGCAGCCCATTAGCGCTGTGGTGCATAAGCCTTGGTTAAGGCGCATCACCGGCTTTGCCTTTGGAGCCATGCTAATTTCAGGCATTTCTTTGGCGGTTTATTATGGTTTAGGTTGGCTTAAACCCTTGCTAGGCGATTCGGCATTGCTGGTTATTTGCACCATGTTAACTGCCTGCTATTTAGGGCTGTTAAAAATTGCTGCAAGCAACCCCCCTTTAATAGCAGATGACCCTAACCAGCCCATTGAAACGCTGCCCGATACCCGTACAGTTTTGCTGTCAGGCTTGCACTTTATCTTGCCGGTGGTGGTCTTGGTTTGGTGCCTTATGGTGGAACGCCTATCGCCTGGGCTATCTGCCTTTTGGGGTAGCGTTATGCTAATAGGCATTTTGCTAACCCAGCGCCCTTTAATAACTTGGATGCGGGGCAATAATGCCAGCCAGTTTAAAGCAGCAAGCCGTGAAGGGCTGGTTGATTTACGTGAAGGGCTAATAACCGGCGCACGCAACATGATTGGTATTGGCATAGCAACCGCCACCGCAGGTATTATTGTAGGCGCTGTTTCACAAACAGGGGTTGGCCTTGTTTTGGCTGATTTAGTTGAATTTTTATCAATGGGCAACCTGTTGCTAATGCTGTTATTTACGGCAGTTTTTAGCTTAATCCTTGGTATGGGTTTACCCACCACCGCCAATTACATTGTGGTTTCTAGCTTAATTGCGCCCGTAATAGTAATTTTAGGCCAGCAAAGTGGGCTGGTTGTGCCGCTGATTGCCGTGCACCTTTTTGTGTTTTATTTTGGCATTATGGCCGATGTAACGCCGCCGGTTGGCCTTGCTTCTTTTGCAGCGGCGGCGGTATCTAAAGGCAGCCCAATAAAGACGGGGGTTCATGCGTTTTATTACAGCTTACGCACCACAGCATTGCCTTTTTTGTTTATTTTTAACACAGATTTACTGTTAATTAATGTTGATTGGTGGCATGGAATACTCATTTTTGTAGTGGCAACCGCTGCCATGTTAATTTTTGCAGCAGGAACCCAAGGCTGGCTAGTAATACGCAGCCGCTGGTATGAAAGTGCTTTGCTGTTACTGGTCGCCTTCACCCTTTTTAGGCCCGGTTATTGGCTAGATACGCTTATCGACCCTTATGAAGACTTGAATCGCCAAACCTTCGTTGAAAGCATGGGTAACCTTGAACAAGGCACCGAATTGCGCTTATGGATTAAAGGCGAAGATTACGTGGGTAACGAAAAAAGCTTTGTGGTGCTGATGCCGGTTACAACTAAAGGCAAAGGTGAAGAGCGTTTAGCAGCCATGGGCTTAGAAGTCATTTATGAGCAAGGTAAGCTAATCATTGATAACGTCTCTTTTGCCAGCACAGCAGCAGAGTTAGGCCTTGAGTTCGATCAAGAAATAACCAGCGCACGCGTGCCTGCTGAACGCATCCCAAAAGAAATTATGTGGTTTCCTGGGCTAGGGTTATTTATGCTGGTTTACTGGCTACAAAGGCGAAGAAAGCGTGAACAAGCAAGCCTTAAAATAACTTAAAACCAAAAGCCTGTTAAAAATAAAAGCCTGTTAAAATTAAAAGCCTCATCAGCCATAAAAGTTGATGGGGCTTTTATTATCAGATCAAGAACAAAAAATCAATAATATTCTTTAATCATCCACTACTTTTTTAAAAAAAATAACTATAAAAACATCTTTGTAAAAAACACCTATAAGGCAAACAAATAAACTTACAAGAAGCACTATTGCTAAAATTAAAATAACTTGTTAGATTACTAATTAAAACTAAGCCATCAATTAAATTGCTAGGCTGTTTATATAAAAAGCCAACCAAGCCTAGCAATAGAAAGGGACTGCAAAGAATTAAGTAATACAAAGGAGTAGTACCATGAATAGTTTTTCATCTAAAATGCTAACAGCTGCAATGGATCAAGCAAAAAACACTAAAAGCATTGACTGCCTTAACAGTTTTTTGAAAGAAATGGATGAAGTTGAAGTTCTCTGCCCTAAAAAAACACCCGTCAATAATAAGTTATCAGATGAGCTAGATACTGAAATCAATCAACTCATTAGTTCAATTATGACCGATGCACCAGTGGATACAAAACCTTTATCTAAAAGCTAAGACCTTATAATTAATAAGGTTATAGTGAGTAACTTTTAAAGTTGATTATAAAAAGCAGCTTATATCAAACAAGCACTCAGTTAATTTTTAAACTGGGTGCTTTTTTTTGCTTCCATTCTAGCCTTTAACTATCTTATAATTAAAAAAGATTACAAAAAACTATTGATGCTATTGCATAAGGCAATGCTAATTTTTAGACTCCTTATGCTAGTATGCTTACCAGTAGCACTTCAAACCCATCGGAGAAAAAACATGAGCGAAGTAAAAAACCCAGTATTGCCAGGCTTGAATCAGCCAGCACCTGATTTTGAAGCTAAAACAACGTATGGCGTTAAGAAACTTTCAGACTATAAGGGCAAATGGTTAGTGCTGTTTTCTCACCCAGCTGACTTTACACCCGTGTGCACTACTGAATTTATCGCCTTTGCTAAGCACCACCCTGAATTTCAGGCGCTAAACTGTGAACTGCTTGGCTTGTCGATTGACAGCTACTATTCACACGTGGCTTGGGTACGTAACATTAAAGAAAAGTTTGGGGTAGAAATTACTTTCCCAATCATTGAAGACTTGTCGATGAAAGTAGCCAATGCTTACGGCATGATTCAGCCCGGCGCTTCTGATACATCAGCCGTGCGTTCAACTTACATTATTGATGACAAGGGCATTTTGCGTGCCATGGTTTACTACCCCATGACCAATGGCCGTTCGATTCCTGAGTTTTTACGCTTAATTAAAGCGCTACAAACATCAGACGAGCACAAGGTAGCAACACCTGAAGGCTGGCAGCCTGGCGACCAAGTAATAGTGCCACCACCCGCTGATGCTGATGCTGCAAATGCACGTGAAGGCGAAGGTTATGAGTGCGTTGATTGGTATTTCTGTAAAAAAGACCTGTAAGCTTTAGGCCTTTTGCAGTTGATTTGATGCCAAAGGTTTAAACTCAACCCCAGTCGGGCTTAAAGCACGGCTGGGGTTTTTGCTTTTTTATTAAACTAAAATACGTTTATTTAGCTTAGATTTACTTAACTTAGGTGCGGCTTCAGTTGGCTTACAAGCTGGCGAAATGCTTTAGGGTTAGTAACCAGCAAACGCCCTTCTCTATCCAACGAAGGTGCGCCGGTTAAATCGCCAAACAAGCCACCGGCTTCTTTTAGAACCAATAAAGCAGGTGCAAGCTCGGCCTCATCAGCGCCCAAGAAAATACCTGCATCAAGCTGACCGGCAGCAATGGCACAAATATCTAAGGCAGTGCAACCACTGGCAACTAGGTTTTGTACGCCTAAATTTGGCACCAAATTAGCATAAACGGCTAAAAGCTGTTCGCGTAGTTCAAGGGTTGGCAAGGGGAAAGCAAGGGTTGCTTGTTCAGCTTTCCAGCCTGAAGTAACACGAATACGGCGACCATTAAGGGTTGCGCCCCGACCACGGCTGGCAATAAATTCTTGCTCGGTGGCTGGGTTAAAAATAATAACGTGCTCAAGCTTTTCTTTTAAATAAATAGCTACAGAAATGCCGTAAGCAGGGTAGGCACGGCCAAGGTTTTCATAACCTAGCAGTGGATTCACTACCCAAGTCATGTCGCCGCTACCTTTTAGTTGAATATTACGACCTTGAAAAGTAGCATCTGGGTGCGCTCTAACAAGCTGACGCTCTAAGGCCTGCTCAACTCGCCAACCACAGTTACTCAGCAATTCTGCAACTGCATTGTCAATGCGTGCCAAATCTAAACGCTCGGCAACATATTCATAGTGCTCGCCGACACTACGTACAGCACGTAGGGCCAATTGGATTGTTGGGTGCATACTTCACCGGTCATAATTGTTAAGGAACGTTGGGGGGGAGTATGATAAGCGCTTTTCGCGTAATAACAAGCTGCGCACACTATATTTTCAGAGAAGACCTATGCTTAAGGCTATAAAAATTGTATTAGTTGGCACTTCCCACCCCGGTAATATTGGCGGCGTTGCCCGTGCCATGAAAAATATGGGGCTAGCTGAATTGTGTTTAGTGGCACCTAGAGGAAAGTTTCCTCACCAAGACGCTGCCTTTCGTAGCGCCGGTGCCATTGATATTTTAGAGCAAGCCAAAATTTATGACTGCCTAGAAGATGCCGTAGCCGATTGCACCTTAGTGGCAGGCAGCAGCGCCCGTTCACGCCATTTGCCTTGGCCGCTGTTAAACCCCCGTGAATTAGCCGGGCGTTTAGAACAAGAATTAGCCCACACAGAACACCGCATCGCCTTGGTATTTGGGCGTGAAGACCGCGGCCTAAGTAATGAAGAACTGCACCTTTGCCACCTGCATGTGCACATTCCTTGTAACCCAGATTTTAGCTCATTAAACCTTGCTGCCGCCGTGCAAGTGCTTACCTATGAATTACGCATGGCAGTGCTTGCCACCCAAGAAAAGCAAGCAATGCCAGAAGCCCAGCATTTTGGTACAGAATGGGATGTGCCTTTTGCTAACAGTGAAACCTTAGAGCATTTTTTTAATCACTTAGAACACACCCTTATTGACATTAACTTTCATAACCCTGATAAACCTAGGCAGCTCATGAGCCGCTTACGACGCCTTTATATGCGTGCAAGGCCAGACACAATAGAGGTAAATATGCTGCGTGGTATTTTGACCTTAACGCAACAGGCAGCGAATAAAAATGCTGCAACCAAACCCCCAGAGAGTAACTAATGTTTAAACAAGTTCGTGAAGACATTGCCAGCGTGTTCAAGCGTGACCCTGCCGCCCGCAACTGGTTTGAGGTGCTAACCACCTACCCAGGCCTTCATGCGTTATTGTTTCATCGCTGCAATCACTGGTTGTGGAATAAAGGCGCTAAATGGCTGGCTCGCTGGTTTTCAACCTTTGCCCGCTGGTTTACTGGCATAGAAATTCACCCCGGCGCAAAAATTGGCCGCCGCTTTTTTATCGACCACGGCATGGGCGTGGTGATTGGCGAAACCGCAGAAATTGGCAATGACGTTACGCTTTATCATGGCGTTACCCTAGGCGGCACTAGCTGGAACAAAGGCAAGCGCCACCCAACACTTGAAGATGGCGTAATTGTGGGCGCGGGTGCTAAAATCCTTGGCCCCTTTACGGTCGGGAAAGTCGCTAAAATTGGCTCTAATGCGGTAGTCAACAAAGCC
>CANQLY010000033.1 GCA_947624795.1 uncultured Marinospirillum sp.
GCGCAACATGCCGAGTGGGCAATCAGTGCCGGTGGCGTTGAATTTCCTTCCCCAGTAAAAAAAGTCATGACCTTGCTATCAAAGGTGATGACTAAGAGCGTTTATCGTATATAATCGCGCGTTTTGCTAACACTAAACCTAGCCTAGTGAATTAAACACTAGGCTAGGTGTGAGGCTTGCGATGCTTAACACCCCTTATTACTTAATTGATAAAAGCCAACTGCTTAAGAACATGGAAAAAATTGCCTATGTTCGTAAGCAGTCAGGCGCTAAAGCGTTATTGGCGCTTAAGTGCTTTGCCACCTGGTCAGTCTTTGATTTAATGCAAGACTACATGGATGGCACCACGTCCTCTTCACTTTATGAAGTTAAACTGGGCCGTGAAAAATTTCTTGGTGAAACCCATGCTTACAGCGTGGCCTATGCCGATGATGAAATAGCTGACGTATTAGCTAATAGCGACAAAATTATTTTTAATTCGATTAGCCAGTTAGAACGTTTTGAAAGCGCCTCTAATAACCATGTGCGTGGCTTGCGGGTTAACCCTGGGGTTAGCACATCAGAATTTACTTTGGCAGACCCAGCTCGCCCCTTTAGCCGTTTGGGTGAACATGACCCTGCTAAAATAGCCGCAGTCATGGATAAAATTTCTGGCTTTATGTTCCACAACAATTGTGAAAACGAAAGCTTTGAACGCTTTGATGACATGCTAATCGGCATCGAAGCACGTTTTGGTGAGCTATTAAGCCAAGTTGAATGGGTAAGTTTGGGGGGCGGCATTCATTTTACGGGTGAAAATTACCCACTCGATGCCTTTTGCCAACGCTTAAAAAGCTTTGCTCAAACTTGGGGTGTACAGGTTTATTTAGAACCCGGCGAAGCCGCCATTACTCATACCTGCTCATTAGAAGTCACCGTATTAGATACCTTGTTTAATGGTAAAAATTTGGCGATTGTTGATAGTTCAATAGAAGCCCATTTATTAGACCTGCTTATTTACCGTGAAACCGCCAAACTGCTACCTAACCAAGGCGAGTATGACTACATGGTGTGTGGTAAATCGTGTTTGGCCGGTGATATTTTTGGTGAATTTAAGTTTGAAAAACCCTTACAAATAGGTGATCGGCTATCGTTTCAAGACACAGCCGGTTACACCATGGTGAAGAAAAACTGGTTTAATGGTGTGCAAATGCCAGCCATTGCTATTAAGCAACTAGATGGCCGTATTGAACTTGTTAAGGCGTTTAATTACGGCGACTTTGTGCAAGGGCTCTCCTGAGCCCCTGCATCGATTGTGTTAAAAGTGGAGTTGAGTCTGGAAATGAAAAAAAACGTCCTGATTATTGGTGCTGGTGGTGTCGCTCAGGTTGTCGCACACAAGTGTGCTCAAAATAACGATATTCTAGGTCAATTAGTCTTGGCTTCACGCACAGTAGAAAAATGTGAAGAAATTGCTAAAAGTGTTGAAGAAAAAGGCAGTATGAAGCTAGCAGGGACGATTCAGTGTTTTGCATTGGATGCTTTAGACGTAGCCGCTACAGCTGCTTTAATTCGAGATACCCAATCTCAGATCGTGATTAACGTAGGCTCTGCCTTTGTTAATATGGCGGTACTTAGCGCCTGCATAGAAACGGGTGCAGCTTACCTAGACACGGCCATTCATGAAGACCCTAACAAAATTTGTGAAGCGCCCCCTTGGTATGAAAATTACGAATGGAAACGTAAATACCTTTGTGCTGAAAAGAAAATAACCGCCATTTTAGGGGTGGGTTTTGATCCGGGTGTAGTAAATGCCTATGCCGCTTTAGCTAAACAAGATTACTTTGACACCATTGATTCCATTGATATTATTGATATTAATGCTGGTAGCCACGGGCATTATTTTGCGACTAACTTTGATCCTGAAATTAACTTTCGTGAGTTTACTGGGCAGGTATGGTCTTGGCAAAACAGTCAATGGATTAGCAATAAAATGTTTGAAGTCAAGCGTACCGATGATTTGCCTGTGGTGGGTAAGCATACTAGCTATATGACCGGCCACGATGAAATTCATTCGTTGTCTAAAAATCTAGATGTACCTGATATTCGTTTTTGGATGGGGTTTAGTGAGCACTACATTAATGTGTTTACGGTGCTAAACAACCTAGGCTTATTATCAGAAAAGCCAGTCACTACGGCTGAAGGCTTAGAAGTAGTACCGCTTAAAGTGGTAAAAGCTGTGCTGCCTAACCCAACCGCTTTAGCCCCTAATTACACCGGAAAAACCTGCATTGGTGATTTAGTTAAGGGTAAAAAAGACGGCCAAAAACGTGAAGTGTTTATTTACAACGTGGCAGATCATAAAGACGCTTATAACGAAGTGGGTTCGCAGGGCATTTCTTACACTGCCGGTGTGCCACCCGTTGCAGCGGCCATTTTAGTTGCCCAAGGCATTTGGGATGTCGAAAAAATGGTGAACGTGGAAGAACTACCGCCCACACCTTTTTTAAACCTATTAAACCAGATGGGTTTACCCACCAGCATTCGTGACGAACAAGGCGAGCGCCCACTTAACTTTTCTTAAGCTTTAATCTCTAAAATAAAGCTACCCTAAGCATATTTGGGGTAGCTTTTAAGTTAGCTAAACTTCAATTACTTCATGGCTATGAGTTATTTTCACACCACCATTACCCAGCATAATAGATGCAGAGCAATATTTTTCTGCTGAAAGGCTAACAGCACGCTCAACCTGTGCAGGCTTTAAATCTTTACCCATCACCACAAAATGCATGTGAATTTTGCTAAAAATAGCAGGAATGGCATCCACCCTTTCGGCTTCAACTGAAACTTGGCAATCAACAATGTCTTGCCTAGATTTTTTGAGAATAGTGACTACATCGTAGCTACTACAAGCCCCTAGCCCCATTAACAATAATTCCATAGGCCGAGGCCCTGTATTGCGACCGCCGGCTTCGAGCGAGCCATCTACAACTAGTGCATGACCTGAACCTGATTCAGCAACAAACTGTACACCGTCTGTCCATTTAACTTTTGCTTGCATTGTTTTAACCTTCCTAGATAAAAATTAAAGTAATAATAAAGTTGATTTTATCACTTTTTAATCAACAATTTGTCTCTAGTAAATTTTTAAAAACAGTGAGTTAACTAGCAAATTCAAGCATCGGATTTAAAAGATGAATTTAAAGGGCAAGGGCTAGTGCAATTAACACTGCAGCTTGTTAAGGCAGGTTTTTTAGCTTTATTCAGCGAAGGTAAGGCTGGCAAAACAGTAATTAAAGTAATACCTGCCACCCCTTTTAATAAACGACGACGAGTAGAATCTACCCATTCCTTTTTCATAAATACTGCTCCTTAGGGTTAGCGACCAGCTAAACAAAGTCGATACTTTATTTTTAGTCACTAACACTAAGCCTAGCAAGGCAATCCTAGCAATAATTGATCTAAATCAAATGCTAAGAGAAAAACAGTGCTTGTAAAGCTTGACCCGGATCTTCTGCTCGCATAAAGGCTTCACCCACTAAAAAGGCGTTAACCTTATGCTTTTGCATGGCTTTTACATCATCACGATTAAGAATGCCGCTTTCAGTAATAACTAGCCTATCTTCAGGAATAAAAGGCAGTAAATCCCAAGTGTTTTCAAGCTTGACTTCAAAAGTGTGTAGGTCGCGGTTGTTAATACCTATTAAGCGATTTGGCACTTGTAAAGCACGGTCAAGCTCAGCACGGTTATGCACTTCGATTAGCACATCCATACCTTGCTCATGCGCTAACAAGTTCAGCTCACGCATTTGTTTATCGGTTAAACAAGCAGCGATTAATAAAATGCAGTCTGCATTCATGGCGCGTGCTTCGACTACTTGGTAAGGATCAACAATAAAGTCTTTACGAATAACGGGTAGGTTACAAGCGGCACGGGCTTCTAGTAGAAAATTCTCATGGCCTTGAAAAAAGTCTTCATCAGTTAATACAGAAAGGCAGGTGGCGCCGCAGTCTTCATAGCGCAAAGCAATTTCAGCAGGAATAAAGTTTTCGCGTAATACACCTTTACTAGGCGATGCTTTTTTTATTTCTGCAATCACCGCCGGCTGGCCTGACGCTGCTTTATCAAGCATAGCTTGGGTAAAGTGGCGGGGTGAACGGGCTTTTTCAGCTTTTTTGTAAAGCTCGCTTAAAGAGATTCTCTGGCTACGTTCAGCCACTTCTTGGTGTTTGCGCTCGACAATTTTCTTTAAAATAGTGGGGGTATCATTGGACATAAGTTAAATCCTTATTCAGCAAGGCTCTGGGTAAAATTCACCAGCACCTTAAGTTTTTCAGCAGCTTGGCCAGAAGCTAAGGCATCTTGTGCCAAGGCCACGCCTTCGATAATTGAATCGGCTACATCAGCAGCAAACAGCGCTGCACCAGCATTTAATAACACCATATCACGGGCTGGGCCGGGTTCGTTTTTTAGCACTTTTTTAATTAATTCAAGTGATTCTTTAGCAGAATTAACCCGTAAAGGATCGAGTGAATGGCGTTGTAGGCCAAAATCTTCGGGTTTAATAATGTATTCAATCACCCGACCATCACGGTATTCAGCAACGTGGGTGGGGGCAGCAATGGAAATTTCATCTAAACCATCATCGCTGCTGACCACTAGCGCATGGGTTAAACCCAGATTACCTAAAACCTTGGCTAAAGGTTT
The DNA here is from genome assembly GCA_947624795.1 of uncultured Marinospirillum sp. Classification (GTDB taxonomy): domain Bacteria; phylum Pseudomonadota; class Gammaproteobacteria; order Pseudomonadales; family Halomonadaceae; genus Marinospirillum. The sequence continues at coordinate 4,688 of CANQLY010000033.1, forward strand.
AACCAGCTTGGCAGTGTAAACACCTAACAGTTGATGCTTAGCACCGGCTGGGTTAGTCAGCGGGCCAAGAATATTAAAGATGGTACGCACGCCCATTTCACCACGCACAGTCACGGCATGGCGCATGGCACTGTGAAACTGAGGGGCAAACATAAAGCCCACGCCAATTTCAGTTACACAGCGGGCAACCTGTTCAGGGCTAAGGTTTAAATTAACGCCAGCAGCATCGAGCAAATCAGCACTGCCGCTAGAAGAGGAAATAGAACGATTGCCATGCTTGGCAACCTGGCCACCCGCAGAAGAGACAACTAAAGAAGTGCAGGTGGAAACGTTAAAAAGGTTAGCGCCATCGCCACCGGTACCAACAATGTCGACTAGATTATTTGAATCAATATTTACCGGAGTGGCAAGCTTACGCATTACTTCAGCGGCGGCAGTAATTTCTTCTACTGTTTCACCTTTCATGCGTAAACCAACTAAAAAACCAGCCATTTGGGCGGGTGTCGATTGCCCAGTCATAATTAAATGCATGACATCGTGCATTTCTTCGCGTGATAAATCTTTAAAGCGTGAGACAGCATCAACGGCTTGTTTCATGTCCATGTTTTTTCTCCAAAAAGTTTTTTAATAGTTGGTGACCTTGATGCGACATAATGGATTCAGGGTGAAACTGTACGCCTTCAACATCGAGTGTTTTGTGTTTAATGCCCATAATTAATCCAGGGGTCGGGTCATCGGCTACCACCCGTGAAGTCACTTCTAAACAATCGGGGAGGCTAGCTTCTTCAATTACTAAAGAATGGTAACGAGTGACCAGTAAAGGGTTTTCTAGGCCACTAAAAACACCCGTGTTGTAGTGTTCGACTAAGGAAGTTTTGCCGTGCATCACTTGCGGCGCTCTAACCACCTTGCCACCAAATGCCTGACCTATGGCTTGGTGTCCTAGGCAAACACCTAAAATGGGTAGTTTGCCAGCAAAGTGCTGAATGGCGGCAACAGAAATACCGGCTTCGTTGGGCGTACAAGGGCCGGGTGAAATAACCAAGTGGCTTGGGTTCATGGCTTCAATTTGCTCAAGCGTTAACGCATTGTTGCGCTCGACTCGAACATCGGCACCTAGCTCGGCTAGGTATTGAACGATGTTAAAAGTGAAGCTATCAAAGTTGTCGATCATTAACAGCATGGGTGTTTTGCTCTGTTATTTTTTAAGAGTGAAAGCTAAATAAACGCAATATACTACCACTAAGCAGGCTAGGGCTGCACAAACAAAGCCATGCATTCCACGTGAGCGGTTTGCGGGAACATGTCCATAATGCCCAGCTGTTTAAGCTCAAAACCCTGCTGCAAAAGAAGTGCGCTATCCCTTGCCAGGGTTGCTGGGTTACATGAAACATACAGCACTTTTTTGGCACCTAGCTGGCTCATTTGTTCACAAATGGCTTCGGCACCGGCTCTGGGTGGGTCTAGTACCACCCAATCCCAAACCGCATCTTTAGTTAGCCAAGCTTGTTCTTTTAAAGGCAGGTTAAGATCAGCGGCAACAAAGTGGGCATTGGTTAAATTGTTTGCCAGTGCATTGGCTTTAGCACCTTCCACTTGGTTTTTAGAGCCTTCCACGCCCAATACTTCAGCAGCTTGCTTGGCTAAAGGTAGGGTGAAATTGCCAAAACCGCAGAATAAATCCAAGACCTTTTCGTTACCTTGTAATTGCAGCCAATTTAAAGCCTGCTTAACCATTTGCTGATTCATCTGTGCATTTATCTGCACAAAGTCATTATTGGTAAAAGCTAAGGTTAGGTCGTTTAGTTGGTAAGTAAAGGGCGTTAGCTCAGTGGCGGCTTCAGGCGTTAACGAATGCAGGCCTTCATCATCTTGCAGCAATAAATTCACCGACTGCTCTTTAGCCCAGTCTCGCCAGAAGCGTTGGTCATTTTTGGTTAAGCGATCTAAAGGGCGCAATAAACGCACCAGCACACCCACTTGGTTTTCTGCTTCAACCAGTTCTATGTGACCTAGGTGTTTTTTAACTTCCAAGCGTGGTAAAAATTGATGCAAGGCTGGCAACAAAGGCTGTAATTTAGGCGACAAAACAGGGCAGTGATTAATCGCGGTAATAAAGGCTGAAGATTTTTCACGAAAGCCTAATAACAAGCGGCCATCTTTGCGCCACTTAACGCCTAAGCGTGCTTTACGACGATAGCCTAAAGGCTCAGAAAGTAGTGCAGGCTGAAATTTCTCTTCAGGGTAGTGCAGCATTTCTGCCACCAAGGCCTGTTTAAAAGCCACCTGAGCGGTTGGGTTTAAATGTTGCAAGTTGCAACCACCACACACCGCATAATGCTCGCAGCTGGGCGCTTGGCGTTGGGGTGAAGCCTGTAAAACTTTGTCTAGCACCGCTTCATCGTAACGGCTGCGTGTAAAGCGCACCTTGTAAGTCACCCGTTCATCGGGTAAAGCACCTTCCACAAAGACTGTTTTGCCTTCAGCGTTACGGCCAACACCACGGCCCTCATGGCTTAGGCGAAGAATAGCGATGCCTTCTAACTCACCTTCGTCTAAAGAAGTGTTGATAGCAGGGGCAACAACAGGCTGAGCTGCTTTAGGCTTAGCGGCTTTAGCAGCATTTTTACGGGGTTTAGCAAACAGGCTCATTAAAATTTCCAGTTAATACGTCACTAGGGGCAAGAATACTAAGCTAGTTTAGGCTTTTTTACACCTACCCCTTAATTCATGCCGTAACTATTGCTGAAATACTAACCAAATAAGGCAATCAAACAGTGCAAAATGCATTGACAGTTTTCATAGCTAAGTGTTTAATTTTAATGTGCTGGAATGCGTTTTATTTCTTTTGTTTTTTAGTTTAATAACCCTTGATGAGTAATATTTTATGAAAAAAATAGCATTAATTGGTGTTTTATTTTTCATGACCAGCATCAGTGCTTATGCTGCTAGCATGTACGTTAACGTAACCAATAAAACAGGCCACGATATTTATTTTCTTTACATTAGCGATGTGGGCGACAATGAGTGGGGTGAAGATATTTTGGATGTTGATGTATTAGAAAGTGGCGATACCGTAAGGATTAATATTACTGGCTATAATAATCCAAAGTTTGATATACAAGCAGAAGATGAAGATGGCGATACCTATACCCTTAAAAACATCAATATTAATAAGTACGATGTTGTTTTTACACTGAACGACCTTGACTAATCTAAGGCTTTATTTTTAAGCTGACTAATTAACAGGCGAGCTGATTCCCTTTAGCCAACCTGTTTTTTTAGCCTAAAATCTATTTTTACCCTAAAGCTTACTGTTTATTCTAAAATTTACTGCCCATCCCAACGGCTAATAAACGCTTGCAAGGCTTGCCCTAAATACCAAGCATCTTTACTGCCGGCTGTTTCACGAATGGAATGCATAGACCATTGCGGCGCACCCACATCCACCACCCTTACACCTAGCTTGGTGGCTGCTATGGGGCCAATCGTGCTACCACAGCCCATATCAGACCGCACCACAAAATGCTGATAAGGCACTTGGGCCATTTCACAAAAACTGCTGAACAAAGCACTGGTTTCGCTGGTGGTGGCATAGCGCTGGTTAGCGTTTACTTTAATGACCGGCCCTGCATTTAATTTAGGGCCGTGGTTTTCATCGTGTTTGTCAGCATAGTTAGGGTGAATGGCATGGGCATTATCACAAGAAATAAGCATAGAACGGGCCATCATGCGTTGGTATTTTTGCTCTTCGCCAGCCAAACGGCGCAACACACTTTCTAAAAAAGGGCCTTCAGCACCAATCGCAGAGGCGCTGCCCACTTCTTCATGGTCATTGCATACAAGTAAAGCAGTGGCGGCTTGGGGCGTGTCTACCGCTAACAAGGCTTGCAGGCCGGTATAGCAAGACAGCAAATTATCTAAACGAGCTGAACTAATAAATTCTTGGTTTAAACCAATTAAAGCCGGCGGTTGGGTGTCATAAAAACACAGGTCATAATCCACTACCTTTTCAACCACATGGCCTTCACGGCGCAACCAGCCAGCAATTAAGCTACGCAAAACTAAACTGGGGTTATCGCCCGTTTTTAAACCAAGCACGGGAGGCAAATGCAGCTGAGCATTCACTTCTGAATTTTTATTTGCATCACGGTTAAGGTGAATGGCTAATGAAGGAATAATCGCAATCGGGGTTTCTAGATTTAATAAAGTAACTTGTAATTTCCCAGCAGCATCACGAAAATGCACTTGGCCTGCCAATGACAAATCACGATCAAACCAAGGGTGCAATAATACCCCACCATAAACTTCAACACCCAACTGCAAACAACCGTGGCGTAAAATTTCAGCTTTAGGTTTTACTTTTAAGCAAGGGCTGTCCGTGTGTGCACCCACCATCCGCACCCCCGCTTCGGCAAGGCCTTGTTCACCTAAACGAAAAGCGATCAAAGACCGACCACCACGGGTCAGCCAATAACCTTGACCGGCTTGTAATTGCCATTCATCGCCTTCATTTAAAGCCTGATAACCTGCTGCTTCTAACTGATGAGTTAAACATGCCACCGCATGGGCAGGGCTAGGGGAAGATTGTAAAAAACTGATTAAACCTTGGTTAAATACGGCTTGCTGTTGAGTCACTTGTGAATTACCTATAATTATTAACTACTTTTATACACTTTTTACGGCGGCTTTTTTGTGTCATCACCGGCCTGATGCGGTATGCTTTAGCCCAGAAAATTAAACTTATTCTAAACCCTGTAATCTATAGCTGATAGCTTAAAACTGTTTTAGGAGTAACACCGGATGCGCAAGCACTTATTGCGTGGCTTGATGATCTGCTTTTTAACCCTTGGCCTTTCGCCTTTAGTTAATTCTGCAGAAACTTCCACGCGCCAGTATACACCGCTTGAAGAACTACAGCCCTCTGCAGCTCACCGTCAAGTTGCCCGTGAAATCACACGATCAATGACACGCCAGCATTTTGCAACGGTCACATTAAACAAAGAATTAGAGGAACTCACGCTAACAGGCTATTTGAAACAACTTGACCCAAGCAAAGCGCTATTAACTGCCAAACAAGCCAAAACGATTTTGGGTAACACCGCAAAAATAGAAGAAGCTTTAGTTAAAGGTGAGCTAGATTATTCATTTGAGCTTTTTTTATACGTAACACAACTGCAAACCCAGCGCCTAGAAAAAAACCTTGTTCAACTTAAAAATAACCTAGCCAGCTTTAATTTTGAGCAAGACCAACGTTTTTATGCTGACCGGCGTGAAATGGATTGGCCTGCTACAACGGCTGAACTAGATACCTATTGGCAACAGCGCATGACGCATGAGCTGTTAAACCTAATGGATGCCAAAAAAACCACCGAAGAAGCCCGTGACTTGTTAGTGCGCCGCTATGAAAATCAGCTTAACCGCATTCGCCAAACCAACAGTGATGATATTTTTCAAGGCTTTATGAACGCCTTTACTACCAGTGTCGACCCACACACCAATTACTTTTCACCCCGTCGTAGCGAAAGCTTTAACATTCAAATGAAGCTTTCTTTAGACGGCATTGGTGCCATGCTGCAAACGGAAAACGAATTTACTAAAGTCGTTAACCTAGTGCCAGGTGGCCCTGCCGATAAACAAGGCCAGCTAAAACCAACCGACCAAATTTTAGGCGTGGGGCAAGGTAAAAAAGAGCCCATTGAAAACATTATTGGGTGGCGATTAGATGAAGTGGTGGATTTAATTCGTGGCCCACGGGGTTCAGTTGTGCGCCTAGAAGTGCAAGCAGCCGACAGCAGCAACCACCGGATCATTGAAATTGAACGCAATGCTGTGCAGCTAGAAGACCAAGCCGCCAGCAAAAAAGTGATAGAAACCCATTTCAATAGTGAAACTCGCCGCATTGGTGTAATTGAAATCCCAACCTTTTACTTAGACTTTGAAGGCCAGCGCACCAATCAAAAAGACTACCGCAGCACCACACGGGATGTGGCTCGTTTAATTGATGAATTAGAAGATGAAGGCATTGATGGCCTAGTGATAGATTTACGCAATAACGGCGGCGGGGCTTTACAAGAAGCCAACAGCCTTGTGGGCTTATTTATTGCCCGTGGCCCCACAGTGCAAATTCGTGATTCAGACGGACGGGTTAATATTCTTGGCGATAGCGGCGGTAAAACTCACTATTCAGGCCCGTTAGCCGTGGTTATTAACCGCTTATCGGCTTCGGCTTCTGAAATATTTGCCGGTGCAATTCAAGATTATGGCCGTGGGCTAATTGTGGGCGAGCAATCCTTTGGTAAAGGCACAGTGCAAACCATTATGGATTTAAGCTATGGCCAGCTAAAAATTACCCGTGCCAAGTTTTACCGTGTATCAGGCGACAGCACCCAGCACCGCGGCATAGTGCCAGACATTCACTTTCCACCCTTGTTTGATGCTAAGCAAATTGGCGAAAGCTCATCACCTAATGCCCTGCCTTGGGATCAGGTTAAAGCGATTTTGCCCCCTCGTAAATCAGGGGTTGAACAGGCCCTTTCACGGCTTAAAACCAGCCATAAAAAGCGCATAGCAAACGACCCTAACTTCTTATTTCTTACCGAACAGTCTGACTGGCTTATTCGCCACGAAGATTCGCCCGGCATTAGCTTAAATCGCCAACAGCGCCAGCTAGAAAAAGAACAAGAACAAGCTGAACACCTAGCCATGGAAAACCGTCGCCGTAAGGGTTTGGGTTTACCACAGCTTAACAAGCTTGAAGATGAACTGGATGAAAGCCATACCGAAAGAAAAACAACACCGCTGGATACTGCAATTCTTGAAGAAACTGGGCGCATTTTGCTTGATTTTTCACAAGCCCAAACCAGCCAGCGTTAATGAGTTAATCAACTAGTTAACCGTTTGGGATTCGCCTGCCTCTATTGGCAGGCGACTCATTCCAGCCGGTGCTTTACGCTTAAGCAAAAAAACCTCTTCGGTTACCCCATCTTGCCGCTCTTCTCTTAATAAGTGCTCTATCCTAAAGTTTGCGCCATACAACTCGTCCACCTCGGCTGCACTGACATTAAAGGGTGGCAATAATAGCTCATTTGGGGCTTGGCGGGTTATCAACAACATTTTGGCACCCGGCTTTAAGCAATGGGCTAAGAAGAGGGCATAGTTTTGCCTAACCGCACGGGGCAAAGCAATTAATGCTGCCCGATCATAAACAGCATCCACTGAACGCAGCATTTCCGGTTCCATGTGCAAAATATCACCGGCAATAAAAAGCAGCCGCCCTTGCCAAGCCAGTTTAAGCTTCTCTTCTTCGTTATAACGTATCGGCTCTTGGTGGGTTACTAAAAATTGTTGCTGGGCCTTTTCGGCAATATCAGCACTAATCACCTCATGCCCCTCAGACAACAACCAATCCATGTCTAAACTTTTGCCACACAAGGGTACAAATACACGGCCATTGGGTATTAATTCCAGCCTTTGCCAAAAACGTTGTAAATGCCGGTTCACTTGGGGCTGATGAAAACCCAAATCATCATTGCGCCACACACCTTCCCAATAGGTTTTATCCACACCTTTTCTCCACTTTTTAATCCAAGCAATTTAACCCGCTTAATTGATACACACCTTGCCTATCACTAGACCTAAGTGCATCCTAGGTAACAACCCCAATAACCAATTTACTTGCCAATATAGCAAACGGGTGATTTTTTGTTCACTAGCACTTAGGTACCTTACCTCTGTATAATTCTTAACATCACTTTTTAAAGGCCTTGTTTTGTCTCATGTCTGAAACTTGCAACCCAATCGTTACTAAAAAAACAGTTACCAAAAAACTTTTTATAAAAACACACGGCTGCCAGATGAATGAATACGATTCATCACGCATGGCTGACTTACTGGGTGTTTCTCACCAATTAGAATTAACTGACGATGAAAATGACGCCGACGTTATTCTGTTAAATACCTGCTCGATTCGTGAAAAAGCCCAAGAAAGGGTATTTCACCAGCTAGGCCGTTGGAAGCATTTAAAAGATAAAAACCCTAATCTGTTGATAGGGGTGGGTGGCTGTGTCGCCAGTCAAGAAGGCGAAAACATTCGTAAACGCGCCCCCGTGGTCGATTTAGTTTTTGGGCCACAAACACTGCACCGTGTGCCTGAAATGATTGATGCTACCCGCTTAACTAAAATTCCGATGGTCGATGTCACCTTTCCAGAAATTGAAAAGTTTGATAATTTACCAGCGCCCAAGGTTGATGGGGTTACTGCTTATTTATCTGCAATGGAAGGCTGTTCTAAATACTGCACTTTTTGCGTGGTGCCTTACACCCGTGGCGAAGAAGTTTCACGCCCCTTTGCCGATGTGATGCTCGAAGTGCAACAACTTGCCGACCAAGGTGTAAGAGAAATTAACCTACTAGGCCAAAACGTTAATGCCTACCGTGGGTTAGACGATGCCGGTGATGAAATTGACCTTGCCGAGCTTATTACCTGCGTTGCTGCCGTTGAAGGCATCGACCGCATTCGCTTCACCACTTCACACCCTGTGGAATTTTCTGACAGTTTAATTGAAGTCTATAAGCACGTACCAGAATTGGTTAGCCATTTACACCTGCCGGTGCAGTCGGGTTCTGATGCCATTTTAACTGCCATGAAACGTGGGCATAACCGTGCTGACTACGTGGATAAAATGCAACGCATTCGTGAAAGCCGCCCAGATATTTGTTTTTCTTCTGACTTTATTATTGGTTTTCCGGGTGAAACTGAAGCCGATTTTGAACAGACCATGGATTTAATTGAAGAAATTGGCTTTGATATTTCTTATTCATTTATCTTCAGCGCACGCCCCGGTACACCGGCGGCTGATATGGTTGATAATTTACCAGAAGCCGTTAAAAAAGAGCGTTTACAACGATTACAAGCCCGCATCACCCAACAAGCAATCCAAATTAGCCGCCGTATGCTGGGCAGCAAGCAGCGCATTCTTGTGACAGGGCTTGCCACCAAAGACCCTGGGCAGTTCACAGGCCGCACTGAAAACAACCGCATTGTTAACGTTAGCTGTGAAAACCCAACCGATTACATTGGCCAGTTTGTTGATGTAATAATTGAAGACGTTTACACCAACTCTTTACGTGGTCGCTTAGCAGACTAAGGAATTTTTAAGCCTTGAGTAACCCCAAAATAACGTTAGATACAAAAGAAAGCCAACTGCCTAGGCAGCGCATTATTCAGCTTTCATTGCAGCCTTTAAACAGCCAGCGTTTGGCTAACCTGTGCGGCCTGCATAACGACCACTTAAAACTGATTGAACAGCGTTTAGGAGTCGAGCTACGCAACCGTGGGCATGATTTTGAAATTAGCGGCGAAGCAAGGCACACCCAAGTGGCTGCCACCCTGCTTGAACAGCTTTACAAAGAAACAGCAACGGAAGACTTGCAGCTTGAAAGTGTACACCTTCACCTGCAAGAAGCTGGTTTAGAGGCATTAGAAGAGGAAGGGGTTAAAGAGCAATTTACCCCCACATCCATTCGTGCCTCCAAAGTTACTGTACGCCCAAGGGGTGCGAACCAGCAAGGCTATGTTAATTCTATTCGCCTGCATGATATTAATTTTGGCATTGGCCCTGCCGGTACTGGCAAAACTTATTTAGCCGTTGCCTGTGCGGTAGAAGCTTTAATGAAAGATGAAATTCGCCGCATTTTGTTAGTGCGCCCTGCGGTAGAAGCCGGTGAAAAGCTGGGCTTTTTACCCGGCGATCTGGCTCAAAAAATTGACCCCTACCTACGCCCCCTTTACGATGCTTTGTATGAAATGTTAGGGTTTGAACAGGTGAATAAGCTCATTGAAAAAAACGTTATTGAAGTAGCGCCCTTGGCTTTTATGCGAGGCCGCACGTTAAACAATGCTTACGTTATTTTAGATGAAAGCCAAAACACCACCCGTGAACAAATGAAAATGTTTTTAACCCGCATAGGCTTTGGCACAACCGCGGTTATTACTGGCGACATTACCCAAATTGACTTACCCCGTGGCACGCATTCAGGCTTAACCCATGTGATGACTGTTTTACAAGGTGTGCAGGGCATTGGCATTACCCGTTTTGAAAACCGCGATGTAGTACGTCACCCCTTAGTTCAGCGCATTGTTGAAGCTTATGACATTGCTGAATCGGCTGAAGAAATTGAACAACAAAAAAAGCGATCTATTCATCATGGACACTGATAAACCTCCCTTATGTAATCCCCCTTTATGGCTAGACTTACAACTGGCCACAGACCAGCCAGAGCTTTGCCCATCAGAAGAAGACTTATTGGCTTGGTGTGTTTTAGCACTAGGCATGCCAACAACCGATGAGCCAAGCAATGAAGCACCTGAAGTGACGGTGCGTATTGTAGACAAGGAAGAAAGCCAACAGCTGAATAATGATTACCGTGGCAAAAACCAGCCGACGAACGTCTTATCTTTTCCCTTTGAACACCCCATTGATTTACCTGCTGAAGCTGAGTTAAGTTTGTTAGGTGACTTGGTTATCTGTTTACCCAAAGTAATAGCAGAAGCTGCTGAACAACAAAAGCCCGTTTTAAACCACTGGGCGCACCTTGTTATTCACGGCATGTTACACCTTCAAGGGTATGACCATGAAACAGACCAAGAAGCCGAGTTGATGGAAAGCTTAGAAATTAAATTATTAGCTAAGCTTGGCATCAGTAACCCTTATATCAGCAACACTAATGCAGGTTGATCAACAAACGCTATGAACGAAGACCGATCGAGCCGGGCACAGCCCTCTAAAAACTGGTTTGATAAACTTTTAGGGGCTTTTTCTGCAGAGCCACGCAATCGTTTAGAACTTCTCGACTTCCTTAAAGATGCTTCAGAAAGGCAACTGATTGCCAATGAAGCTTTAACCATTATTGAAGGTGCGCTACAGCTTAGCGACATGCAGGTGGGCGATGTGATGATTCCTCGCTCGCACATGATTGTTGTAAAAATTGACCAACACCCCCGTGAGTTTTTATCTAAACTCATTGAATCAGCCCATTCACGCTTTCCTGTGATAGGCGAAACCTCGGATGAAGTGCTAGGCATTTTATTAGCCAAAGACCTCTTACCACTGATTGTGGATCACCAAGCAATGGAAGCATTTGATATTCGCCAAGTGCTGCGCCAAGTCGCCTTTGTGCCTGAATACAAAGGGCTGTATTCCATGCTGCGTGAATTTCGTGAAACCCATAACCACATGGCCATAGTGGTCGATGAATATGGCGGTACCGCGGGCTTAGTTACCATTGAAGACGTGCTAGAAGAAATTGTAGGCGACATTGAAGACGAACACGACGTTGAAGAAGAAGCCGATATTCGCCCCGTCGAAGCAGGCAATTACCTTGTTAAAGCTTTAACACCCATTGAAGATTTTAATGACTATTTTCATTGCGATTTTAGCGACGAAGAGTTTGATACGTTAAGCGGAATTTTAATGCAAAAATTTGGCCACCTACCTAGGCGTGGCGAAGCAGTGGTTATTTCAGGCTTTGAATTTACCGTCATTAATGCCGACAATCGGCGCATTAGACTATTGCAAGTGCGCCGCTTAAACGGCGATGAAATTGCTGAACTTCCAGAACAGGATTAACTTTTGCTGCAACGCCTAAATAAA
>CANQLY010000034.1 GCA_947624795.1 uncultured Marinospirillum sp.
GTACCTACAAGCAATGAACCGAGCAGTCCCGGGTATGTACACAGATACCACTCGCCCCAATCACCTTGCCCAAGAAGTGATAGACAACAGCATTGATGAAGCCTTAGCAGGCCATGCTAATAAGGTCACTGTTACGCTGCATGCTAATAATTCAATTAGTGTGCAAGACAATGGCCGTGGTATGCCGATTGATATTCACCCAGATTATGGCGTTTCAGGGGTGGAGCTTATTCTTACCCAGCTTCATGCCGGTGGTAAGTTTTCTAGTGACAACTATGAATTTGCAGGTGGTTTGCATGGGGTGGGTGTTTCGGTGGTTAATGCCCTGTCCGAATCCTTGGAAGTATTGGTGCGCCGCGACGGTAAAATTAGCCGCATTGCCTTTGCTAAGGGTGAAAAAATTAGCGAGCTTGAAGAAGTGGGCAAGTGTGCTAAAAAAGACACGGGAACAGAAGTAACCTTTACTGCCGATGCCAGCTATTTTGACAGCCCCAATTATTCTACAACACGCTTGCAACACCTGTTGCGTGCTAAGGCTGTGCTTTGCCCTGGGCTTACCGTTATTTTTATTAATGAGCAAAAGAAAGACTCAGAAACAGGCGAAAAGCTTAGTTTAGAATGGTGCTATCACGACGGTTTAAATGACTATTTACAGCAAGCCTGTCACGGCTGGGAAACTTTGCCAGCCACCCCTTTTCAGGGCAGTTTTAAAGCTACCCATGAGGCGGTTGATTGGGCAGTGGTTTGGTTTCCTGAAGGCGGCGATTTAACCCAAGAAAGCTACGTTAACCTCATTCCTACCGCACAAGGCGGTACCCACGTTAACGGTTTACGCAGTGGTTTGTTAGATGCACTGCGAGATTTTTGTGAATACCGCAACCTCTTACCTAGAGGTGTAAAACTGGCACCTGAAGACCTTTGGCAAGACTGCAGTTATGTTTTGTCTTTAAAAATGCAGGATGCCCAGTTTTCTGGTCAAACCAAAGAACGCTTATCTTCGCGGCAAAGTGCTACCTTTATTAGCGGTGTCATTAAAGATGCTTTTTCGCTGTGGCTAAATCAGCACACGCTTGATGCAGAAAGGTTGGCTGAACTGGTGCTTAGCCGCACTAACCAGCGTTTAAAAGCCGCTAAAAAAGTGGTTAGAAAAAGAATTACTCAAGGGCCTGCTTTGCCTGGCAAGCTTGCCGATTGCACAGGCCCAGACACCGCCCGCAGCGAATTGTTTTTGGTTGAAGGCGATTCCGCTGGTGGTTCCGCTAAGCAAGCTAGGGATAGAGTCTTTCAGGCTATCTTGCCGTTAAGGGGTAAAATTCTTAATACATGGGAAGTGGATTCATCTGAAATTTTAGCCTCACAAGAGGTGCATGACATAGCCGTTGCTATTGGTATGGACCCGGGCTCAGAAGATTTAAGTGGTTTGCGCTACGGCAAAATTTGCATTCTTGCCGATGCTGACTCAGACGGTTTGCACATAGCCACGCTTATTTGTGCACTCTTTTTACGCCACTTTCCAGCCTTAGTGAATCATGGGCATGTGTTTGTTGCTATGCCGCCCCTTTACCGCATTGATTGCGGAAAAGAGGTTTTTTATGCCTTGGATGAAAGCGAAAAAGATGCTGTCTTTGACCGTTTAAGTGGCCGTAAAGCCAAAATAAACCTACAGCGTTTTAAAGGCTTGGGTGAGATGAACCCTTCGCAATTACGCGAAACCACCATGGCACCTGAAACGCGCCGCCTAGTACAATTAGTGCGTGAAGAGGGCGACCAAGCCATGGAAATGTTGGACATGCTATTGGCTAAAAAGCGTTCGCCTGACCGTAAAAGCTGGCTAGAATCAAAAGGCAACCTAGCTGAGGTTTAATCGCCGCATCACTTAACTCAGCTTTTTAGAGCAGCATAAATTGTTGTGCGGCTAATGCCTAACTTGCGTGCAGCCGCACTTACATTACCTCCACAACCTGCCAATACCTGAGTAATTTGCTTCTGTTTATGGGTCGCTAAGTCTGCATTATCCGCTTTAGTTAAGGTACCTGTACTAGGTAATTCTGGTAGATGCTTACATTCAATCAGCTGGCCATCAGCTAATACGAATGCAACTTCTAACACCTGTTTAAGCTGGCGAATATTGCCTGGCCATACATAGCTATAAAGATGATCTAATAGGGTTTTACTTAACTGAGCTGGCTGTTTATTGGGTTGCAGTTGGCATAAAAACTTATAAACAAGCTGTTCAAAGTCTGGTTTGGTATAGTCGCGCAACGCAGGTAATTTAATTTGGTAGCCGCTTAAACGAAAGAATAAATCTTGACGAAAAATACCCTCCTCCACCATTTCCACTAAATTCTTATGACTGGCTGCAATCACTTTAAAATTGACTGGAATGGGTGTGTGGCAACCTAAAGGTGTAACCGATTTTTCTTGTAGCACTCTTAATAAGCGGGTTTGTGCCGTTAAAGGTAAGTCGCCAATTTCATCTAAAAATAATATGCCCTGATCGGCAGCGCGAATATAACCTAAGCGCCCGTCTTTATTGCTGCCTGTAAAAGCACCAGGTTTATAGCCAAATAATTCTGCTTCTATTAAATCGTTAGGTAATGCTCCACAATTAACAGCGATTAATGGCTGGTCTGGATAGTCACTTTGTTGCTGTAAAAGATTAACTAAGTGATCTTTACCAACGCCGGTTTCACCTTGTATTAATAAAGGTATTCCAGCATTTAACAACGTTAAAGCTTTTTTTTGAGCTGTATTGAGTTTAGGTTTATTGAAGGGTTTAGTTTTAATTACAGAGCTAGATTGTTCTTGTGTTTTTCGGCTTAGCAGCACCATTCCTTCACCTACCGGGGTTAATTCGCCTTGACGAAGAGTGGATAGTAAATGAGGTAAATCTAAATGGATCAGCCAGTTTTTAGCGATGCGGTTAGCACCAATAATTTCGCCATCTTCACCTAAAGCAATCAAGCCCGACCAAGGTAACTGTGTATAGCTGCTGTGGTTAACTAAATTCAGCAGCCAATAAGTGCCAGCTTGTTCTGCTAATAACGCATTTTCTAATGACTGAGCTAATAAGCGAGCACTGAATAGCATGTCTTGGCTGTGCTCATGAGCTTCACTTGAAATATCCACCACTCCAAGCAGTTGTCCTGTGGGTGAGAAAACTGGGCTGGCACTACAGCCAATTTGTTGGTTATTACAAAAAAAGTGCTGTACACCCAAAACACTCACTTCTTGCTCTTCCATTAACGCTGTACCAATGGCATTAGTGCCCATATTTCTTTCATGCCAACTAGCGCCAGGTGCTAAAGCTATTTTGCGGGCTTTACCTGCAAAGCAATCGGCACCGCTACTATAAAGAATAACTCCTTCAGTATTTGCAAACAGTAAACTGCAAGGTTTGTTGCCTTGCAGTTGCTGAAATAAAGGCAGCAGGTGATTCAAATGCTTAAGAAGTGCGGCTTGTTCTTGTTGGTAATCAATTAATAGCCCTTTACTAACTAAATAGGGGTCTGTCTGAAAATACTGCTCCAAGCCATAGGCTTGGCTACGTTGCCAGGAACGTGAAATAAGTTGTTCCGGATTCGATTTTGTTAAAGTATTAATCATTCTTTACCTCCACCAGTGTTAGAAAATTGAACAGTACCGACTGAACAGCTGTTCATTGTTAGAACAGCGACCAACAATTGGCTAGTCCACTTTAGGACTAGGTATCATTAATTCCAACATAACTCGTTGTTTTGTTGTGTTTTATTTTATTGGTTAATAAATTGGCACAGAGTTTGCTATGCCTTAGGTGTTAAGCATCTTAACTTTTAGATAATTAACCTAAGACTATAAAAATAAATTTAGGAGTTAACTATATGATTTATCAACAACCTGGCCAACCCGGTGCCGTTATCAACTTCAAAGACCGTTACGAGAACTTTATTGGTGGCGAATGGGTCGCACCGGTAAAAGGGCGTTACATGGATAACGTCTCACCCGTTAACGGACAAGTCTTTTGCCAAGTTCCCCAGTCAGATGATCAGGATGTGGATTTAGCAGTGAAAGCTGCTGATAAAGCTTTTGCCACTTGGAGTAAGACATCCGCTGCTGAACGCTCTAAAGTACTATTACGCATTGCAGACCGCGTTGAACAAAATATTGAAATGCTTGCCGTTGCTGAAACCTGGGATAATGGTAAAGCCGTGCGTGAGACCTTAGCTGCTGACGTGCCTTTATTTGTTGATCATTTCCGTTATTTTGCGGGTGTTATTCGTGCCCAAGAAGGCAGCGCCGCTGAGATTGATGAAACCACTGCGGTTTATCATTTCCATGAACCGATTGGTGTTGTTGGACAAATTATCCCTTGGAACTTTCCCCTATTAATGGCTGCTTGGAAACTTGCACCTGTATTGGCTGCCGGTTGCTGTACCGTTTTAAAACCAGCGGAGCAAACACCAACTTCTATATTGGTGTTTATTGAACTGATTCAAGACCTACTACCGCCAGGCGTAATTAATGTTGTGAATGGCTTAGGTAAAGAAGCAGGCGAAGCTATTTTGCAGCACCCTGGTATTGCCAAATTAGCTTTTACAGGCTCTACGCCTGTTGGTCAGCACGTTTTAAAAGCCGCTGCAGAACGCATTATTCCCTCAACAGTTGAGCTAGGTGGTAAGTCACCCAACATTTTCTTTGAAGACATTTTACGTCACGAACCTGAATTTGTAGACAAAGCCATTGAAGGCATGTTGCTGACTTTCTTTAACCAAGGTGAAGTTTGTAGCTGCCCTTCTCGTGCCCTAGTGCAAGAAAGCATTTACGATGAATTTATGGCTAAGGTTGTTGCTAAAGCAAAAACTATTCGCCACGGTAACCCGCTAGATACGGACACCCAAGTAGGAGCGCAGGCTTCTAAACAGCAGTTTGACAAAATTCTTAGCTACATGGATATAGGGCGTAATGAAGGTGCCGAAATATTAACAGGTGGTGCTGCTGCGAAAATAGCAGGCTTAGAAAATGGTTTTTATGTGCAACCCACTATTTTTCAAGGCACTAACGATATGCGCATATTCCAAGAAGAAATTTTTGGCCCCGTTGTTAGTGTGACCCGTTTTAAAGATGAAGCTGAAGCTTTAGCTATTGCAAATGATACAGAATTTGGTTTAGGTGCAGGCGTTTGGACACGTGATACCAACCGTGCTTACCGTATGGGACGTGGCATTCAGGCAGGTAGAGTGTGGATGAACTGTTACCACGCCTACCCAGCTCACGCAGCTTTTGGTGGTTACAAGAAATCAGGTATCGGTCGTGAAACCCATAAGATGATTCTTAACCAATACCAGCAAACCAAATGCATGCTTATAAGTTATAACTCTGACCCATTAGGCTTCTTCTAAACTGTTATTCGACTCGCTTTAAAAAAGCACCTAGATGATTGAAAAAAAACAATTAAATTAAGGAATTCACTATGAGCGTAGCTACATTTTTTATGCCATCGGTTAATATTATTGGTGACGGTGCTGTACAACAGGCCGTTGAATATGCAGCAGCATCTGGCTTTAAAACGGCTTTAATTGTAACTGATAAGCCTTTGGTTGAGCTGGGTTATGCCAAACAACTGCAAGATGACTTAGCAGCTAAAGGCTTAGCAGCACATGTTTTTGACGGTGTGCAGGCAAACCCAACAACTGGTAACGTAGAAGCAGGTTTAAAAATTCTTCAAGCTAATAAATGTGATTTTTTAATTTCTTTAGGCGGTGGTTCTCCCCATGACTGTGCTAAAGGTATTGCCTTAGTTGCGCGTAATGGTGGCGATATTCGTGATTATGAAGGGCTTGATCAGTCCGCCAAACCTCAACTACCCTTAATTGCTATTAATACCACGGCTGGTACAGCATCAGAGATTACTCGCTTTTGTATTATTACTGATGAGAAAACGCTAATTAAAATGGCGATTGTTGATAAGCATGTAACCCCAGTCTTATCAGTTAACGACCCTCGTCTTATGAAAAATATGCCGCCTAAGTTAACTGCAGCAACAGGTATGGATGCTTTAACTCACGCAGTAGAAGCGTATGTATCTACTGCTGCCAACCCGATTACTGATGCTTGCGCACTGAAAGCTGTCACCCTTATTAGTGAAAATCTAGCCAATGCTGTCGCTGATGGCAAAGATATGCAGGCAAGAGATCAAATGGCCTATGCACAACTTTTAGCGGGCATGGCTTTTAATAACGCTTCTTTAGGTTATGTTCATGCAATGGCACACCAACTAGGTGGTTTTTATGATTTACCTCACGGTGTTTGTAATGCGGTATTGCTACCTCACGTACAGCGTTTTAACAGCCAAGTAGCAGCAGCTAGGCTTAAAGATATTACCGCTGCTATGGGCGAAGATGTGCAGGGTTTAAGTGATGCAGATGGCGCTAAGCGTTGTATCGAACTAATTGAAGCGCTATCTAAGCAGGTTGGTATTCCGGCTGGTTTAGAAGAGTTAGGTGTGAAGAAAGAAGATTTTGCGGTGCTTGCAACTAATGCAATGAAAGATGCTTGTGGTTTTACTAACCCGATCCAGCCAACACACGATCAGGTTGTTGAGATTTTTTCTGCAGCTTACTAATAGCGTTAATTGAGCAATACCCCTTTCAATGTTGTACGTAACAATTTTGGCACTAAAGGAAACTTTAGTGCCTTTTTTGTTTTTTTAATCTTGTTTAATTTTAACTAAGCCTATTGATCATCAAATTTTCTACCAGGTTTAATGCTGCTGCCTTTAATAATTTTTACTGGCAAGGTGCTGTAGGCACGAATAATGCCGGTGCGACCAATCACAGCAGGCACAGCAACTTGGTTTGGGGTGTGTTCGTCTGTATCGGGGTAGCTTGCACGGTCTATTTCATTGCCCATTAAAAAGTTGGCAATGGCATACATATCCGATTGAGAAAGTTTAAAAGTATCTAAACCGCCATACATTTGAAATTCACGCTTTTTATAAGCCACAAATGTACGGTTAATGTTTTGTGTTAACGCTTCAACAAAAATAATGTTGGATTGGTTAATGCCTGTGCCTACAATACTGCTTTTAAGTGCTTGAATAAACAAAACATCAATGGGCATGTTTTCAAAGGTGCGTTGAGCGCCCTTGGTGCGTGTTAGTAATTCACCAATATTGCTCGTTAAATTTTCACGCAAGTTTTTACTAATGTATTTGTAAAGGTCAATGGGGTTTTGCATGGCAATGTCGCGGCCTTTTACATTGCGACTCCATTCACCACGGTAGTTAACTTCAATTTTTCCATAAATAGCACGGCTACTAACCAAAGTTATGCCGTAACTGTGCAGCACAACATGGTCTACGTTAACGGTGCGGTCTTCTTCAAATGCTAAGCGTATGTCGTTTAATAAAAGCACATCTTCATTACTTTTAAATGCATTACGCAAACGTGTGGCTGATTCAGCACAGGTTTCTTCAGAGCGAGGGTCCGCATCTGGGCGGTGCACATACTCTTTTAAAATCATTACAAATCTCCCTGCCCACAAATTAATAAAACAGTTTTTATTTATTTAATTATAACCAGTGGCCTAGCTAACTGATAGCCAAGGATTTAATGTCTGTATGTTTGATCAGTGAATTATTTGCGCTAAACTGGCTTCAGGTTACACTATTGCCCCCCATTTGTAGAGAAGGACTGACACTGCATGACAAGCTATAGCGAATTTGTCGATGACAATTTTGAACGCCAAAGTCTTAGAGAATATACAGAAAAAGCCTACCTAGACTATTCTATGTACGTCATTTTAGACCGTGCGTTGCCGCACATTGGCGATGGCTTAAAGCCTGTACAGCGCCGCATTATTTATGCCATGAGCGAGCTTGGCCTATCTGCTACTGCTAAATACAAAAAATCAGCCCGTACCGTGGGTGATGTGTTGGGTAAGTTTCACCCGCACGGTGATTCAGCTTGTTATGAAGCGATGGTGTTAATGGCGCAAAATTTCAGTTACCGCTACCCTTTGGTGGATGGGCAAGGTAACTGGGGTAGCGCTGATGATCCTAAATCTTTTGCGGCCATGCGTTATACCGAATCCCGCTTAGCCCGCTTTTCTGAAGTGTTACTTAAAGAACTAGGCCAAGGCACTGTAAACTGGGTGCCTAACTTTGATGGCACAATGGATGAGCCAGAAGTTTTGCCCGCTCGCCTGCCTCATATTTTATTAAACGGCGGCAGTGGCATTGCAGTGGGCATGGCAACCGATATGCCACCGCATAACGTGAAAGAAGTGGTGCAAGCCACCCTGCACCTACTAAAAAGCCCAGATGCTAGCATTAGCGATTTAATGCAATTCATTCCAGCGCCCGATTTTCCTACCGGTGCCGACATTATTACTTCAACAGAAGACCTGCATAAAATTTATGCTACTGGCCGTGGCACAGTAAAAAGCCGGGCAACTTGGCATTTAGAAGAAGGCGAGGTTGTTATCGAAGCCTTGCCGCATCAGGTTTCACCCAGTAAAATTTTAGAACAAATAGCCGCCCAAATGCAGGCTAAAAAATTGCCATTATTGGCTGATTTGCGTGATGAATCAGACCATGAAAATGCCGTGCGCCTAGTGCTAGTGCCACGTTCTAATCGGGTTGATATTGAAGCATTAATGGCACACCTGTTTGCCACCACTGACCTTGAAAAAAATCATCGGGTGAACTTTAATATTATTGGTTTAGATGGTCGTCCACAGGTTAAGCCTTTAAATACGCTGTTGAGTGAGTGGTTGGTTTTTCGCCGCACTACAGTGATTAACCGCCTGCAAAGTCGCCTTAACAAGGTAGAAGACCGCCTGCACCTTTTAGCGGGTTTACTTATTGCTTACCTTAGTCTTGATGAAGTTATTCGCATTATTCGTGAAGAAGAAGAGCCTAAAAAAGAGCTTATTCAACAGTTTAGTTTAAGTGATCGCCAAGCCGATGCCATTTTAGATTTAAAACTTCGCCAGTTGGCTCGCTTAGAAGAACAAAAAATTCGGGGTGAAGAAGAAGGGTTAGGCAGTGAACGTAAAAAAATTACTGATTTGCTAGGTTCAGATAAAAAACTGAGCAACTTAATTGCCAAAGAATTGCAAGAAGCCGCTGAAGTTTTTGGCGATGAACGCCGTTGCCGTCTGATTCAGCGCAAAGAGGCCAAGGCATTTTCAGAATTAGATTTAATTGGCAATGAGCCTATCACAGTGGTGCTTTCGAGCCGGGGTTGGGTACGCTCAGCTAAAGGCCATGACCTAGATCCCACCAGCTTAAGCTATAAAAGTGGCGATGCGTTTTTCTTAGCTGCACGGGGTAAATCAAACCAGCAATTGGTGGTGATTGACGATACTGGGCGCAGTTATGCTGTTACTGCACACGATTTGCCTTCTGCCCGCAGTCAAGGTGAACCACTAACCAGCCGCATTAATCCACCGGCAGGTTCTGAGTTTAGAGGCATGTTAATGGGGCAAGAAACGCAGCAGGTATTACTTGCCTCTGATGCAGGTTACGGTTTTATAACCAGTTTGGGTGAAATGGCCAGTAAAAACAAAGCCGGTAAAGCTTTGTTAAATGCACCCTTAGGCACAGAGGTTATGCAGCCGCAGCTATTACCTGATAACGCATTAGAAGAACTGAAAATAGCGGCTGTTTCTAATGAAGGGCGCTTATTGATTTTTCCATTAAATGAGTTGCCACAGCTTACAAAAGGCAAGGGCAATAAAATCATTGATATTGCTTCTAGCCGATCTGCAGGCCGTGAAGAATACGTTAAAGCATTAACGGTGTTGGCTGCCGATGACAGTTTAAAAGTGACAGCAGGCAAACGAACGCTGACTTTAAAGCCGGCAGATTTAGAGCATTACTTTGCCAGAAGGGGCAGCCGTGGCAGCAAGCTACCACGGGGTTTCCAAAAAGTTGATTTAATGGAAAAAGAGACCGATTAAACCATAACGTTAACGTTATTACCCAAGCTACCAGAGGGTTGTAGTGCAGGAACAGAATTAAGTAGCGACATAACGGCAGCACCTTCTGCTTCCCTTGCTTGCTTTACTAGGCCAATTTGTGCTTCTAGGTGCACTTGTGTATCGCGCTGTTGCAGCGTAGACATCACCAAGGCTTCTGGACTGACATTGGAAATATTCATTCTAACTCCACATTACTTAGGTATTTCATCTACTCTAACAACCCTTAGGCTGTATTTATAGTAAGATTTCATTATTTTTTGAGGTTAAAGCGTGCCATCTCCTAATTCATCCATTGATAACACTGTTACTCAAAACGATTTTAAGCAGTTTTTAGGCGTGTTTCGTTACACTCGCCGTGCCATTGATTTGGTTTGGAAAACATCGCGCCGCCTAACATTGGGGTTAATGTTACTAACCGTGTTAGTGGGCAGCTTGCCTGCTATTGCTGCTTATTTAGGCAAGCTTATTGTTGATGCTGTTTTAATGGCGATGCAGGTTTACCAAACCACTGGCCTTGTGGAATATCAACCGCTACTTAACTATGTGTTGCTAGAAGCATTAATTCTTACTTGTTTAAGTGCCGCCCAAAGAGCCACCACTGCCCACCAAGCTTTGTTAAGGGGGTTGTTAGGTCAAAAAGTGAATGAAATGATTCTTGAAAAAGCGCAAACCCTGTCTTTAGCGCAATTTGAAGATTCTGAATTTTACGACAAGCTAACCCGTGCCAGACGCGAAGCTTCCACCCGCCCTTTAGCTTTGGTGAACAAAACTTTTAGCCTGTTACAAAATGGCATTGCCTTAATGGGCTTCTCTTTCTTGTTGATTCAGTTTTCGCCTTGGGTGATGTTGTTATTGTTTGTGGGTGCCTTGCCAGTTTTTATTGCTGAAACTAAGTTTTCAGGCGATGCCTTTCAAATTTTTCGTTTTCGTTCCCAAGAAACCCGTACCCAGTTGTATTTAGAAACCCTGCTAGCCCGTGAAGACACCATTAAAGAAGTGAAGCTTTTTCAGCTAGGTGATTTATTGCTTGGCCGCTATAAAGGTATTTTTGCTAAGCTGTTTGTAGAAAACCGCCGCCTTATTTTACGCCGTGAAACTTGGGGCTTTATTCTTGGTTTATTGGGCACGCTTACCTTTTATGCTGCCTATGCTTGGGTTATTTTTGAAACGGTGATAGGCAAAATTACCCTAGGTGATATGACCATGTACCTGCTAGTTTTTAAGCAGGGGCAAACAGCTGTAAGTGCCAGCTTAACTTCGGTGAGTGGCATGTATGAAGATAACCTTTACCTTTCCAACCTGTATGAATACTTGGAACAACCCGTTCCTAATGAATCGGGTGATCTTGTGGTGGGTGTGCAACCTGGCGATGGTTTGCGTTTTGAAGGGGTTAGTTTTACCTACCCAGGGGCAACCAAGCCTGCATTAGAAGCCATTAACCTGCATATAAAACCCGGCGAAAGCTTGGCTTTGGTGGGTGAAAATGGCTCGGGAAAAACCACGTTAATTAAACTGTTAACACGGCTTTATGATCCTGACCAAGGCCAAGTGTTATTGGATGGTAGCAACCTTAAAGACTGGAACCCACAGGTTTTACGCCAACGCATTGGGGTTATTTTTCAAGACTTTGTGCGCTATCAGTTTTTAGTCGGTGAAAACATTGGGATTGGTGATACCAGTGCTTTTGATGATGAAGCACGTTGGCATAAAGCCGCTAAAGCCGGCATGGCCGATGAGTTTATTCAGCGCTTACCCGAAGGTTATAAAACCCAGTTAGGTCGCTGGTTTAAAGGTGGGCAAGAGCTTTCAGGTGGGCAATGGCAAAAAATAGCTTTATCACGGGCATTTATGCGCAAAAAAGCCGATATTTTAGTGCTTGATGAACCCACGTCGGCGATGGATGCTGAAGCGGAAGCGCAAATGTTTGGTTATTTTAGAAGCCATACGTTAAATAAAATGGCGATCTTAATTTCGCACCGCTTTTCTACGGTGCGTATGGCCGACCAGATTGTGTATATCGACCAAGGGCAAATAATCGAGCAGGGCAATCACCAGCAGTTGATGGAGCTTAACCAACGTTATGCACACCTGTTCAACCTGCAAGCCAGCGGTTATCGCTAGCTGCTGGTTGTTAATTGCTAAGCACTTTTCTATTCTTCTACTTCTTTTACACAGTAGATGTGCCGATTTTTGGCGGTTTCTCTGGGTGTAATCTGGCCTACCCAAACTTTTACGTCTCTTAACCAAGGTAGGTGTTTAGCCTTGGCTTTTAGGCGCGCTTCAAACGCATCTAACTGGGTTAGATCAATTAAATCTGCTGAATAGAATAAATCGACATCTAGGCTAAGGTTTAAATAATGCAAGGTGGTGTGGTGTGGGCGCTCATAATCGGCATCCCCGTGCCAACATTGGTCTAGCTTTGCCATAATATCAGGGCGCAGTGGTAGCATATTGGCAGGGTCAGGGTTGTCGGTTTCTTCATCGTCTTCTGGGTCAATATGAAAGGTGACATCAGAGATGTGATCAAAGTCATCACGCAGTTTTCTGGCAACCCACACCCCAATTTCATGCCCTTCAGAAACGCTTAAATAAGGTGCGACTTGTAGGTGAATATCAAGCAACGTACGGCTACCCATGGTGCGAGTACGCAGGTGGTGAACATCACGCACGCCGGCAATGGTTTTGGCTGCGGCATAAATTTTTTCAGTTTCTTCCGGTGGCAAGGCGGTATCAACCAGTTCTTTTAAACTGTCCCAAATAAGCTCTGCGCCCATTTTAGCGACCATAACACCGACTATAACGGCGGCAATTTGGTCTAACCAAGTGAAGCCAAATAAGCTACCTAAAATAGCCACAAACACCACGATGGATGAGAGTGCATCAGTGCGGTGGTGCCAAGCGTTGGCTTCTAATAGTTTGGAATTAATTTTTTTGGCTATTTTTAAAGTGTAGCGATAAATCCATTCTTTACTTAACACCGAAGCTGCTGCCACAAGTAAGGCTAAAGCGCTGGGAATAATAAGCTCGCCAGGTTTTAGTAGGCGGCTAATGCTATCCCAAACCAAGGCACCGGCAACGGCAATTAAAATGGTTCCTAACAGAAGGGTGGCAAGGGTTTCGTAGCGGTCATGACCGTAAGGGTGGTCTTCATCGGGCTTTTGGCGACCAAAATGTGTGGCAGCTAGCACTAAAATATCACTGAGTAGATCAGATAAAGAGTGAATGGCATCGGCTATTAAAGCACTGGAGTTAGCCCAAACGCCGACAAGTAGTTTCGCTAGGGCGTTAAGGGCATTCACCAACATGCCTATTAGCGTTACTTTATGGGCAGCGCGTGTTTCTGCTGCTCGATTGTTAGGCATTTTTATTACCTGTTAGAGTCGGCTTAGGTAGTTTTTTACCGGATTAGCGTAAAGTCTTAGCCACTGTTCTTTGTAAGCTTCAGGGCAGCTAGCCAAGCGTTGAGTAAATTCAGCTTTAGTGCGTGCATCAAACGAAGGAATAGTAAAATCTCCCACTTCATTTAATGCTTCTAAGGCTAGGTAGTTACTAGGGTAAAGTTTGTAAAGTTGGCGAACTTGTTTATCGACCTCTGCCGCCACAGCATCGGCATCGGCAAAGTCGCCGGTTAAGGGCTTACCAAAAGCCACCTGTACCTTGCCTTTAAAGCCTGCTATACCGCGGGCAATACTATTAATGTCTTCAAACTCAGCTTTGGCATAATGGCCTTCTTGCTGTTTTTGTACTAACTCACGTGATTTTTCTATATCAAGTGGGTCGTACTCATAGCTAAGTGCAACGGGTACAATTTTTAAGCCAGCGATGGATTCACTAAAAGGCTTGCCTGATTTTTTTTCTGCCATATAAAACATTTTGATAATGGCTGGGTCAGTTCTGTCGATACCGTCTTTGGCACGGCCTTCTTTTTGCGCTATCCAAATCGACTGACTTTCTTCTTTAATGCTGTGGTGAATGTAGCGTGATAGCAGGTTAAAGGCTGCCATCATTTGCCTAACGCCCTTGGCTGAGCGCTGCACGATAAAGCTTTTATTTAGGCGCATTAAATCATTAACGTAATTCTTTTTTAGCAAGTTATCGCCAATGGCAATGCGCACGGTATTTCTGCCATTAATGTGCAGTGCATAGTTTACAAAGGCCGGATCCATGGCTATATCACGGTGGTTGCTGATAAACAGGTAACTTTGGTTAGGTTCCAGTGAATCTAACCCGACTACTGTAAAACCTTGCGTGGTGTTGGCAATCATTTGCGCCATATAACCTTCAACATAGACTTGCAGGTCGTGAACAGAGTTGATTTTAGCTAAGCGTTTTTTTAATTCACGAGCAACCAGCCAGCGCAGGGGCAAGGCTAAAAGTGAGTTGGCCAGCCTTGGAAATTTAAAACGCAAAACGATGTTGATAAATTCAGTATCGTGGGTTAAACGCTCAACTACTTCGCGCACTTCTTCATCGCGGTAGGGGCGTATTGCATCAAAAGCCTCGGGTGAGGCATTCATTAAGCTGGTTTCCATCGTTAAAACAAACCTCAGGGTTTTTGTTAGTCTGGCTGTAGGTTATCGCTTAGGCCTTGGTGATACTTTACTAGCTGATCAATTAGCGTGACTAGGGTGTTGCTCATTAGAATAAATTCAGCATCTAGAGCAATCAAAGGGTCTTGATCTGGGTTAGCGTCTTTAGTTTCTTCTATTAATTCTTCAGCAAATTTTAAGCTTTTTAACATCAGCGTGTCGGTTAGAGTAAAGCTTAGTTGTTCTTGCCAGTTTAAGCTGAGTTGAGTGACACGTTTTCCTGCTGCTAATAATTGCTGAATTTCATCGCTGGCTAAATCTTGCCCACGGCAGCGCATAATGGATTGATCGTCTTGGGCATCACGCAATTCACAGGTATCAAGCAGTTCTATGCCTTTAGGTGGCTGCTTGGTTACCCAGTCGGTCATGATTTGCACCGGCGCTAATTGGGTGCTTAAAGGAATGACCGGTAAACTACCCAAGCCTTCACGTAGCAAATTTAAAGCGAGGTCTGCCTGTTTGTCGGTGGTGGTATCTAGCATCACACGGTTATTTTTGCTATCTAGCCAAACCCACACATAACGAGAACGGGTAAAAGCTTTAGGTAGAAGGCTTAGGCGGACTTCATCGCTTAAGTTTTGGCGCTCTTTGCGGCCAACACGGCGGTTTTCTGCGGCTTCTAAGGCTTCAACTTCTTCAATGAGTTGTTCACGAACCACGCTGGCTGGTAAAATTCTTTCTTCTATTTTTAGCTTTAATAGCCAATGATTGCCTTGGTTGTGCGTAAGCATTGCGCTATTGGTTGGTGAAACCCAGCCAGCTGTTGTTTCTTCTGTGCTGGAACAAGCACGAAAAGGCTTAGTGGCTAAGGCGTGTTCTAGGGAGTCAGTGCTCCAAGATTGATGAGTGCGTGCCTGATAAATACGTAGCGCTTTAAACCACATTCAAGAGATCCTTTATTTAATTTGCCCACTATTATCACTTATCCTGTGGTGTGATGCTATACAAAGCAAAAGACCCACGCTTTGGCATGGGTCTTTAATTGGATTGTTGGATAGGTTTGATAGAACTTAAGTAATTTAACCTAGCAAAGTGCGAAAATTTACTAGGAAGTTACTAAAAAGGCGGCTAAGAATTGCCAATAGTAACGGATGGATTATTATGAATAGCCGACACACCGTTCATACCTGACCAACGGTCTTCCCGACCCTCACGCCAGCCATTCATCCAGCTGGTGCGTACTTCATCTTGTTCACTAGGGCACTTGTCCCGAGATTGACCAGCTAAACCCACTTTATAACCACGGGTAAAAACACTGTGGGTACGATCACGTTTTTGACGCTTCATAGAGTACAGCCTCTTATTTATTGTTAAGATGGTGCTTTCTTCTACGGCAGGTCTTCTGAATGCCTCGCCTCTATTGATAAGCTAGATGGTTAAAAATTCATAGTATTATTTATTTATCAGTTTCCTGTTTTTGATTGCCCAACATAATTGCTTGACTTAAAAAGGCGTTACCATGACTTCCTTAGATTCTACTTACACCGTCCATGTTACCTGCTCTCGCGGCCTTGAACAGCTGCTGGCCGAGGAGCTTGCAACACTGGGCTTTATTGATCCTCGCGCTAGAGTAGGGCGGGTAACGGGTGATGCCACTTTAGAAAGTGCTTACCGTGCTATTTTGTGGTCACGCCTTGCTAATCGAGTTTTAT
>CANQLY010000035.1 GCA_947624795.1 uncultured Marinospirillum sp.
CGGTACCTAAGTCATATTTATCGGTATCCCAGTTGTGCGTTAGCTCAATAACCGCCGTGTTTTCTTCCTCACCATAGCCAACAAAAGCGAGTGTATAACGGTATTCTTCGTTTTTACTAGTACGTAACAACTTCATGCCCATCACTTGAGTATAAAAATGCAGTGACTTTTCTAAGTCAGCCACACGAAACATGGTGTGCAACAAGCGCATAAACGACTCCTATTCTTTAAAAAAGGCCTTAATTTACAAAAAAACACTTACAAAAAATGAAATTAGTATAGAATTTTTATCTCTTTTATTTCAAAATGTAAGTTTGTGTTAATATGCTTAACTTATTACTTAAATACCAACCCCCAAGCAAAAAAAGAGTGTTCTGGGTTAAAAAGTTAGCAGTGCATTGAGCTGATTTTAACCCAAGCTACCTTTAACTTACCTACACCTAAATAGTTTTAAAACAAGGGATTTAAAATTAATGAACACTCAAAAAATCACCCAAAAAGAATACCTAGTTAGGTTAGATTGCGCCATTATCTCTCACACCGATGCATTAGGAAACATTGCGTATGTTAACGATGAATTTGTTGAATACGCAGGATTTTCACGCTCAGACTTAATTGGTAAACCCCACAATATTATTCGCCACCCAGACATGCCAAAAGAAGCTTTTCGTGATATGTGGGCAACACTTAAAAAAGGACGTGCTTGGCAGGGCATTGTAAAAAACCGCCGTGCTAATGGTGATCATTACTGGGTTAAAGCAACAGCTAACCCTTTACCTAACGGCGGTTACATGAGTATTCGCCTAAAAGCGACCGATAAAGAAATCAAAGATGCTGACCTGCTTTATGCACGCATGCGTGAAGGCAGTGGCGACCGTTTAAGTGGTGGCTACCATTTATCGGGCTTTTTCTCTAAGATTTTACATCATTATCAAAGCATTAATTTAACGCTAACGGCAATGATTCCTATGTTTTTCTTTTTGCTGTCTACTTTAGGTATTATTGCAGGCTGGCACTTTCACTTAAATGACCCCAACGTTCACCAAATCATGCTACCACTGACTTCGGGCATAATAGTGTCAGGTGGGCTTGCTTTTGTTTGGATTTACCTAGTAATGCGTAAACAAACAAAACGCATTAATTATTTAAAAAGTGTGGCGATGGAAATTGGTTCTGGTAATTTAGTTGGTCCGGCACCCATGGGTAAAAATGATGAAATTGGTGGCGTTTTTAATGCGGTGCAAATTATGCGAAACCACTTACTTGAAGTGGCATTTCAAATGAACCAGTCCACTAAAACGCTCAACATTGCTGCTATTGAAATGCTCAATGCAAGCAAAGCAACCTCTGAAGGCGCGTTAACCCAATCCAACTCTTCTGCCAATATGGCAGCAGCTTTAGAAGAGCTCAGCGCTTCGGTTGATCAAATTGGTAGCAGTGCCATTGCTGCTCACGAATCCTCTAATCAGGCAGGTGATGTGGCACGCAGGGGTGCTGAAGCGGTTTATGCCAGCTCTAAAGAAATTAGCTTAATTGCAAACAAAGTAAAAAGCTCTTCTGCTAAATTAAAGGATTTAGAACAGCTTTCTAATAATATTGGCAAAATTGTTTCTACTATTCGTGACATTGCTGATCAAACCAATTTATTGGCTTTAAATGCAGCCATTGAAGCAGCACGTGCAGGCGAGCATGGCAGAGGTTTTGCTGTTGTTGCTGATGAAGTGCGTAATTTAGCAGAACGTACTGCACAATCAACAATAGAAATATCAGACATAGTGAATCAAATTCAACAACGCACTGAAGAAGCTGTGATTGAAATGCAAGCCAGCGTAAAGCAGGTGGGTGAAGGCGTTAGCAAAGCTGAGCAGGCAGGCCATTCAGTTGCTGAAATAGAAAGCAAAACCAGTCAAGTTGTACAAGCCACATTAGACATTCAAGTAATTCTTAGTGAACAAGCGCTTGCTGCAAGGGAAGTTGCCGAAACAGTTGAAGGGATCGCTTTGCTTGCAGAAAGTAACTCTGCTCAAGCAAGTCAAACACTGGTTTCAAGCCATAAAATTCAACAAACAACGCTCACACTTCAGCAACTATGTAACCAGTTTAAGGTACACCCTAACTAGCCAGTTGGCCAAAGGCACTCAATTTAAACAAGGTAATGAAATGCAGTAGATTAGGAAAAAGAGGGCAAGCAAAAGAAGTGGTGGGCCTTGCTGGACTTGAACCAGCGACCGAGCGATTATGAGTCGCGCGCTCTAACCAACTGAGCTAAAGGCCCCAAAACGGAGTTGATAATACCAGAAAGCCCTGATGAATCAAGACTTTCTGGCGTTTATTTTTTAATCGTCTAAGAATGAGCGCAAAGAATCACAGCGTGAAGGGTGGCGTAGCTTGCGCAGTGCCTTAGCTTCTATCTGACGAATACGCTCACGCGTTACATCAAACTGCTTCCCTACTTCTTCTAAGGTATGGTCTGCATTCATATCAATACCAAAACGCATACGCAATACTTTCGATTCACGGGCAGTTAAGCCTGCTAAAACTGAACGGGTTGCTTCAATCAGTCCTTCTTCGGTGGCTGAATCAATCGGGGATTCTTGGTTAGTATCCTCAATAAAGTCACCTAAGTGTGAATCTTCATCATCACCAATGGGCGTTTCCATCGAAATGGGCTCTTTGGCAATTTTGAGTACTTTACGTACCTTATCTTCTGGCATTTCAAGGCGTTCACCCAGCTCTTCTGGGGTGGGTTCACGGCCCATTTCCTGCAACATTTGGCGCTGTACACGGTTAATTTTGTTAATCGTTTCAATCATGTGCACAGGAATACGAATGGTGCGCGCTTGGTCTGCAATCGAGCGGGTTATCGCCTGACGTATCCACCAAGTAGCATAGGTCGAAAACTTATAACCTCGGCGGAATTCAAATTTATCCACCGCCTTCATTAGGCCAATGTTGCCTTCTTGAATAAGGTCTAAGAACTGCAAACCTCGGTTGGTGTATTTTTTAGCAATCGAAATAACCAAACGCAAGTTGGCTTCAACCATTTCTTTTTTGGCACGGCGGCTTTTGGCCTCACCAATGGAAAGACGGCGGTTAATTTCTTTTAATTCAGCAACTGTTAGCTTAAAAGTCTCTTCATGTGCCTTAATACGACGCTGGCAACGCTGAATTTCTAAGCTGTAAGCACGTACTTTTTTACCAACAGCGTCATCTTTATTAATGACTTCTTCAAGCCATTTAGGGTTGGTTTCATTGCCTGGAAAGCTTGCTATAAATGCAGTACGTGACATTTTTGCCTTACCCACACAAAAACGCATAATCTGACGTTCTTGATCACGAATATCGGCAACAGCACCACAGGCTTCGCTAACCACACGTTCATAGTGCTTGTTAGCAAGCTTAAAGGGTGCAAAAAGCTCACCTAAAAGATTCAGCTCAATTTGTGATTTAGCATGGCTAAAACCCTGCTTATTAATCACTTTATAGGTTTTTTCTAATTGCACACGCAAAGCAGTAAAACGAATACGTGACTCTTCAGGATCAGGACCGCTAACCGTTGCCTCCTCCTCTTCGTCTTCTTCGGCTTCTTCTTCATCGTCATCTTTATCAGCAACGACTTTGGGCACAATTTTTGGCGCAGGCGTTGGTGCAGGGCCTGGTGGTGGCATGTTTTCAACAGGGTCAATAAAGCCTGCAAAAACATCCGTTAAGCGACCATTTTCTGCTGCAGCTACCACATCATAAGCAGCAAGAATACTTTCTACAGTGCCTGGTACATAGGCAAGTGCATGCATAACTTCACGAATACCTTCTTCAATTCGCTTAGCTATAACAATTTCACCTTCACGGGTAAGTAGCTCAACTGCACCCATTTCGCGCATGTACATACGCACAGGGTCAGTGGTGCGTCCTGCATCACCTTCAACAGCAGCTAATGCGGCCACGGCTTCTTCTGCTGCAGATTCGTCGGTAGAATCACCGTCGGTCATCAGCAGAGTTTCCATGTCCGGAGCTTCCTCACTTACCGGAATGCCCATATCATTAATCATGCGAATAATGTCTTCGACCTGATCCGGATCAGAGATTTCTTCCGGTAAATGATCATTAACTTCAGTATAAGTCAGGTAACCCTGCTCTTTACCAAGGGCGATCAAATCTTTCAATCGAGATTGCTGCGCTTTCCCGGACATAGGACCCCTATCTCAGCTGTGCAAGAAATATGGATAAAAAAGGCAGACCATTAAAAATACAGTCTGCCCTTAAGTTAGGCGCGAAATTATAGCAGATTCGCGTTCAACCGTCTATTTGTCTTACGACTTCAGATGCTTTTGTTGTACCAACTTCCAGAGTTCTTGCATCTCTGCCATTGGTAACTGGGTTGTTTCAGAGTGTCCCAGTAAGTCACTGTAACGTGCTTCAACCTGCTCTTCTGCAATACGGTTTATTAAATACTGTGAAATTGCCTGTATTTCTTGGGCTGCGGTTTCACGGCTTAGTTCAAGTGCTAGCCTTGCACGTTGTAAAAGTGCTTCGCCTTGGGCGGTTCCCGACCAATACGCCATAAGTACCTGAAGTGTTATATGCGGACTCTTCTTTAAGTATTCAAGTAAATCATCTAAAATTTGTGCTGATTCATTGCGTTCTGGATCAATAACTAAGTTTTCTGGCACCTGACTAATCAAATCAGGGTAACGCACCAAGAGGCGTAATAGTTTTTCTTCAACAGGTAAAGTTCTTGTGAACTGTGCCGTTTCTTTTTTTTGCTTTAATGGCTGATAAGCCGATACATCAGGTGCAAAGGTTGCCGTGCTTGGTAAAGTTTGTGGGTGCCTTGCACGGTTAGCGCTTTCATCATTTAAATCCAAACCTGTCAGCGATTGCAGGTGCACCAAAATCCGACGCTTTAACAAGCCTTCGGGCAGGCTTTGCACCAGCGGTTTTGCGGCATGCGCCATGCGTGCTTGGTCATCTAACAGGTTTAAATCTAAGCCTTGTTGCAGGTAACTAATCAAGTATTCAGCCAAAGGCATGGCTTGATTAACGCGCTGCTCAAACAGTCCGGCACCTTCTTTTTGCACCAGACTATCAGGGTCTTCACCTGCAGGTAAAAACAAAAAACGGGCATGGCGACCATCATTAACCAAAGGCAGCACAGTTTGCATGGCACGTGCCGCCGCCTGAACCCCAGCGGCATCGCCATCAAAACAAAACACCACCTCGTTCACTAGGCGATAAATTCTTTTTAAATGTTCTTCACTTGCCGCAGTACCAAGCGTAGCAACGGCCCAGTGAATGCCTTGTTGGGCTAAGGCAACCACATCCATATAGCCTTCAACTACCAGCAATCGGTCTAACCTGCCTGGTTGTTTTCTGGCTTCATACAAACCATAAAGCTCTTGGCTTTTCTGAAATAAAGGCGTTTCAGGTGAATTTAAGTACTTGGGCTTGCTATCATCAAGCACCCGTCCACCAAAACCAACGGTCTGCCCTTTAATATTACGAATAGGAAAAACAACACGGTTACGAAAACGGTCATAAACCCGTCCGGTGTCTTCTTTTTTAACCACCAAACCCAGTTCAATTTGTAAAGCTTCACTAAAACCGGCTTGGTTTAAATGATTCTTAAGGCCGTCCCAACCCTCAGGTGCAACCCCTAGCGCATAACGGGTCAGTAGCTCTTCACCTAAGCCACGCAACGTAAGAAAATAGTCTAAACCTTGGCGTCCTGCTTCTTGGTGCAGTACTTGTTGGTAATAGTGTGTTGCTGTTTCCATGCAACGCGAACGCTGGTCTGTCTGCTCTTTTTGTTGCCGCTGCTGCTGTTCAGAACGCTGATAACCTTGGCGTTCTTCACGCTGAACCTGCACACCTTGCATTCTGGCAAGGCTTTCTACGGCCTCAACAAAGTCTAGGTTGTCATGCTCCATTAAAAAAGTAAGGGCATTACCACTGGCACCGCAACCAAAGCAGTAATAAAACTGTTTGTCTGGGTTAACACTAAACGAAGGGGATTTTTCATTATGAAAAGGACAAAGCGCCGAGTAATTTTTACCCGTTTTTTTTAAGGTTATGCGTGCCCCAACCACTTCCGCCACATCACTACGGGCAATTAAATCATCAATAAATGCCTGTGGAATACGGCCTGTCATTATTGCCTCAGGTGTTTAACCTTAAATTAAATGGTCGACTTTAGAACAAAAAACGAGTCTTAAATCAAATAAATCAGATTTAAGACTCGTTTAATGGATTGCCTTGGTCAAGACAACTCCAGCGTTATTTAACAGCTTTTAAGCCGATGTATTAATACATCCGCTCAAAACGACGCTGCTCACGCTGAAGTTTTTTCTGATGGCGCTTGACTGCTGCGGCTTTCTTGCGCTTACGCTCAGCTGTGGGCTTTTCGTAAAATTCACGACGACGAACATCAGCTAGAACACCAGCTTTTTCGCAAGAACGCTTGAAACGACGCAGTGCGACGTCAAACGGCTCATTGTCTTTGACTTTAATTACAGGCATTAAAATCACCGTCCTTAAGAGGGTTAACTACATAGGTTTTTAGGAATACTACAGGCGAAAAATTCTACCTGTTTGTGCTGCACGGTGCAAATGTTTATGCACTTCCTTTATACTAGCCACCCAAATTTACAAACGAAGGTTAGGTTTATGTTGGTGTTGGGCATTGAAACTTCCTGTGATGAAACAGGCGTGGCACTTTATGATACCAAGCAGGGATTAATTGCCGATGCTTTGTACAGCCAAGTTGAACTTCACGAACGTTATGGTGGGGTAGTACCTGAACTGGCCTCGCGCGATCACCTACGTAAACTCACCCCTTTAGTTAGGCAGGTTTTTGCTGAATCTGGCTTAGCCTTAAAAGACCTAGA
This sequence comes from uncultured Marinospirillum sp., assembly GCA_947624795.1. GTDB lineage: Bacteria > Pseudomonadota > Gammaproteobacteria > Pseudomonadales > Halomonadaceae > Marinospirillum. The sequence goes on from CANQLY010000035.1 coordinate 6,885, forward strand.
AGGCATTGCTTACACCGCAGGCCCTGGGCTGATTGGCGCTTTAATGACCGGCGCTTGCATGGCACGCAGCTTGGCCTTTGCTTTGGACATTCCTGCTTTGGGTGTGCACCACATGGAAGGCCATTTACTAGCACCTTTATTAGACCAAACACCGCCTGAATTTCCTTTTGTGGCTTTACTGGTTTCAGGGGGGCATACGCAATTAATTCGTGTCGATGCCATTGGTGAATATGAATTGCTGGGTGAATCGCTAGACGATGCCGCCGGTGAAGCCTTTGATAAAACGGCCAAAATGATGGGTTTAGGCTATCCAGGCGGACCACGCTTAGCTAAATTAGCCGAACAAGGCACCCAAGGCCGTTTTCGTTTTCCTCGCCCCATGACCGACCGCCCCGGCTTAGACTTTAGCTTTAGTGGCTTAAAAACAGCAACTTTGACTTGTGTTAATCGCCTAAAAGAAGAAGCCACTTTAGAAAACGCAACACTTGATGACCAAACGATGGCCGACATTGCTTGGGCTTTTCAAGATGCGGTGGTTGATACACTGGTGATTAAATGCAAACGGGCATTAAAACAAACGGGCATGAAGCGTTTAGTGATTGCCGGTGGCGTCAGTGCTAACCAACACCTGCGTGAACAGTTAGAAAAAAACTTACGGGGCATGGGTGGGCAAGTTTTTTACCCTTCACTGGCCTATTGCACCGACAATGGCGCCATGATTGCCTTCGCCGGAGCGCAACGTTTAGCAGCAGGACAAAGCGATGGCAACACGCCAGCACCTTTACGCCCACGTTGGCCGTTAACCGAACTTAAAGGGCTGAACGCATGCAACCAGTAGACAGTATTTTTATTGAAAACTTAAGCTTTTTAGCCAGTATTGGTGTGTTTGAATGGGAAAAACAAACTCAGCAAAAACTAGAAATTGATTTAGAGTTAAGCACCGACATTCGCCCTGCCGCCGCGTGCGATGATTTAAATTTAACCCTAAATTATGCCGCCATTAGCGAGCAAGTTATGCACCTTGCTAAAGCACAACACCACGATTTAATTGAAACCTTGGCTGAAAAAATAGCCGCCATGCTGCTTGAAAATTTTGATACCCAACAGGTAAAACTAACCCTGCGAAAACCCAGCGCTGTGCCTGCAGCAGGCAGTGTGGGCGTTAAAATTACCCGCACCGCATGCCAACGCAAAGAAGCAAGGCTATGAAGCCCGTTTATTGCTGGGTTAGTTTAGGCAGTAATTATGAGCGCCAGCATCAACTTAGCCGTGCATTGCAAGCGTTACAGGCTGAATTTGGTGAATTAAAAGTAAGCCAAGTGTACGAAACTCAGCCAGTGGGCATTAAAGTTAAAAGCTGTGCGCCTTTTTATAATTTAGTGGCAGGCTTTTATACAACCGCAAAGCCTAATGAACTGAATGCGCTGCTAAAGCAAATTGAAGGCAACGAAAAATACCTGATGCCTGAAGACCAAAGCATTTATGTGCGTGCTTTAGATTTAGATATTATTAGCTGGGATAAAGCCAGTGGGCTAGTTGATGGTGTGCAACTGCCCTACCCTGACCTGCTAAAGCATGATTTTGTATTGCTGCCAATGGCCGAATTAGAACCCAACCAAAAGCCCGCTGGTTATAAGCAAAGCTATTTGGAATTATGGCAAGCTCACGCCCATGCTGAGCAAATAATGAAACCAGTTGAACTCACTTGGCAGGCATTACTACCAGCTACGCAAGATTAGTTAAAGCTAAGCCAGTTAGCTTTTCGAGTCTTAATTTGCGTAATTCTGTGCCTACCTGTGGCCCTTTAATGCCTTGGGCAACCAAGTCTGCTGCTTTAATTGCCCTTGCTGCTTCTAGCCAGTTTTTTAATTCTGTGGCATGAACAGTGGCTTGGGTTAAGCCTGTTAAATCAATCACTGCATTAAACAGTTCAACTTGCCGCCAAGCATCTAAAGCATCAAACATTGCCAGTGCCGCTTCTGCTTGCAGGTTTTCTAGGGCTGGCTGGTTTTGAATGGCTAATAAAGCATTTAAGTGCTTTAGGTAATCTTTGGGCAACATTAGGCAGCTGGCTAGCTGGCCTGCAAATTCAGCAGCTGCACCCCAGCCTAATAGGGCTAAGCGTTGAGGCAGGCTGATTGTTATTTTAGCTGGTTGGGTAGCGGCTTTATCTAACCAAGCTAAGCAAGCGGGGTTTTCTTGTAATTGTTTGGCTAGGGGTGGCCAAAGTTTTTCTACTGCACCAACACTGGCTAACACCTTAAAAAATACCGAAGGCGTTTGGGTGGCAAGGGCTTTTTCAACTTCAATCCAAACCCGCTCAGCGGTTAAAAAGCCTAGCTCGCCACTGTTGCTTAATTGCTGCATTTTAGCTAGCGTTTTGGCTTCCACACTAAAGCCTAGGTGGGCAAAGCGGGCAGCAAAGCGTGCGGTGCGTAATACCCTTAATGGGTCTTCACTAAAGGCTTCTGATACGGCTCTTAGTAACTTGTTTTTAAGGTCTTGTTGGCCATTATAAGGGTCATAAAGGTTGCCCTCATTGTCTTTGGCTATTGCATTAATGGTTAAATCACGGCGCAAAAGGTCTTCTTCTAAGGTGACTTCTGGGCTTGCAACAACTTTAAAGCCTTTATAACCCCGCCCTTGTTTACGTTCGGTTCTTGCTAGGGCATATTCCTCATGCGTTTTAGGGTGCAAAAAAACCGGAAAGTCTTTACCAACCGGCTTAAAACCCTGTTTAATCATCTGCTGAATTGTTGCGCCAACAACAACCCAATCACGATCTTTTACAGGTAAATACAATAATTCATCACGCACAGCGCCGCCAACTAGGTATACTTGCATACAGTGCCTCAAATAAAGCTAAAAGTTTCAATGTTTTTGCCGATGATAGATAATTATGATTAGAATAAGGACTTTGGGAGTCAACATGCTAAATAAAATGCTCTTAGCGGGCCTAACTACTTTAGGTCTCACTTTAATGGTTGGTTGTGCAGCAGATTTTGCCAATCACTCTGCTCCACCCGCACAATCGGTTGCTTTAGGTAATCTTGACCCCGTTGTTTTACGTGTAAACGGCCATGGCACTTATGGCAAGTCAGATGCGTTGGTAAATGATAACCAAACCAACTTAATGGCAATGCGTGCCTCTAAAATGGATGCTTACCGTAACATGGCTGAACGCGTTTATGGAACACGCATTCAAGGTAATACAACGGTACAAAACTTAGCCACACGTGATGATAACGTTCGTGGTTATGTTGATAACCTAGTCCGTGGTGCTAAGATTATTTCTACCCGTGAAACAGGTAAAAACTCTTATGAAACACAAATGGAACTAGTGCTAGAACCACGCTTCCAGCACTGCATGCTTAAAGGTGCCAGCATGGCAGCAGACCCTAACTGCGCACAATACACAGTGCACGGCGAACACCCAAGCCAAAGACTGCCTATTAGCCAGTACAACGCTCAGCCACAACCTAAAACACGCTACTTATTAGATTAATATTTGCATTCATGCCAATGCATCCGTTATTAATCTAGCTAGACAATTTGATTGGGAAGTATCATTCTGATACTTCCCAGTTTTGTTTTAATGGACTCTAATTTCATGTATAAAGCCTTCATCATTAGCCTATTATTGTTTATAGCTTTGCCTGCACAAGCGCAGTGGGTAGAAGCCACGGGCGCTTCGGTTATAGACCATCAAGATTTAGTTCATGCCCGCCGTGCAGCTATTCGTGATGCACTGCGCCAAGTCAGCTTTCAAGGGGCTTTGCAAGTAAGTGGCTATCAGGCCATGAGTAAAGGTGAACTTCACACAGATCAGCTTTCCATTAATACGCAAGGCAGTATTAGCCAAATGGAAGTGCTAAAAGAAGAAGTTAAAAATGGCATGATGTTTATTACTGTAAAAGCACTGATAGAAAGCAGTGGTAAATGCGAGGGTGGCAACTACGCTAACGGTTATAAACGCAGCCTTGCCATTAGTAATTTTTATATGGAAAGGCCACAATCTGCCAACATGGGTGCTTTGCACAATGCCAATGAAACCCTACCTAAAGAAATATTGCAGCGAATGCAAGGGCAAGAAAGGTTGCGTGTTTTTGATGCTGCAGGCTTTCAGCTGTATAACGATGTCAGCACCATCCCTACCTCTGTGAATGATCGTGGCACTTTAACCACCGCAGTAGACACAGCAACACGCATTGGCAGCCAATACGTATTAACTGGCGTCATTCGTAGCATGGATCTTATTAATCCTGAACTTGCCAGTGAACGAAGTGTTATCGAGGGCCTTTACGAACGCACCCGCTATAAAGGCGAACGTTTTGCCCGTGAACTGCGCGTTGATTTGTTTATTCACGACGGGTTTAGTGGTGAACTTGTGACTAGCCGCAGTTATTCTACACAAGGGAACTGGACAGAAAACCGCACTGAAAAAGTAGGCTTTGCTAACCCACGTTTCTGGCGTACTGATTATGGCCAAAAAGTTGATGAGTTAATTGAGCAGATGGTGAGTGATTTAAATGTGCAGGTAGGTTGCCAGCCTTTTATGGCGCGCATTACCCGCACCGATAATAAACGCTTGTACATAGATGCCGGTTCAGATGCTGGTTTACGCCCCGGCGATACATTAAACGTTTACCGTTTGAATACCTTTTATGACAACACTCAGCGAGCCTTTACTGAACTAATACCCGTTGATTTAACACTAAGCCTAGAAAGGGTGCAGCCTAATTTTGCCAATGGCAGCTTAGTAACCCTGCCAGAAATGGTGAATATTCAGCAGGGTGATGTGGTCATTGCTTGGTAAATAATTAATTATTATTCGCAATGTTCTGGGTGGCAAACCTTCCAAAATTCATAACCGCCATCCAGACTGTACACTTCTGAAAACCCCTGTTCTTTTAAATAATCAGTGGCACTTTTACTGGCCATGCCATGATAACAACACACTAGCACTGGCTGATCTTTTGGGTTATCACGAATAAAGTCTTGTAAATTACTATTATCTAAACGCTCAGCGGTTTTAATCCGCCCATTGCTATAGCTTTGTGGGTCACGGATATCAACCACCTTTAGCTTACCTGCTTTTAAAAGCTCACATGCCTGCTGGGCATTTAAAGTGCTAGTACTCATTTTATCTCCCTAATCATCAATAAAACCAAAAACAATAAGAAAAGCCATTACATAAGGCCTTACTACACAAGGTCTTTCTTAACTGCCGCCACCTGAAACTTTTTATGGTCTTCTAAGCGCATGGCCGTTAAATAATTACCCCACACACAGCCGGTATCTAACGCATGAATGTGCTTTATTCCCGTCCGCCCTTCCAAAGCAGCCCAATGCCCAAACACTATTTCTGCTTCGTTTAGTACTTGGCTAGGGTAATAAAACCAAGGTGCATGGCCAGCAGGTGCATTGCTTGCTTCATGTTTATTAGCAAAATCAAGCGTGCCGTCTGGCTTGCAAAAACGCATGCGGGTGAAGTAATTAATAATGGCACGATAACGGTCTTCGCCTTCTAAATCGTCTTGCCAACACAGGGGTTCGTTACCAAACACCTTGCTTAAAAAGGTATAACGGGGCGTAAGGCTTAACTGCTGTTCAACTTCCGCAGCCAACAGCTTAGCCTTAGCAAGCGACCAGATAGGCGGAATGCCGGCATGAGCCATTACAAAGCCTAAATTTTCATCTTGGTATAACAAAGGCTGCAGGCTTAGCCAATCAAGCAGTTCATTGGCATCAGGTGCACGAATAATTTGCTCTAAAGTATCTGAATTACGCAGCTTACGAATGCCTTCTGCCGCCGCTAATAGATGAAAATCATGGTTGCCCAACACCTGTTTACTCGACTCGCCTAAGTCGGCCACGTAACGCAGCACATCCAGCGAGCCACTGCCACGGTTCACCAAATCACCAGCCAACCACAGGGTGTCTTGCGAGGGCTTGAATTTAATTTCTTCTAATAGCTGCTTAAAGCTTTTGTAACAGCCTTGAATGTCACCAATTGCGTAGGTTGCCATATTATTCAGCTCGAAAATTTGCCAATTTAACGAATTCTTCTAGGCTTAATGTTTCTGGACGGCGTTGTGGGTCTAAACCTAAGGTTTCTAACTGCTCGCTAGTCACAAAGCCTTTCATATTATTTCGCAGGGTTTTACGGCGCTGTGCAAAGGCTAAGCGCAGCGTATCACCCAACACCGCCTCATCTAAAGCTAGGTGTGTGGGCTGCTGTTTGGGGGTCATGCGTACAATGGCCGATTCAACCTTAGGCTGGGGCTTAAAGCATTCAGGCGGCACTAAAAACAAGTTTTCTATCTCGCAATAATACTGCGCCATCACACTTAACCTGCCCCATTCACCTGTACCTGGCTTGGCCGCTAGGCGCTCTACCACTTCTTTTTGCAGCATAAAGTGCATGTCATGAATTAAGCCTTGAAACGATAGCAGGTGAAAAATTAACGGCGTTGAAATGTTGTAGGGCAGATTACCTACGACCCTTAGCTTTTCATCACTTTTACGCAGTTCGGCAAAATCAAACTTTAGCGCATCGGCTTCGTGAATGGTGAAGTCTGGGTAGTTAAAAAACTTAACTTTTAAACCAGGAATTAAATCTCGGTCGAGTTCAATAACGTCTAGCCGGCCATTTTCTTCCAACAACAGTTCGGTAATTGCCCCCATGCCCGGCCCAATTTCTACTAAATGATCGCCACCACTGGGTGCAATGGCACGCACAATCTTACGAATCATGCCGGTATCTTGTAAAAAATTCTGCCCAAAACGCTTACGTGCTTTATGCCCGTTCAGTGAAGCCATAAATAAATTCTCAAATGATTAGCTAGAAAAACAGTTAACTAGAAAAAACAGTTAGCTAGCAAAAATGGTTGCATAGTCTAATGCAGTTTTTAAGCTGCCCGTGTCAGCCTTGCCAGTTCCGGCTAATTCCAGTGCTGTGCCATGATCGACCGACGTGCGAATAATGGGCAGGCCAAGGGTAATGTTGGCAGCACGGCCAAAGCCTTGGTATTTTAGCACCGGCAAACCCTGATCGTGGTACATGGCCAGCACGGCATCACCTTGTTGCAGAATTTTTTCAGTAAACAACGTATCTGCAGGCAAAGGCCCAATTAGGTTAATGCCTTCGGCGCGCAGCTTTTCTAGGGTTGGTTCAATAATATCAATTTCTTCACGCCCTAAATGCCCACCTTCACCGGCATGAGGGTTTAGCCCACACACCAAAATGCGTGGCTGGGCATAACCAAAGCGGCAGATCAGTTCGTTATGCAAAATGCGGGTAATTTGTGTAATGCGCTGCGGTGTTATGGCAGCGGCCACCTCACGCAAGGGCAAATGGGTGGTGACTAGAGCAACCCGCAATTCAGCCGTTGCCAGCAGCATAACCACTTGTTCACTGCCACAGCGGTGCTGTAAAAATTCGGTATGCCCTGTAAAGGGAATGCCAGCCTCGTTAATTATGCCCTTGTGTACTGGGCCAGTTACCACACCCTTGGCTTGTTTTTGTAAACACAAATCAGTGGCAAGCTCTAGTGTTTCTAACACATAGGCTGCATTGGCGGGGTTAAGCTGCCCAGCCGTTACGGGGGCGCGCAAAGCCACGGGCAACACTTTCACTTCGTTGTTAGCCGTTGGTTCTGCCAAGGTTCTAGCCGTTACCAACTTTATTTGCAGGCTTAAATTTAGCTGGGCGGCACGCTCTTTTAGCAGGTTAGGGTCGGCCACCACCACCCAATCAGCCGACCAGTGTTTTGCGGCTTGTAGGGCGACCAAATCGGCACCTATTCCCGCAGGCTCGCCGGGGGTTATTAGTAAAATAGACGATGCAGCCATGCTTAACTCCTTATTTCTACCCAAGTGCTGTCACGAATTTCACGCAGCCAGTTTTGTACTTCTTCTTCAAAACGGCGCTCTGCTAACAAACGGCGCACCTGTTGGCGGCGCATCACATCGGTCATGTCAGATTTACGGTGCGCTTCGACTTCAATTAAATGCCAACCAAACTGGCTTTTAATGGGCTGAGAAACATCGCCCACCGCTAGGTTATTCATTGCTGATTCAAATTCAGGCACCATCTGCCCAGGACTTACCCAACCTAAACTGCCGCCCGATTGCTTACTACCTCGGTCATCCGACAGCTCTCTGGCTAACTGAGCTAAGCTTTCGCCTTGTTGAATGCGCTGTTTTAGCTGGCTAATTTCTGCCAAGGTTGCCTGTTCATCACGCACGGCATTGGGCATTAATAGCAGGTGGCGTGCTTTAGTTTGGTCAACAAACAGCTGTTCACCGCCACGGGTTTCTAGCAATTTAATTAGGTGAAAGCCACTGGCGCTACGAAACGGACCAGCAATACCGCCAACAGCCAAGTTAGGCACACGGTCGGCAAACAAAGAAGGCAAGGCCAAGGCTGAGCGCCAGCCTAGATCACCACCTGAAAAAGCCTCATCGGCAGACGAGCTAGCAATGGCTTGTTCTTGGAAATCGACCCCTTCATCTAATTTTTGTTTCAGCCCTTCTGCCTTTTGTTGCGCCTGTTTCACCTGAGCTGGGCTGGGGTTATCTGGCACGGCAATTAAAATGTGGGCTACCCGAAATTCACGCCCATCTTGGCGCAGGGCTTCTGGTGAGGTTAGGTAATTATCCACCTCTTGGTCACTGACCTGAATGCGCTCGCCCACCCGACGTTGGCGCACTTGTGATATCAGCATCTCTTGGCGTATTTGTTCACGAAATTCAAGGAAAGTAATGCCATCGGCTTCAATGGCTTGGCTGAACTGGCGCAGCGTCATGTTGTTTTGCTGGGCAATTTTTGCCAAGGTTTCATTCAAAGTTTGCTCATCAACCCTTAGGCCGCCCTGCTTGGCAAATTGCAGCTGAATGGTGTCAACAATTAAGCGGTCTAACACCTGTTGGCGCAAAATATTAGCCGGTGGTGGACGTATCCCCCTTTCTGCTATTTGTTCATTGGCCTGTTGAAT
>CANQLY010000036.1 GCA_947624795.1 uncultured Marinospirillum sp.
TAATGGCCGCCCTTCATTTACAGAACCCGAAATACGCCGCACCAACCTAGCTGCGGTTATTCTACAAATGTTGGCTTTAAAGCTTGGCAACATTGAAGATTTTTCTTTTTTAGAGCCACCCGATAGCCGCACCATTAAAGACGGTTTTCGTTTGCTGTTTGAATTAGGCGCAGTAACGGCTCGCAATGACTTAACCCAGCTAGGGCGAAAGCTGGCGCGTTTGCCGGTTGATCCTCGCCTTGCACGTATGCTGCTGGAAGCTTCACAGCGTGGCAGCTTGCAAGAAGTGTTGATTATTACCTCGGCACTTACCCTGCAAGACCCTAGAGAACGCCCTGTTGAACACCAACAAGCGGCAGACCAAGCCCATGCCCAGTGGGCTGACCCTACTTCTGATTTTGCTGCTTTGGTGAACTTGTGGCGTGCTTATGAAACCCAGCGCCAAGATTTAACCGCCAGTCAGTTGCGTAGTTATTGTAAAAAGAACTTTTTATCTTGGCTGCGGATGCGTGAATGGCGAGACACCCACCACCAATTAAAACTGTTATGCCGTGAAATTGGCTTAAAAGAAAACAGCCAGCCAGCCGATGCAATTGCCCTGCACCAAGCGTTGCTAGCGGGTTTGCTTTCGAACTTGGGGATGCAGCAAGAAAACAAAGAGTTTTTAGGCGCACGTAACCGTAAGTTTTTTGTTCACCCAGGTTCTAAGTTAGCTAAAAAGCCGCCCAAGTGGATTATGGCCTCTGAACTGGTTGAAACCACCCGTTTATTTGCCCGTTTAGTGGCAAAAATAGAGCCAGAATGGGCGGAGCCTTTAGCCGAGCATTTAATTAAGCGTGATTATTCATCACCCCATTGGGAAAAGCGTGCAGCGCGTGTTGCCGCTTATGAAAAAGTAACCCTGTTTGGCTTGCCCTTAGTGGCAGGCCGTAAAATTGACTATGCCAAGCATGACCCAGAACTCTGCCATGAGATTTTTATTCGCTCAGGTTTAGTGGAAGGTAATTACGTTACTAAAGCGCCCTTTATGGCGCATAACCAAGCTTTATTAGATGAAGTGCTGGTACTGGAAGACAAAGCCCGTAAGCGGGATATTCTGGTTGATGATGAAGTGCTGTATGATTTTTATGCCAGCCGCATTCCTGAAGAAATTTGCCGTGGAGCAAGTTTTGAAAGCTGGCGCAAAAAAGAAGAAGCAACCAACCCACAATTATTATTACTGACAAAAGAAGAGCTGCTAGCCCGTACCACCGATGAAATCACCGATGATCTTTTTCCAGATGTTTTAACTTGGAAAGGCATTAGCTGGCAATTAAAATACAACTTTGCCCCCAGCGAAATTGACGATGGCGTGAGTATGCAAGTACCCGTTGCCATGCTTAGCCAGTTGCCAGAAACCCGTTTAGAATGGCTAGTGCCTGGGTTATTGCGTGAAAAATGCTTGGCGATGATGCGTAGTTTGCCCAAGCAAGTGCGTAAAAACTTTGTACCCTTGCCCGATTACATAGACGCAGCTTTACAGGCATTAGTGCCGGATGAGTTACCTTTAGGTAAAGCGCTGGGGTTCTTTTTTTACAAAACCACTGGCGTAAAAATTGATGAGCAGCTGTGGAAAGGCTTAGAGCTTCCCGATCATCTAGTCATGAATTTTTGTGTGTTATCAGAAAAAGGTGAACAATTAGGGCAAGGGCGAGATTTAACCCAGCTGCGTAAAAAATTTGCTGGGCAAATGCAAGTCGCTACCCAAGCGCTCGATTCAGGCCAGCTAAAAGCCAGCGGTGCAACCGACTGGAATTTTGGCGAATTACCGCACGTGTTAGAGCAGCAGCAGGCAGGTGTAAAAATTCAAGCCTTTCCAGCCTTAATTGATGAAGGCAAAAGTGTGGGTATTACCCTGTTTGATAGCCCAGCCAAAGCACAATTTGCCACAGAAAAAGGCCTAGTGCGTTTGATTCGTTTAAGCCTGCCGCAAAAAGATAAATACCTGCAAACCCAGCTATCAGGCTTAGACAAGCTGGCACTGATGTTTACCAAAATAGGCAGCCGCCAAGCCTTGCTAGATGATTTAATTAATACCAGTGTGCGAGAAGTGTTTTTAGCAGAAAAACCTGAATTTTGGCCTAGGGATGAAGTGGCTTTTCAAGCACTGATAGAAAAGCATCAAGCGGCTTGGATTCTTGCTACCACAGAGAAATTAAAATTGGTTAAAGCTGCTTTAGAAGCACAAGTGCCTTTGGCTGCCAAATTAAAAGGCAAGCTCGACCTAGCCACAGCCTTAACGTTTCAAGATGCACAGAAGCAGTTAAACCGCTTGTTTTTTGTAGGTTTTATTTGGCAAGCAGGCAGTTGGCTAGCCCATTACCCTCGGTATTTAAAAGCCTTAGAAATTCGCCTAGAAAAAGCCAGTCGAGACAGATTAAAAGACCAGCGCATTGCAGAAGAGTTAGGCATACTTTGGCATGCTTGGGAAAATCGTTTCATGGCCATGCAGCAGCAGGGTGAAGTAAGCCCAGAGCTGGCTGATTACCGCTGGTTAATTGAGGAGTACCGTGTTTCTCTTTATGCCCAGCAGCTAGGCACGCAGCAGGTGGTTTCTGCACGTCGCCTTGCCGATGCTTGGATTAGCCTTCAAAATTAATGGTTTTGATTTAATGAGTTATTATTGTATGAGTGCATTGCTTTGTTTTAGTGCTTGTATTAGTGGAGTTAGGCAATGAACCCTAAAAGACAGCGAGCGATTAGCCTTGTTAAAGAGCACTTAAATATTCCCTTGGCTAACCAGCAGTTTGCGCACCTTGTCCGCATTCGCCAAAATGGAGCGGTAGGGCAGGCAGTGTTTATGTTGCATGGTTTAATGGATAATGCCAGCTGTTTTCATAAGGCTGCTAATCAAACAGGCTTAGCTTATGTGTTAGCACGTAAGGGCTATGATGTTTATTTGGCTGAACTTAGGGGGCGCCACCTTGATCGTAAAACGCTAAGTAATCTTAATTTTGGTATCGAGCAGGCCATCGCAGAAGATTTACTTAAGCTTGTGGCTGCTATGAATAAAACAGCGCAACCAGGAAAGCAAATTTGGGTAGGGCAGGGGTTTGGTAGCTTGTTATTGACCAGCTATTTGGCACGTCATCCTGCTTATTTAGAAAAAATTCAAGCTTTGGTGCACTTTAGCCCTTTTCGTGAGCTGCAATCAGCCGGTGCAATGAAAGATTTTTGGGTGAATTGGGTGCACAGGCGTGGCGTTACTTTACTTTCTAAAGCGCTGGGTTATGTGCCGGCTATTAAGTTAAAATTAGGCCGATCAAATGAAGTATTAGGCTTTTATCAAGAAGCATTGCAATGCTTAGATGCGCCTTGGTTAGGGCAAGATGGCTTTAATTATGCCAAAGAAATTAAACAGCTAGACTGGCCACCTAGCCTTTATTTTGCAAGCTTACACAGGTCTTGGCGTGGCAGTGATACCGATGCCCGTGCCTTTATGTTTGATTTTGGTGATCACAATGCTCGCCTCATCAAGCTAGGCCGTGGGGTGGGGAATCAGCAAAACTATAAGCGTTCACAGCTTTGCTTGCATCAAACAGCAGAGCAAGATTATTACCCCTTGCTACTAAATTGGTTGCAAGAGCTTTCTGACATAAGTTAGCAAACGGGTTTAAAAACAGTTAACTAATGGGTTAAAAGCCTTCTTGAATAGATAAAGAGACCCTTGTTTTATGCACTATTTTAAGCTGATTAAATGGTTGGTTGTTTTGTTTGCTTTGCAAGGTTTGGTGGGTTGTTCAACCGCTGCACCACAACCCCAGCCACAGGCATCGTTTGCGCTAGAAGAGCCGTCTATTAACGTCAATGACCCTTATGAAAGCTGGAACCGAAAAGTGTTTGCTTTCAACGAAGGGGTTGATGCTTGGGTGCTAAAACCCATTGCACAGGGCTACCGCTTTATTACGCCTAAGTTTGTACGCAAGGGGGTAAGTAACTTTTTTTCTAACTTGGGTGAGGTTTCAAATTTTGCCAATAACCTATTGCAGTTTAAACCGTTAGATGCAGGTAAAGACTTAACCCGTTTTACATTGAACACGACAATTGGCTTGGTGGGTTTATTTGAAGTGGCAACGCCATTATTTGATTTACAGCCAAGTAATGAAGATTTTGGGCAAACTTTAAATACTTGGGGACTGCCTGAGGGGCCTTACATTGTTTGGCCTTTGTTAGGTGGGAAAACACTCAGTGAAACCGTTTCGTTACCCGTGGACTATTATTACCTTAACCCTGTGCCTTATGTGGTTGATCAAAAAGAAATACGCTGGGGTTTAACGGGTTTGCAAGTCATTGAGTTGCGAGAAAGCGTGTTAGATGCTGAACGGCTTATTCAAGGCGATCGCTATTCTTTTATTCGTGATGCGTATTTACAGCGGCGTACTTTTTTAGTAAACGATGGTCGCCTTGAGTCTGATCCTTTTTTAGAGGATGATGACTTTGATTTTGATGCTGCTGATTTTGCCGATTAACCGGTAGGTAGTTAAGTAAAGTATAAATGAGGTGTGGATGAGCAAGCCAGAGCAAAGTGGCGCTTTGGGTTATCAGCAGCTAGTTGAAGAAAATGCCAAGCTAAAAAAATCATTACACGCTTTGGAGCAAGACCAACTAGCAGCTTACCAAATGCAGCACAGGCTATTACCTGCTAACCAAGCCGTGATTGAAGGCTTTAGGTTAAACTGCCTGCTACAACCTGCCTTGCACCTTTCGGGTGATTTTTTAGATTTTTGGTCACCACAATCTAATAAATTAGTATTTTACATTGCCGATGTATCAGGCAGTGGTTCAGCCTCTGCTTTAGTGACTATTTTACTTAGGTATTTATTGAAAAAATACACCAGCCAAGGCGAATTAAGCCCCGCCGCCTTGTGCACCAAGGTGAACAATGAGCTTTTGGCTTCTGGGCTAGAAAAACACCTAACACTGGTGCTAGGTTGCTTAGATATTCCAACACGCCAATTAACTTATACGCTGGCAGCCCACCTGCCAGTGCCTTTAATAATCACCCAAGAAAGTGTAAAAGAGTTAGAAGGCGAAGGTTTGCCAGTTGGCCTCTTCCCAGGAGCGGCCTACAAGGATTACACTTGCACCTTTCCTGAGCAGGGGCGTTTGTGTTTAGCCAGTGATGGCGTGCTAGAAGTTTTGCCGGGGCAAGGTTTGCAAGCAAGGCAACAGAAATGGCAACAACTGGTGGCCGCCACAGGCGGAGACGTAGAAACCCTGTTACAACGCTTGGCTAACCCATTGATAGGCTGGCCAGATGATGTAACCTTGATGACTTTAAGCGGTTGTTAATATGCATACAGGTAAGTTGCTAGCAGCTCAATCGCAGCACACCTTTATACTTAAGCTAGTGGGTGATGTTCGACTAACGCTTTGCTGCACTTTAGATCAGTTGTTAGAACGTATTTTTGCCGATAAAGAAATCAATAGTTTTGTGATTGATTTGTCAGAAACTGAAAACTTAGACAGTACAACGTTGGGTTTATTGGCAAAAATAGCCGTACAAGCCGCTAGCAATGGCCTAGCCCAACCCAGTATTATCTCGCCTAACCAAGACATTACCTTGTTATTAGAATCGATGGGGTTTCGTCAATACTTTATTTTGCTGAAACAGCCTTTAACCACTAGCCAAGCGTTACAAGAAGTGCCTCAGCTTGCTGGTTCAGAAGACCACATTAAAGCGCAGGTATTGGCTGCTCACCTGACTTTAATGTCGATGAATGAGCAAAATAAAGCGGCTTTTAAAAGTGTGGTGCAGGCATTAGAAGAATGCACTGGCTCTGATTGTTTTGAAAGCAAAGACTAAACTGGCTAACCCTTGCTAAGCAAGATTCGTTACCACTTATTTCACCTAGCAGTACTTGTAGTTCAACTGGAAAAAGGCGTTAAGTCTTCTACCTGTAGTTTTTGTTGTTTTAATTAATCAAAGCAATTTTGGAGTTGTGCAAATGAAAAAAAACAAGCAAACGTTATTGGCTGTTGCTTTAGGTGTGGCTGTGTCAGCTGCTGTTCAGGCAGACCAGCGGGTGCTGAATGTTTACCAGTGGTCTGATTACGTTGCGCCAGACACCATTAGTAACTTTGAAAAGCAAACCGGCATCAAGGTTATCTTTGATGTCTATGACAGCAATGAAGTGCTTGAAGCTAAGCTGCTTTCAGGCCGTTCAGGTTATGACATAGTTGTGCCTTCTAACCCTTTTTTAGCCAAGCAAATTAAAGCCGGTGTTTACCAAAAGCTCGATAAAAGCCAGCTGCCGCAGTGGGATAACTTAAATAAAGACTTATTACGCACGCTTGAAGTCAGTGATGCTGGTAATCAGTACTCGATTCCTTACATGTGGGGTTCCATTGGTATTGGCTACAATGTTGAAAAAGTAAAAGCGGCTTTAGGTGGGCAAGAAATTGATTCTTGGGATGTGATTTTTAAGCCAGAAAACATTAAAAAACTGCACGAATGTGGTGTGGCAATTTTAGATTCCCCCACTGAAATTATTCCAACGGCGATGCATTACCTAGGCTTGCCAACTGATAGTGAAAACCCTGAGCACATTAAACAGGCTGAAGCTTTATTGTTAAGCATTCGTCCTTATGTGACTTATTTTCACTCTTCTAAGTACATTTCAGACTTAGCCAGCGGCAATATTTGTGTGGCCGTGGGTTATTCTGGTGACCTTTACCAAAGTAAATCGCGTGCTGAAGAAGCTAAAAATAAAATCAAGTTAGCCTATAAAATACCCCAAGAAGGCGCGGGTACTTTCTTTGATATGATTGCCATTCCCAAAGATGCCAAGAATGTTAAAGAAGCGCATGAGTTTGTTAACTATTTGCTAGCACCTCAAGTGATGGCTGATTTAACCAACTATTTACAATTTTCTAATGCCAATGACCAAGCAACGCCATTAGTCGATGAAGTTATTCGCACTGACCCAGGCATTTACCCGCCTGCAGAATTAATGGGTAAGCTCTATACGTTTGCTGATTTTTCGGCTAAAACGCAGCGTTTGTTAACACGTAGCTGGACAAAAATTAAGTCGGGTAAATAAGCTTTATTAACTAGACTAAACACCACGGGTTGCCTAGAGCAGCCCGTTTTTTAAATTTGGAGGATGTACTATTGCCTAAAAGACTTCTATTGGTTCCCTTATGCATTGCAATGAGTTTTTTTATGGGTACAGCAGTTCATGCCAATTCTAAAGTGCATGTTTACAACTGGTCAGATTATATTAGTAAAGAAGTACTTGAAGAATTTACTCAAACAACGCAAATTCAAATTATTTATGATGTGTTTGATTCCAATGAAGCATTAGAAGGCAAGCTTTTAGCTGGCCGCAGTGGCTATGATGTGGTGGTGCCTTCTGATCATTTTTTAGCAAGGCAAGTGCAAGCCGGCGCTTTTGGTAAGCTTGATAAAAGCTTGTTACCTAATTGGAAGAATTTACAGCCACAGCTTATGGCGCAGGTGGCTAATAATGACCCGGGTAACCAATACGCTGTTCCTTATTTATGGGGCACCAATGGCATCGGTTACAACGTCGATAAAGTTAAAGAAGTGCTAGGCGTGGATAGCATCGATTCTTGGGCGGTTTTATTTGAACCAGAAAACATGAAAAAGCTTAGTAGCTGTGGCGTGGCTTTTTTAGATTCAGCCGATGAAATGCTACCGGCCATGCTCAATTATTTAGGCTTAGATCCTAACAGCCATAAAACGGCTGATTATAAAGCCGCTGAAAAAAAGTTAGCTAAGGTGCGCCCTTATGTTACTTATTTCCACTCTTCAAAATACGTTGCTGACCTTGCCAATGGCAATATTTGTGTTGCTGCAGGTTTTTCTGGCGACGTAATGCAAGCAGCCGACCGTGCCGATGAAGCTGGGCAGGGCGTAAATATTGCTTATGTCATTCCTAAAGAAGGCGCTAACCTTTGGTTTGATATGTTGGCCATTCCAGCCGATGCAAGTAACCAAGCAGAAGCCCATGCCTTTATTAACTACCTGCTAGAACCTGCGGTGATTGCCAAAGTAAGTGATTATGTTGGCTACGCTAACCCTAATCGTTATGCCGATGCACTAATGGATGAAGCCGTTCGTAATAATCCGGCGATTTATCCGGCTCAAGCGGTATTAGACAACTTATTTATATCTAAATCTTTGCCAAGCAAAGTACAGCGTGTAAAAACACGCAGCTGGACACGTTTTAAATCGGGTAAATAAACTTATTATTAAGCTTAAAGCTCAGCTTCTTGGCTGGGCTTTCTTTGTTTGGAGAACGCTATGGCACTGGCTTCGGGCGCTTATAAAAAAGCACTGGCTAACATGAAAAAACCAAAAGATGTGTTATTAAAAATTGAGCGGGTTACTAAGTATTTTGATGACACGCTAGCCGTTGATGAAGTCACGCTGGAAATAAATAAAGGCGAAATTTTTGCCTTGCTAGGGGGTTCGGGTTCGGGTAAATCGACCTTACTACGCATGTTGGCAGGGTTTGAAATACCCAGTGAAGGGCGCATTTGGTTAGATGGCGTGGACATTACCAAGCTGCCGCCTTACGAACGCCAAATTAATATGATGTTCCAGTCGTATGCTTTATTTCCGCACATGACCGTTGAACAAAACATTGCCTTTGGCCTTAAGCAAGACCGCTTACCTAAAGCTGAAATTGCTGAGCGAGTCGCAGAAATGCTGAAACTGGTGCACATGACCCAGTATGCCAAGCGCAAACCCCACCAGCTTTCAGGTGGTCAGCGTCAGCGGGTGGCCTTGGCACGTTCGTTAGCCAAACGCCCTAAGCTATTACTGTTAGATGAGCCGATGGGTGCGCTGGATAAAAAACTGCGCTCACAAATGCAGCTAGAGTTAGTCGAGATTATTGAGCGAGTCGGTGTTACTTGCGTCATGGTCACCCACGACCAAGAAGAAGCCATGACCATGGCCGAACGCATTGCCATTATGCACCAAGGCTGGATAGCCCAGGTGGGTAGCCCGATGGATATTTATGAAACACCGGCTAGCCGTTTAGTGTGCGAATTTATTGGTAATGTGAATTTATTTGATGGTGAAATTATTGCCGATGATTCTGACCATGCAGTGATTGCTTGTGCCCAGCTAGAACGCCCCATTTATATTGGTCATGGTATTAGCAGTATGGCTGAAAATAAACAGGTCACCTTTGCACTGCGCCCTGAAAAACTATTATTAAGCAGTGAGCCGCCTGAGTTAGAGCACCAAGATTACAACTGGGCGCAAGGTCTAGTGCATGATATTGCCTACTTGGGTGGCCACTCGGTTTATCACGTACAACTTAAATCTGGCAGTATAGTGCAAGCCTTTATAGCTAACTCGGAACGTAACGTAAAACGCCCCACTTGGGACGATCAGGTTTATGTGCATTGGGTTGACGACAGTGGCGTGGTATTTCAATCATGAAAAAACTAGGCAATAAATTGCTCGGATTGCTGCCCAAAGGCCGCCATGCAGTGATTGGCGTGCCTTTTTTCTGGATGCTGTTATTTTTTCTTTTACCCTTTGCGATTATTATCAAAATCAGCTTTGCTGAAGCCGATATCGCCATTCCACCCTATACCAGCTTAACCGAATGGGCAGATAACCAATTAACGGTGCTGCTGAACTTTGGCAACTATGTATTGCTGAGCGAAGATGGGCTGTATTTAGCCGCTTATTTAGGTTCGCTAAAAATTGCTTTTTTCAGCACCTTGCTGTGTTTGCTGGTGGGCTACCCTATGGCCTATGCCATTGCCCGTTCCGACAAACAAATGCGCCCCGTTTGGCTCTTGTTAGTGATGATGCCGACTTGGACTGCTTTGCTAATTCGTGTTTATGCCTGGATGGGTATTTTAAGCAATAACGGCCTATTAAATAACACCCTTATGTGGCTGGGCATTGTTAACGAGCCAGTACAAATTCTAAATACCAATATCGCTGTGTATATCGGCATTGTTTATGCCTACCTGCCATTTATGGTGTTGCCACTCTATGCCAACTTGGTTAAACATGATTTATCCCTTTTAGAAGCAGCCTCAGACTTAGGCGCTAAAAGCATAACTGCCTTTTGGAAGATTACTTTGCCCTTATCTAAAAGTGGCATAATTGCTGGCTGTATGTTGGTGTTTATTCCGGTAGTGGGCGAATTTGTTATTCCAGAACTTTTGGGCGGCCCAGAAACCTTAATGATAGGTAAGGTATTGTGGCAAGAGTTTTTTAATAACCGTGATTGGCCCGTAGCGTCATCTTTGGCAGTGATTATGTTATTGCTGTTAATTATTCCGATTGTTTTATTTAACCGTAACCAAGCACGTGAACTGGAGGGCAAATAAATGACCAGTTTTCGTTTTTCACGCTTTATGCTCTTTGCAGGTTTAACTTTTATTTACCTGCCCATGCTAATTTTGGTGATTTATTCCTTCAACGCATCACGCCTAGTCACTGTTTGGGGCGGTTGGTCAACCAAGTGGTATGCCGGTTTATTAGACAACACCCAGCTAATGAATGCGGTGTTGCGCTCCTTAGAAATTGCCAGCTATACAGCGATTGCTGCTACCGCTTTAGGTACTTTAGCGGCTTTGGTGCTAACCCGTATTGGGCAGTTTAAAGGCCGCACCCTATTTGGCGGCATGGTGACAGCACCTTTGGTTATGCCCGAAGTGATAACCGGTTTGTCCTTATTACTGCTTTTTGTAGCCATGGCACAACTGATTGGCTGGCCAATGGAAAGGGGCGTGGTAACTATTTGGATAGCCCACACCACCTTTTGTACAGCCTATGTTTCAGTGGTGGTATCGGCTCGGTTAAGAGAAATTGACCGTTCGATGGAAGAAGCAGCGATGGATTTAGGTGCCAAACCATGGAAGGTGTTTTTCTTAATTACCCTGCCGATGATTGCACCTTCTTTAGCAGCTGGCGCGATGATGTCTTTTGCGCTCTCGTTAGATGATTTAGTCTTGGCAAGCTTTGTTTCTGGCCCAGGTTCCACCACCTTGCCGATGGAAATCTTCTCTGCGGTACGCATGGGCGTTAAACCCGAAATTAATGCCATAGCTAGCTTAATACTGCTGTTTATTTCAATTATTACTTTCATGTTGTGGTTTTTTACCCGCCGTGCCGAAGAGAAACGCAAAAAAGCCCTACACAAGTTCAAAACCTATAAAGGATAACCCTATGCCAACTTTAGGAACGCCACTTTCTAGCAGTGCTACCCGTGTTCTACTTTGTGGCGGTGGTGAATTAGGCAAAGAAGTCGTCATTGAATTACAACGCCTAGGTGTTGAAGTGATAGTGGTTGACCGCTATGAAAATGCTCCTGCTATGCAGGTAGCGCACCGCTCACACGTTATTTCTATGTTAGATGGTGCAGCATTAAGGCAGGTTATTGAATTAGAAAAGCCGCACCTTATCGTTCCAGAAATAGAAGCGATAGCTACAGATACCTTGGCTGAGTTAGAGCAAGAAGGCTTTAAGGTGATTCCTAGCGCCAGAGCAACCCAGCTAACCATGAACCGCGAAGGTATTCGACGCTTGGTGGCAGAAGAGTTAAACATTGCGACTTCGCCCTACCGTTTTGCTGACAACTTGGCCGACTTTAAAACTGCCGTTGCCCAAATTGGTATGCCCTGTGTGGTTAAACCGATTATGAGTTCTTCAGGCAAAGGCCAAAGCACACTGCATAACGAAAGCGAACTAGAAGCCGCTTGGCACTACGCCCAAGAAGGCGGACGTGCAGGGGGCGGTAAGGTAATTATTGAAGGCTTGTAGACTTTGACTATGAAATTACCCTGCTTACAGTGCGCCATGTGGGTGGAGTCAGCTTTTGTGAACCTATTGGCCATTTGCAGGAAGACGGCGATTACCGCACCTCTTGGCAGCCACAACCCATGAGCCAAGCCGCTTTAAAAACATCGCAACACATTGCCGAAGCAGTAACAGCTGCGCTAGGTGGGCAGGGCGTATTTGGCGTAGAACTGTTTATTCGTGGCGATGAAGTGTTGTTTAGTGAAGTCTCACCCAGACCGCACGACACTGGCCTAGTCACGCTGATTTCACAAAACTTATCAGAATTTGCGCTACATGCCCGAGCCATTTTAGACCTACCCATTCCTAATATTCGTCAATACGGCCCAGCCGCCTCAGCAGTTATTCTGCCTGATGGTAAATCCAGCAACACCACTTTTAGCAACTTACAACAAGCCCTAGCAGAACCAGACACCCAACTACGTTTGTTCGGCAAACCCGATATTAACGGCAGCCGCAGAATGGGCGTGGCTTTAGCCTTGGCAGATACACTAGAAGCAGCAAAAGAAAAAGCCAGCAAAAGTGCCGCAGCAGTGAAAGTGAGTTTTTAGATTTTTAACTATTAATAACAATTTTTAGCCACGGATAGGCACGGATGGGTTGAGGTTAGAAAACGCCTAAAGAATCTAGGGGACTAGCTGTGCCAGCAAAATGCTTTCCAAGATGGACCTGTACCCCGAGTATTATCTGAAACTTGAATTGTGATGGCTTCCTGAATTAACTGCTCGATTGCAGGTTTTAAGCTGAGAGGAAGTAAAGTATTTCGGCTTTTACCACCCTTACCATCGTGAATGGAAACACAGCCATGATCAAAATCGAAATCTTTAACCCTTAACCTCAAGCATTCATTAATCCGCAAGCCACCACCGTACAGTAATGAAAATAGAATACGGTTGCGTTCATCTAAAACCTGCAAAATACGTTGTATTTCAGATATAGAAAGCACAGTCGGTAAATTCCTAGGTTTACTGGCTGGAATGAAGTCAATGTCCCCCATTGGTTGCTCTAAAAATTTGTTATATAAAAATGCCAGTGCATTCAAAGCAATTTTTTGCGTATTTATTGCTACGTGCTGATTGTTCGCTAGGTAGGATAAAAACTGCTGTATTTCTATTACCTAAGCTCTGAGGATGCTGTTTTTTATGAAATACAATAAAGTATTTAATCCAGTACAAGTAAGTTTTTTCAGTTTTTAGTGCATAACCTTTTTGCCGCATATCCATACATATCGAGTTTAAAAATGGGCTTTTCAACATAAATATCACCTTTTAATATGGCTGGGTATTTATACAGTCTATTTTAGTTGATGTTTTGAAATGTGCTTGTTTTAAACCTTGACCCTGCTCAATTTTCTGCTAGATATTTATTTAAAGCTTTAAGAAACAAATGCTTACAGAATTATAGATCAGGATAGTGTGCATGCAGTGAGCAGGATAGGCGGCGTGCTTGAATTGTAACTAAAGGTTAGCTTGTTTTTTTTGATTAAACCTTTAGTATTCAGAGCCATACATTAATTTTTAGTAAGCAAGCCAAAGCGACAAAACGAGCATGCCTACTAATAAGCTGTTAGGCGTTTAGACGGAGAGGCGAATCAAAACATGAATGTCGGAATCTTCTGGGTGTATGCTGGCCAAGTATTTGGGGCACTCACTCCGCTGTCAGAAGCAGAGTTGGGTATTCCTGGTATGCTTGATAGTCCGCAAAATCACGTCGATGCATGGCCTCGTGTTCGGAGTTTTTTGCCCCAACACTTGCGTGATGGTGAATATTTTGAAATCCCGAGAGGAAGGGTGTTATATTCGACAACTGGCTTGCGGGCGATCGTATATATGGATGCAACCCTTCACAAAAAAAATATCAAGGCGAAGGTTTCTAAATACTTTGGCTTAGATCAAACAAAAACGTCTTGGCGGTTTGATGATCACTACACTACTGATAGTACTAATCTAGATGACTTGTTTGGAGAAATGGATGAGTAAAAATATGCAAAAATGAGCGGTATTTTCCGAGTGCCGAACATACCGTTATTCACTGAAGCGAATCTGGGACGATCAGAAACCTTACGTTTTGTTTATTGGGCTTAATCCATCCACAGCAGATGAAGAGTCAGATGATGACACACTTACTCGGTGCATCGATTACGCGATGCGTTGGGGGTTCGGTGGTGTTGCTATGGGTAACCTTTTTGCGTTTAAAGAAACAGATCGTCATGCAATGCTTCGTCAAGAGTTGCCAGTTGGAGACGAGAACGACCAATGGTTGCAAAAACTAGCAGCAGATGCAGGAATGGTTGTTGCCGCATGGGGCAATGATGGAGCAAATATGGGGCGTTCAAGCCAAGTGTCTGCTTTAATTCCGAACCTGCACTGCCTAAAAGTTAATGCGACAGGTGAGCCTTCTCATCCCTTGTATCAGAAAAAGATACTGGAACCAATTCCGTATTTACGAAAACCCGCCTAACAAGTGCATCTTGCCGGACTTGGGTAAACTGTCACCTTTTGTGCAAAAAACGCACAAAAGCCGCCAGTTAACCCAAGCCGCAAATGCAGGCGTTATGCACCTCTGCGACGCAATCTGTCGCTCAGGTCGCGTAAGCTGAAAGAGCAATGAGCAAAAAGGAAAAGGTATGTCAAATTTCGATCAAAATTTTGAAGCTACACGTCTTGCCTCGTTGGCCGAACAATATTCAGACATTGTAAAAGTTACAGGAGAGGTGGTTTTCCGTGCGGAAGATGATGAAGACCGCTTGAGTGGTACTTCTTGGACACTTGAAGAAGATATTTTCGATCAGGTTACGGAGTCTGGTTTTAAGCTGCATCTGATTGAGCTTCTCGATGATTTTATTGCACACCGAGGCCAATGCAATGAGTTGCCCAAAAAAGAAGGGATAGTTCGTTTTGGTGATGGTGACTTGAGCATTGAGTGGTTGCCAGATGGCTCAACTCACCTTTCCAAAGGAGACTCGTAATGGAGGCACTGCTTGATGAGTATGGTAGAATTTTAAAAGAGCTAAAATTTGACTTATTTAACCATAATGAAGATAAGTACTCTGGTGTATTCTTGCCTGTCCCGTTTGATGAGTACTGGAGCTCTAGCCTAAAAATAATGTTGGTTGGCCGAGAAACTGCTGGTTGGAATACAGACAATCAAAAGAATACAATCAAGCGTGTAGCAGAGTTTTCTGAAAATAATAAAATTTCCGATCTTTTGCAAGAGGCCACTGGGCGTTACAAAAGACATCTATCAGTGAGTAAAGACGGGAAAGTTATTACAAAAACTCGAAGTCGTTTTAAGCAGTACTTTTTTCGGCTGGCGAAGGAGCTTGAAGTTAACCCTGAGTCAATTATTTATGGGAATTTATTTGCTTGGGATTACAACAAAAAAAGCCCTAGAACACGCCCGAAAAATGAGCTAAAAGAAATAACAGAAGTTTCTAAAAAGCTTCTTGCAGCTCAGATAAGGTGCTTGAGGCCAGACGTGATTATTTTTGCTGCTGGCTTTGTTGGTGTTGATCAAGTAATAAGGGATCTATTCGAAGAGAACTTTAGTGGCTATGAAAATGGCGAAGTTATATCTGGGAAATACTGGGAGTTTAAGCCAGTTGACGACGAATTTTCAAATATTGAATGTTTTAGAATTGCTCACCCTAGAGCAACGCATGGACATGGAGAGTTCCGAGAAAAAGTGATTCAGAGTATTAAAGCTCGTGCTGCTGGCTAATAGTTCGCATAACAAAGCATTGCAGCGGACAAGCCGCTGAATGCGGCGTTCAGGCTGTAGAAAAACCTCTTCATTTATGGTTTGATTGGATTTTTAGATAACGAGGGCATGAGGATGGCTCGATTCAAGCATTACGACTATAACCAGCAAGCGATGGTGGTCATTAATTATCTTGAACAGCTTCAGCTTGGCACCTTCGAATTTGCTCTGCATTACCTCATTTCTGAAAAACTCGATCTGTCTGCTTTTCACCAGCCTTATAAAAATGATACCGAAGGCCGCCCAGCTTACGATCCAGCCATTCTGTTAAAGAT
>CANQLY010000037.1 GCA_947624795.1 uncultured Marinospirillum sp.
GCTGGTCGAACCAGACAATATACTCACCCACAGCTGTTTTGCTCAAGACACGCCTCCAATCAGAAAAAAGTTCACTCATGGCTTTAACTACTAAAAACAGGCAAAATTACCTGCCGAGTGCTAAGCCACTCTATTTCATGCAGATGATAACACGAATTAAGACGACGGAACCTCCCATGAAGCGCACCGCATTTTTTATTTCAGATGGTACAGGCATCACAGCAGAGGCGCTAGGACGTAGCTTATTAGCGCAATTTGAAGGCATTCAGTTTGAAACAATAACTAAGCCTTATATTAATACCGAAGAAAAAGCCCATGCCATTGTTGAGCTAGTCAATGCCACCGCCATTAAAGATGGCGCACGGCCTTTACTGATTGATACAGTGGTAGATCAAACCATACGCACCATTATTAGCAGTAGCCAAGCATTAAATATTGATGTCTTTTCCTCTTTTTTAGAGCCTTTAGAAGAAGAACTTAAAACCCGTTCAACCTATTCCGTTGGAAAAAACCACGGGCTTTCTAAAACGGATGGCGACACCTACAAAGCACGCATTGATTCAGTACACTTTGCCCTAGACAATGATGATGGCGCACGCACGCACCATTACAACAAAGCAGACATTATTTTAGTGGGTGTTTCACGCAGCGGAAAAACACCAACGTGCATTTATATGGCATTGCAATTTGGTGTAAGGGCTGCCAATTACCCCATTACTGAAGATGACTTGCTAGACAGTGAGCTACCTAAGGCGCTGCGCCCTTTTCGGCACAAATTATTTGGCCTCACCATTGAGCCAGAACGCCTTTCTTCAATACGCAATGAACGCCGTGCTAATAGCCAATACGCTTCTTTAAAGCAGTGCATTCGTGAAGTTGAAGAAGTAGAAAGCTTGTACAGCCGACACAATATTAGCTTTGTCGACTCAACCCATTATTCAATTGAAGAAATTTCAACTAAGATAATGGCGGAAGCGGGCATAGAAAGACGCTTCTCACCTCGTTAAACTAGTTTAAACAGCCATTTTACAAAGAAAGCAGTCACTTACCCGTTAATCATTAAATAAAGGATTGAATCATGAAAAAACTGACGCCAAAACATTGGTTACTCAATGGACGCTTGCTACTTGTTTTGCTTTTACTGGCTTTATTTGCAGGGTGTAGTGATAGCGATGAAGAGGCGCTGGGTTCAACTGCGTCTTCAGGTAGTTTAGAAAAACTATTCAGCCATTCAGTTATTCAGGGCTGTGGGTCTTGCCATGGTCCACAAGGGCTAGAAAGTGCAGGGCCGAATTTAACAACTAAAGCAAGCTTCCACGCTAGCCTAGTTGGTAACAGCCGTGGCAATTATACCGGCTGGCTCACTACAGGATCTGCCTGTGCTGGTACTTATGTAACACCCTACTCAGTAAAAGATTCATCTGTTTTATCTGCTATCTCAATGCAAAATGGTACGACCTGTAGTGCTTACAACTACCACACCACCCAAAATAGCGAAATTAGTGGCAAAGCATTAACCGACTTTGTACTTTGGATTGAAAATGGCGCACCAGCTAACTAGCAGTTAAGTTAAGAAGCAGATTCAGTTAAGAGACAAAGGAAAATACTCGATGACTCAGGACACTCCAGCAGCGGCAAGTAAAGCAATAAAGCCTAAAAAGTTTTTTTTAAAGCGGCCAAGCTTTTGGTTGATTAGCTTTGCGGTTTTATTACTTTTGCCCTTAGTAATTTTAGCTGGGGTGTATTTTGCACTTAAGTCATCCGTTGTTGAAAACCACCTTTGGCCTAGGCTTCAACCCATTATTGCCGAACAAACAGGGTTTCAGGTTGAACTTAACCACCTACGCATTGATCTTTTACGCTCTATTGATATAAAAGGCATTCAGGTTAGCCAAATTACAACCCCGGCGAATGAGTCAGCTTCAGCAGGTAACGCACTAGCAGCTACCCCTGTTAAGTGCGAAGGCTTTAATTTAACTTTGGCTGAAATCGCTTTAGATTTTTCTGCTTTAGATTTGTTAGATAAGCACCTGCTAGTTAACAAGCTAGCCTTAACCGACCTACAAGCAACGGGCTGTTTATTATTAGATTTAGAAGCCGATAAAGTACCTGTTAAAGAGGAAGCAACTGAAACATTAGATTTAAATGCTTTGTTAGCTGAAGTAACGGAGTTATTAGACAATCCGCCCCTTAGCCTTAACTTAAAAGAATTGTCTTTAAATGACGTTAAAGTAGATTTGCGTGTTGAAGAACGCAAACAGCAATTCCATGCAACTTGGCAAGGCGAGTTAGATTTTTTTGCCGCAATGGATTGGCAAGATAACGGTATAGTTGCAGAGTTAACTACCCAGTTGGCCTCTTTAGCACCGCTGGTGGTTGCCCTTAATTCAGCGCCAGCCCCAGCAATAGACCTAACCAGCCAACCTAACTTAAATTTAAACCTAGCCATTGAGCTAAAAAAACAACACGGGGTTTGGCAATTTAAATTAGCACCAGCCAAGCTAAATTTTAACTTGGCTAATTCCCACTTTAATTTAAAACAGCCAGAAGAAAATCTAAGCCTTAACTTACCTAATTACCAGTTCACTTTAGATTCACAGGTTAATTTACCCAGCTTACAGCAAGAATCGTTAGAAGTTAGTATTCAATTAGAGCAAATTTTAACTGACTTAAAGCTAACTAAAGGTGAAAAAAGCTATGCGTTTAATGAATTAAGCTTACTGCTTACAAGCCACAATGAAGCCGATAAATTGCTCGCTGAGCTGAACATAAAGTTTGAACAGTTAGCCACTGAATTTTCTTTCCAGCCCATTGATTTTGAACAACGGCTTGAAGTTGAACTGCTACAAGATTTATCCCGTTTAAAATTGCAAGCAAGCAGCTTGCTAAATCAGTTAGATTTAGCCAAATTAGATTTAGTGATACACAACCAACCGCGCCAGCTTAATATCCAACCACAGCTGACATTAAAACTGCCTAACCACTTAGCTAACATTTTTATTGAACCCAGCTTAAAAGAGCTGCCAGGGGATTTACAACTTAACCTTACAGCTAACACGCGCATTAATCACTCGACTAATAATTTACTGGCCAGTGATTTTGCAAAGCTTACCGGTTTTGTAGAGCAATCGCTGGATTTGCAACTTAGCCAACGTTTACCCACCACCGATTTAAAAATTGTGCAGCCTTTAATGATTAAGCTGCAAGCCAGCAGTGCTTTTCCAGAACTTAAGCCCGACCTGCGCCTAAGCCTAAGCTCTGAAGCCATTCAGCACCCACCCCTATTGCAGCCGCTGCCTTTTCATTTAACGCTTGCCGCACAGGTTGAAAAAAACTTTAAATCACTTGCCACCCAGCTAGAGTTAAACCTAAATCATCAGCACTTTGCCAAGCTCGACTTGCAAGCCAGCGAGCAACCACAGCAACTGAACCTTAATGGTTTACTCGATTTAGCACTTAGCCCCCAGCTTGAAAGGTTTTTAGCCGACTTAAAACCTTTGGCAGAATTTGGGCACCTAGCGTTAGGGCAACAGTTTCAGCTGCAACTGCAACACCCTGCGGCTGATCTATTAACCTTGGCAGCCAGTGAAATTAATTTAAACCAAATACAAGCCCAGCTTAAACACGGTTTACAGCTACAACAAACCCTACCTGCAGGCAAACAGCTAGCAGCTAAAGCACCACCTGTGCGCTTAAAAAAGCCATTTAAATTACAACAAACGTTTAACTGGCAGGCGAAAGAATTAAGTTTAGAAGGCGATTATAACTTTGCTGCCCTTGAAGTGCCTGACGTAATGACTGCCGATGATTTAAATATAAGCCTACAACTTAAAGCAGCTTCTGGCCTTTTGCCCGAGCACCTTAGCTGGCAACTTAACAGCATCACAAAGCAATTAACACTTTTACAAGAACAAGCACCCCCCATAGTACTCGACAAACTTTTCCCCCTACGCACCCAAGGGGACATTCGCTTTAATGCTGCCAGTGAAGCGCTTACCATTCGGCAGTTTTCATTGCATTTAAATGATTGGTTTAAGCAGCAGCTCAGTGGTGAAGTTGAACTGGCTAACCTAGACAAACCCAGCCTACAGCTAACGGGCAACACTTACCTTGCACCCAAAAATCACCTCGCATCTTTATTAGACCTAACCACCACAGGCAGCCTAAGCCTGCCTTGGCAGGTAATATTAAACGAAGGCAAGCAGCTGTCTTTGCAAGCACAGTTAGAATTTGATGATTTTTCATTAGTACAAAACGATTTAAACCTAGAAGGGCTGCAAGGCATCCTTGCTATTAATGAGGAATTACGATTAAGCCCTGAAAATAAACTGGGTTTCTTTTATTTACTTAAATCCGATGCATTTGAACGGGTCGACTTTAATCAAATTGAACCCTACTTGGCAGGTAAAAAAGGTTTTACCTTTAAAAAGCTAACGCTAGGCGAGCTTGAAGTGGGTCCCCTGCAAGCCATGTTTAACATAAGGCAAAACTTAATTGAGCTGCCACAACTAAATTTACAGTTATTTGCAGGCAATTTAGCTGGAAACTTTTACCTAGATATCACCCCCAATGCTTGGCGCTTAGGTTTACTTAGCCGCATTAGCCAGTTAGACCTTCGCTTGTTGTTACCCAAAAAAGCCACCAGTGACTATGCACCCATTAGCCTTCGCACCGCATTAGAATTTGATTTTAACCAAAGGCTATTAGAGGGGCGCATGGACATTAGCGACATTACCCGCAGCCAACTACTGCAACTGCTTGAATTGGTTGACCCTGAATACCTAGATGCACAAATTAACACTGTACGATCTGCACTGCGCCTTGCACACCCACAATGGATAAGTGCCGTGATGCAAAATGGATTAATGGATTTAACCTTTAGCTTGTCTTTATTTGATAAGCCACTGCGTGCCCACGGTTTACCACTTAGCCCTATTATTGAGCGTTTTGGTGAAGAAGCTTTATTATTACCCGATCAGTTACCCTTGGAGTAAAACCATGCTGCTACGTTTATCTGCAATTTGTTTGTTTAGCGTTACCCTCACCGGCTGCTCAGGCTTATTAAATAGCCTAGTGCCCGATGTTTATTTAGTTGACCGCCACACCCTTATGGAAGCCGATGCTGCAGGTGAATGGCCAGAGCTTGAAACACGCTTAAATACACAGGCCATTAAAAAAGGATCTGAACCCTATTCAGGCATTAGTGAACAGCTAGATGAACAAACCGGATTCCGTGCATTAAATGCAGAATATGCAGCACCTAATCAGTCAGAAAATAATCAAGAAAGGTAACAAGCATGTTTAAAAAAAAGTTGATACCTTTAGAGCCTAATGCCATGCAATTAAATAAAAAACCCTCTAAATCAAAAGCACCCACAAAAAACAAACGCACACCACTAAAGCTAGTACCGCTTCTAGTCGCTTTTGGTGTTATTGCAGCGCAAGCAGGTCAATTAGCTGCTGCCAATATTGATTGGCGCAATAACCGCATTATGCCCTTAGAAAAAGTAACGGTGGGGCCCAATGATAACTACCAAGCAGTTATCGACACTGATAATGAGTTTATCTTTTACACTCGCTATCAAAACCTCTTGTCAGGCTTAGTCAAACAATCACTAACCACCGGCATTACTACTAATATTTTGCCCGAAGACTATGACAGCAAAGACCCAGCGCTTGCACCCGATAGAAGCCAGCTTGCTTTAACCTTATTTCGGTTTGATGCGCTAGGTGATGTGTGTTTATTGCCATTAAACGAAGGCAAGCTACACTGCATAACAAAAAGTGGTAGCCGTGAATGGCAACCTTTTTGGATTAACAATCAGCAACTTGGCTATTTAAGGCAAGGGGCTAATCAAACCACGACTGAGCTAGTAACCCATTCATTAATAGATAATACCAGCCAAGTGCTTGTTACAGGGCAGTTATCAGCCCCAGCTGCCAGCGCTAATGGCCAGTGGCTAGTTTACAACCACGAAAAAACCGCCACCAAAGAAAGCGGGCTGTACCTTTATAACCAAGAAAACCAGCAAGAAATTGGCCCCATTCAGTTAGATTTACCGGGTAACAGCAGCTTTGCACGCTTTGATAACCAGCAAGCGTTTATTTATTTCAGTCACTACCTGAACGACACCAACAACGACCAAAAAATAGACGCACAAGACCACAGTGTTTTATTTCGCCTACCTTTTGAGCAGGCTTTAGACACCAGTAAAAAGCACTTACCAGAGCAGCTAACCTCGGTTGCACAAAATTGCAGTTTTCCTGCATTAACCGATCAAAAAATTTACATGACCTGTGCTTTTGAAGGCTCGCTTGATAACTACAGCATGCCAATTACCGGCCAAGTGCCTGCCCAGTGGCAAAGCCAAGACATTAACCTTGCCCATGCCCAAGCCAGCAGCTATGAAGAGCGTTTACTTTTATTAAACACCCTGCGCTACAGAGAACAACAAAATAGCCAAGCCATGCTAGAACGCTTATTAAGCAATCACCTAGCCTTAAATGAATTTACTGCCGCAAGTTATTATGTAAAACAATTAGCAACAGCCTACCAAGGTGATGCTGAATTAACTGAGTTTTTTAATAACCTAGCCATTTTGCTGGAACTACAAGCCAAGCAAAGCCTTCAACCCCAAGGCATTGTAACTGCAAGCTTTCGTCAGGAATTACAAAAAGAACAGCAAAAACTGGCCACAACAGTAAAAAACCCACAAAACAGAACCCTATTTAATGCGTGGATTAACTTTTTAGCAAAAAAACCTGAAACCTCCATCAGTACACTGACTCACATTAACGAACTAACCCAGTCAACTAACAACAGCCTGCACCCTTTGCAAACTTATTTGCAACTAGAGCTTGCCAATGCACTGGCGGCAAACCAGCCTGCAGTGCAAGAAGTTTTATTTAACAGGGCTTTAAATTTAGAAGAAATATCAACCGAAGCACGGCTATTTTATGCTTTTCAATGGCTTAAAGTATTGCACCAGCCTAATCTAAACATTACGCCCCAAGTGCGGCAAGAACGTTTAGAGCAGGCAGCCAATAACAGTACCGATACGCGCATTCAGGTACTGCTTCGTAACGAAGCTGATCTATTAAAGCTGATTGCAGCCACTGAATTAAACGAAGAGCGCCGCTACTTTACAAGCATGAGCCAACGCCTACAACCTGTAAAAGACGATGCCCAACTGCGACGTTTAGCACACCTAAGAGCCATTCAAATGACAGGCTTGGCTGAAAAATATGACTTTATGGAGCTTATTTCACGCCACTGGCTTACCCATACCCAGTTAAGTGACCCAGGCTTTGCCCAAACGGCAGAATACTATGCCAGCATTAACCTTAACCGTGCTTATGGCAGTTTAGCGCAACACGATAACTTAACTGCCTTGAACAGCTTTTATGCACTAATAAGGCAAACAACCGACCCTGAAGCTATTTATCAACTCATTAATATTGGCTTGCAGCTAGATACTAGCTTACAACCACGCATGGAACTTTTGCTAAAACAGCTGATTGCTGAAGAGTTAGTGGATAAAAATGACCCAGTGGTAATGACCACCTTAGAGCTGCTAAAAAACCCTAATCCTAGCGTTGAGCGCCTAGAGGAGTTAGCCAAAGCCTTACAATCTTACCAGCCCAAGGGCTTAAACCGTGGAGCAGCCGACTTACTTACGGGTGGACTTTACCACCGCCTTGTATTAGCCACCCAAGACGGCTACAGCCACAACAAAAACCATTACCAACAAGCACATTACCACTACATGCTAGGGTTAGACCTTGCTTGGAATAACCACCGCACGCAAGCAGCATTATTAAACAACCTAGGGCAATTGCATTTAAGTGTGCGTAACTACGGTTTAGCCAGTGAGTTTTTTGCACTGCGCTTACAACAACCTTTTTTAAGCAACGAAGAAGAACTATTAACCCGTTGGCAGCTTGCCAGAAGCTTGTTTTACAGCAACCGCATGAAAGCCGCTTCACAACAAGCAGAACAAGCATTAACCATTAGCCAACAACCCACAGTTAACAAAGAAAACCAGCTGATTAGCCTAGAGAAAGCAGGTTTTTATGCCCTACAAGCTAAAAACTTTCCACTGGCGCTTAAGCACTACCAAACCCTGTTAGCCAATCACACGCTAAGTGGGGTCAACTTAACCAAAACCTTGTTTAGCCAAGCGTATTTAAACTTTAAGTTAGGCAATAACGCACCTGCTGAAACGGGTTTTAAAGAAGTATTGCAACAGCTACCTAACCTAACAGCCATTCCTTTTAAAAAAGGGCAATTGTCTAGCTTTTCACCTGAACGCTTAAAGTTACAAAGCTATGGCTTCTTAGCACAATTAGTTGAAAAACCAGAAGAAAAACTTACTTGGTTAAATAAGCGCCAGCAATTGTTAAATGACTTAAAAGTAAATGATTTAAGGTATGGTTTTGATGAGGCAGGGCGTTTAAGCCAATTAATTCAAACGCAACTACAAACAGCCGTTGTGCTTGAACAATTAAACCAGCATGAACAACTAGCCAGCCAAATGCAAAGTAACGTAAACAGCTTAAAAGACTGGCAAAAAAATGGTGGCAGCTTGATAGGCCAACCAGTACTGCACAGTATTTATAACTACTTAGTCTTAGCCAGCAGTTACCCAGCAGCCTTTGCTAAAGAACCCAAGCAGTTAGCGGCTTTAATTCAAAGCATTGATAAAGAATGGGCAGTAGAACCAGAAACACCGGCTTATAACCAAGCTCAGCAGCTGAAGTTAAAGTTACTAGAGGAAGGTTACCGCTTTCGCCTACAGGCACAAACGGCCCAACAACTAGAAGCTAAACTTGAAGCATTAAAAACAGGCGCTAGCTGGCAAGGATTGGCTATAACTCGACCCGATTTACATCAGGAATTAGAGAAGCTAGCAGTGGGGGTGCAAGGGTTAACAACACCCTAGCATCAATTAAACTTACCAGCCGTTGCTGATACCAAGCAACGGCTTGTAGGGCTGGACAGGTGCGACAAGCCAGCAACAAAGGGGGCAAGGGGTGTATTTGCTCTTTTGGCAGCACCACCAACTCCGCCTCACCTTCAATGCCTAATAACCAGCTTTTATCACCACTTACCCCACCTAACTGGCCACCCGCTAACGCTAACCAATGCTTAGTGTTATTAATCGGTAGAGGTTTAGGGATCAATTTAGAGGTTAATAGCTGACTAAAAGGCAGCAACAAAGCATCGGCTGCTAAAAACTCAGTTCTGCCCTGCCCTTGAACAAAGCTGGCTTCTAATGCAAACCATTGGCTTTGTTGTTTGAAAACTGACTGCTTAAAAATAACCAAGGGTAATTTTTTTATCTTATTATTGCCCACTAGTCCTGCTCTTTTAACCAAGTAGCAAACACTGCATCAATGTCTAACACCGTGACTGGCAAGCCATTAAAAACCAACAAATTGAGTACAAATGGCCGCCAATGCTCAGGTAAGGCATCGGGTGGCTGCTGTAAATCACTGGCAGGCACATCAACCACGTCTATTAATTGATCTACCCTTAAACCACTGCGCATCGGTTTACCTTTAAGCAATTGCCCCCGACCTAACAAAATAGATGAATGGGCAACCGCTGTTGAATTAAGGGTATTGTTATCAAAGGCACTGCTTAAATTTAATAACGACTGCAAAGAAATAACCGATTCAATGTCGCCACGAACATTGATAACCCCCTCAACAGAGGCTGGCATGCCAGGTAAAAAATAAACCTTTTCATCGCCTGAAATAACTTCAATAATGCCTGTGCCTAAAAAAGCAAAACATTGCGCTGCTAACTTAAAAACAACCAGCTTAATTACTGGCTCATCAACATTAATAATGGTTTGTGAATTATTATCACGCTCGGCTAACAGCTGGTCTAGCTGACTTTCTTGGCCTTGAATCATTCGTGAACCTTACTCACATCACTGACTACCACTTGGTTACGCCCTAGCTCTTTTGCTTTATAAAGTGCTGCATCAGCTGCCATACGCAAATCTTCTGGACGATTATAATCAGGATATAAACTAATTCCAGCACTAAACGTTACTTTAAACTTAGCATTACCTGCATTAAAAATAATTTTTGAAAAGTCTTCTCGTAACTCATTCACTAATCGCAGCGCTTTTTCAGGCCTAATGTCTTTAAGCAATAAAGCAAACTCTTCACCGCCATAACGACCAATGACATCGGTTGCTCTTAAGCGATTTTTTAATAAACGTGCAATGGCTACAATGACCTGATCGCCAGCCATGTGGCCATAAGTATCATTCACTGTTTTAAACTTATCTAAGTCAATCATCACCACCGCCAAATCTTCTTGCTGCCGCATGGCATGAACCAAAGCTGCCGTCATCATTTCAGTGGTAGTCGTGTGATTATATAAGCCCGTTAAGCTATCTTTAGCCATTAGGCTACGCAAAGTACGCATACGCTCGGCACGCAACGCCACCGAAGCCACCAGTTCTTCAGGAATAACAGGCTTAGTAATAAAGCCCTCAACACCCACCTGCATGGCAGTGAACTGTTTTTTGCGGTTGGTTTCGCTGGATAAAAACATAATCGGCAAACCAACGTATTCTGACACTTGACGAATAATTGAAGCCATTTCCACACCATCGCACACCGGCATGTACATGTCAGCTAAAACCAAATCGGGATTAAAACTTCTTAAAGCCTCAAGAATCATTGCAGGTTTATTGGTTTGATAAACAACCATGCCTGCTTCTTCTAAAATAAGGCTATGGTATTCTGCCACCTCGCGCTCATCATCAACAAGCAGTATACGAAAAGGCTCATCTTGCTTATCACACATTAAATCATCAAGGGCTGCCGCTAAATCTAAAGGCTTGGCTGGCTTTAAAAAATAGGCAGAACAACCTGCCCTAACAGCACTCAGTCGCGCTTCAAAATCGTCCCTACCCGACAAAACAATTGAAGGCAAATGCTGCCCTGTTATTGCTTTTAAACTTGCTAGCTCATCTGTACCTGCTGTGCGGCTGTGCGGGAAAAAAACATCCATCACCACCGCATCAGGGCGTTTTTTTAATACTGCTTGGTGAAATGCATTAATATCGGTGAAATGCTTGATGCGATAACCAAAGCAGCTGAGCTGATAAGCTAAGTGATCCACTTGGTCAGGCTCATCATCACAAATATAAATCAAAGGATTGCCACTAGGGCACGACTGCACATCCGTCACGTCTTCAAGATTAAAGTAGGGTGAATCTAACAGTACATTCTGCTTTAAATCAGCATAAACAAGAATTTGTACTTGCGCCGCCATTTGATGCATTAAATCAACCAACACTTCAGGCCAACCTGAGGGGGTGCAATAGTCTGGTAAATCAATGAACTGCTGCATATAAGTTTCTGCTTTATCAGCAATATTGGCTAAATCAATAAAACCAAACGACTTGCCCGTCCCCTTTAAACTATGAAATGCACGGTGCAATTCAATCGCCACCACACGGTTCATTTCTGTGTCAGATTTTAACAAATTCAAATGTTTATAAGCATCTTCTAACCGTTTAGGCAGCTGTTCAACAAAACTGACCCTTAAGCGGGCTATTTTTTCTTGTAACGATGGCTTGTTCATACTCATGTATGAATTACTCCCCCATAAATTGGTTTCATTAGCTGTAGGTGGCCATTACTTTAGCAATGGTAGCAGGTAAGGTTTCTTCCATACTAAAATCCTTCATGATGCAGGCATCAATAGCAGGCTCTTCTGCCCAAGCCACCTGAGGATTATCACCGGTAAGCAAGATAAAAGGGAGTTTACTGCCTTGGCTTTTAAGCTCACGATAAAGCTCAACACCCGTTAAAAAAGGCATATTCATATCACTAATAATCAATGCTATACCGGCTTGTTCACCCAATAGCGCCAGCGCATCAATCGCATTTTCTGTTTGAAATACCTGATAACCTTGGCTTTCTAAAACAGCGGCTATCATTTCACCTGCAAACGCATCATCATCCACCACTAAAATCTGCATATTCGCCCTATTTATTTATTTATTTACTAATTAACGTTTGCCTTAGTCTAGCAAAATTTTCAAAGTATCAACCAAGCTATTCTGATCAAAACTGCCTTTTACAATGTAGGCATCTGCACCCACATCAATCCCCCTTTGCCGATCACTTTCTTTTTCTCGGGAAGTAATAATAATAATGGGGGTGTTTTTATAAGCGGCTTCTTTACGCAAGCAAGCCGTTAAAGTAAAGCCATCCATTATAGGCATTTCAACATCCGTCAATACAGCATCAAACACTTCGGCACGGGCTTTATCTAAGCCCTCTTGCCCATGTTCAGCCAAGGTTACCTGATAACCCCAAGCTTCTAATACATCCCGCTCAATTTCTCGTGTGTTTAATGAATCATCAACCACCAAAACTCGTTTACGGGCTTGCTTAGTGACAGCACCTAAATGCTGGCTAACACCCCCCCGAACTTTACGGGCTTTCTCTAATAAATAAGGCGCATGCAAAATGCTGGTCAATGACTTATGCCCAGTAGTCACCATACCAGAAATAAGCATATTGCCCTGCAAATGCTCGGGTAGTTGCTTTATAACCAAATCCCGCTCATCCACTAATTCATCAATAATCAGCGCCAGCTTTTCATTGTGTACCTGAATAACTAGCAGCAACAAATCTTTGTGCTTAGGCTTTAAAAGCTGCCCAGCAAATGCAGCAGATTCAGGCAAAGCAATTAAATCAGCCAGTTTTAATACTGGTACAAACTCATTGCGAATAATAACAGCATTACGATCAGCCACTTGAATTAAAGAAGCATCTGGCACAGTCAACAATTCAGCAATGTATTGTGCTGTAAAGCCTAATTCATAGCCTGCTGCACGAATCAGCAATACACGCATCTTAGCCAAAGAAAGTGGGAGGCGCAGTGTAAAACAGGTGCCTTCATTCTGGCGTGTGTGCAGGCTAATAACGCCTTGTAAATCATCAACAATCGAGCGTTTAACAACATCCATACCCACGCCACGGCCAGAAACATCGGTGACTAGTGCGCTAGTAGAAAAACCTGGCTGAAAAATTAAATCGGTTATTTCTTGGTCACTCATTTCAGCTAATTCTGTTAGCGTAACCAAACCTTTTTTTAAAGCCTTATCGCGAATGGCGTCTAAAGACAAACCTGCACCATCATCACTCACCTCAAGCACCACCCAGCCACCATCTTGGCGCACTGTTATTTGCACTAACCCTTGGGGTGGTTTGCCTTGCTTTTTTCGCTGGGCAGGGCTTTCAATGCCATGATCTAAAGCATTACGCAGCAAATGAATAACAGGGTCGGCTAACTGGTCTATCATTTGCCTATCTAGCTCTATTTCACTTCCCTGAATACGGCACTCAACTTGCTTACCTAAAGAGCGTGCCATCTCTCTTATTAACCTTGCCGCAGAATCAAGCACCACACCTAGCGGCAGCATACGCATCTGCAACGTTTTATCGTGCAACTCTTGCATTAAACTTTCTTGTGAAAGCACCGCTTCACGAAAACCTTGCGAAAATTGTGGTATAGCCGATAAATCAGGCTGATCTTTTTCTAATTGCTGTTCTAACTGACGCGCCGTAGCAACAAGCTCTCGCATTCCAGCATGGCTTGAAACCAGCTCACCCATAAGCTTTATCAGCTCTTCTAACTTATTTAAATTAATCCGTACAGTACCTGACGTTTTTAAAACAGGGTTTGCCTTTTTATTGTTATCGTCCTTATTTTCTACACTACTTTCTTTATTATCATTACTGTCTTCGCTTGGTGGTAAAGGCGGCACGTTTTGTTCTGGCGCTTTTAATTCAAGTTCAGCAGCGCTAAGTAAACTTGGATCCTTGGCAACCTGACTCATGTAATTACACAGTGCAAGCTGCTGATCTGTTAAGGCAATAGCTTGCCCATTATCAGCCAAGGCATCAATTTGATCCGTTAAGGCATCAACACCTTGGTAAAGCAGGCCACTAACTTGGGAGCCAATGGTTAAATGCTGGTCACGCAAAGCACTTAGTAGGTCTTCTAAGCTGTGCGCCACTTGCGTTATAGGCTCAAGCTTTAGCATTCTAGACGAGCCTTTTAAGGTGTGCGCTGAACGAAATAAGCCATTAATAAGCTCAGCATCCATGCCTTGTTCTAAGGCCGCAAGCCCTTGGGTTAAACGGTTTAAATGGTCTTTAGCTTCTTCAACAAAACGGGCAATGAATTTTTTAATATCTAAGGCCATAACTACCTCATTTATTGCTAATTAATTAGCGAGTAAGTCAGTTACTACAGGCTTAGGCTAGCCGTTAACTGCTGCAAATGGCGCCGACTAAGAAACATAGCATGCCCAGCTGGCAAAGCGATGGGAATCCATTGGGTACAATCTGCCGCAAAAGGGTTAGCGTTTAAAATACGTAACACCGTTTGATACGAACGAATGGCTGGCTCAGAGCTTTGTTCGTGGCGATGCATGTCTGCTAAAAAGTAATGGGCAGGCCAGCATTCTGGGCAACTATAAACTAATTTTTTAAACCACTGAATAGCATCATCAATTTGTTGTTGCCACTTACAACTCAAGCCCTTCATCAGCA
The DNA here is from genome assembly GCA_947624795.1 of uncultured Marinospirillum sp. GTDB lineage: Bacteria > Pseudomonadota > Gammaproteobacteria > Pseudomonadales > Halomonadaceae > Marinospirillum. Next base: position 14,599 of record CANQLY010000037.1, read on the forward strand.
AAGCATCAACCGACCAAGGATCAAGCTCAATCAGTGCATCAAGTAAAACTTTAGCTAATTCAAACTCTTGGTTATTAAGCAATACCCAGCTTTTTAATAGGTTAGCTGCTTGCTGAGAAGCCCCACCATGATTACTTGCAAGTAACACGTCTAACAGTTGTAAAGCGCGTGCTTGCTTACCATCAATGATTAGTTGCTGAATATTTTTAAGATCAGGTAAAGCACCCGTAGCAACTAAGGAAGGTAAGGCAGGACTTAACACCGACTTAGCACTCATTGGCTGGCTAGTTGGCTGGTTGCTTAAATCAGGTTTCAAATGGCTGTCTGGATGATAAGCCTCACCTTTAATAAAATAGTACTGGTTTTTTTGTTCAACCAATTCAAAAACGCCCAAGTCATTACCTAGGGTTTCTGATCCCCCCAATAGCAACACGGCATCCTCATTCATTAATTCATAAAACTTTTTTTGAATAATTAGGCGGGTTTCTAAATCAAAATAAATGGAGACATTCCGAAAAAAAATAATATCGTAATGATTCAGCTGCCTAGGAAAAACAGGGGCTAACAAATTAAGCTGATGAAAATTTACCTGCTGACGTATTTCTGATACTAGCTGCTGGCCACGTGTTTGTAGTTTAAAATAGCGCCTACGTAAACCGGCATCCACACCTCGAAAAGAAAAATCTGAATAGAGGCCTGTTTCAGCTTTTTTTAGAATTTCATAATCTAAATCACCGGCATCAATGTGTATACGACTGGCAGCAGTAGCCCCTAAAGCTTCACGCAAAGCAATGGCAAGGCTGTAAGGCTCTTCACCTGAAGAACACCCTGCACTGAGTAAACGCACGGGTGCACCGGGGGCTTTATTAGCTAAAATTTGGGGTAAAATATTTTTAACAAGCAGCCGTATTTGCTCAGGTTCACGAAAAAAATACGTTTCATTGACTGTTAACTGGCCAACTAACTGGTCAAGCACTTTAGGGTTGCTGCTTAGTAATTGGTAATAACTTGCTAAATTATCACAAGCGGTTACCTTTAAATTAGCATAGACGGCTTTACGTAAGCGCTCTTCTGCTATGCCCTCTAAAAGTAAACCGCAATGGTTATAGACCTTAAGCTTAATAGCAGCCAAGGCATTAGCATCCACCGACTGCTTCATTGCAATAGTGCCAAATAAGTCGCAGGCTTAAGTTGTAAAATTTTTAACATTTCTTCAGCCAGTTGATTTAAAGGTATTTCTAGGTGAATAACACCGGCACTAAC